>JAAYKD010000064.1 GCA_012522585.1 Bacillota bacterium | reverse complement strand
GTTTGGTCGCCCCCTCATGTAGTGGAAACTAGTGGTGGAGGATCGATTATTGAGACTAGTCCTACTTTGGGCCCTGTTAATACGGATATCAAGGCTATAATAACCGCTGATAAACCGATGACGAATGTCTTCCCTCTGGCATATACTACCGACGGTATCAACTGGGAAAACTGGCCATATTTTTCCTCTGTCCCTAAAGGTGTCAGTTTTACACCGGATCTGTTATACACTAATGATCCTGTTACTCAATTGGTCACTGTAACTTTCAGCGGTGAAAGTAACGGAGTTTTAGGGGTTCGCATGGAAATCACAGCACCCAATTGGCAAAGCAGTGAAGTAGAACTTCAAATTTCAGAAGGGGCAATCGATAAGACGGCACCCGAAATCGAAACGGAAATAAATTACCAATATCGTCAAGGGTTTGATGGTAAAACCCCCTATGCCGCTGAAATAGCCCTCACCCTCAACGAGCCTGCTTATTGTCTGAACGCTGGCAAAGCAGGGGTTCTTTATGACGAAAATAATCCTTTGAAAGTCACTACAATTCTAAACAGCACTGCTACTTATCGCTTTGCCGATAAAGCTGGCAATATTGGCAACATTGCAGTAACTACTAAAGATATTGACCGCACCCCGCCTAAAATAACCACCGACCCTGCTAATACTAAAAACTTACCTTCTTCTACGGCAGCTACCATAAAAATAAAAGTTGATGAAGCTTGCACCATTACAGTCGATACTACAACCCCTACAACTTTTAGCTTAAGTGCAGATACCGAGCACACCATAACATTTACCGAAAACGGTGTTTATCAGATCAAAGCTACAGATAATGCCGGTAACTCAGGTCTTGTCACAGTCGTGATTGGCAGCATCGACAAAACAGCCCCCATGATCAGCTTCGATAATCTGACTGTTAGGATCAGGCAAGACAGCCAGTTATCTGATTTGGAGGCACTATTAGATCAAGGAGTAAACGTCTGGGATAATTTAGACGCTCCGGAAAAACTGGTAGTTACTTACGATTTAACTGATAAAAATGGAGTAGACATAGTCAATCTTAGTCAACCTGGTCTTTATGAAGTTCTCTATATAGTTGAAGATACTGCCAGCAACCAAGGCTATGCAACTCGCTACGTGAGGGTTTTCGACAAAGGCCAGCCCGTCATCATAATCGGCGGCCAAATAACCGAGCCCGAAGGCACAATCATTTTGACTAAAGGTCAGCACCAACTAATAGTGGAGGGTTTAAAAAAGATCTCGGCCAGTGAGATGGAGCCCTATACCATTAAAATCACCCAGGGCATTCGCTCGGAAGGGCAAATGAAATACTATAATTCAACAGTTCCCGTTGACGCCCAAGACAAAATCACATTAAACCAAACAGGTTTTTATACCCTCTACATCACCACCCAAAGCAGACAGAGTTACCGCACTTTGCTCTACGTAGAAAAATAGGAGGAAGGCGAAATGAAACGGTTTACACGGTTTATATCGATGTTACTCTGTATCGTCACGATAACAACGGCGATACCTGTCAGAGTTTTAGCCGATACTTCGAGTCATGACTCTGTATATAGCATAGACAATGGTTATATAAGGGTAGAGGTTTCCGGCGAAAACGGTGGCTTTGTCGTCAATACCGAAGAAGGCGACTTGCTCAAAAAATCAGACAACAACAAGAAACTCTTGTTTCATAACGGTCAATATGACACCTCTTTCGTCTCCTTCCGAGTCGATTACGGCGAGGGCAGAGTAGAAGATTATATATTTGGAGGTAAATACGGAAATTTAAGCGACCCCAGCCGCCTTGGTGTTCAGGTGAGTCAGGCCCAAGCCAACGGAGATATTGTAGCCACTTGGAGAGTAGGCCAGCTGACTTTTACACAAAATATTACCTTGGCCAACGAAGTCTCTAGCGAACATGGCATGGTCTCGATCCAGCTGGAAGTAGAAAATCAAACCGGCGCACCTGTCGATGTCAAAGCCAGAATTCTTTTAGATACCTGTTTAGGGGATAAAGACTTTGCTTATTATCAGGTGCTAGCAGAAAATTTAAGCGCCGAAGCCATAACTTCTGAAAGGGTTTTAAACGGCAGCAAGTACGCTTTACCTCAAAATTTTTACGCCATGGATGACCCTTTAAACGCGGGAATCATGGCTTATACGGTCAACAACCCGGCAAACATGCCATACCAAATTGCCTTTGGCCATTGGAACAACCTAGCTTCAACTCTCTTTGACTTTACCCCTAACTCATCCCTGAACTTTACCAATGTTTACAACGAATATTTGACCGCCGACAGCGCTTACGCACTTTATTACGATTTAAATAGTATTCCTAGCTCTAAATCAGCCAGCTTAATCAGCTTTTACGGCGTCTATTCCAGACACAATGTCCCCGCCGCCAACTCAGTAGCCATAGATGCAACTGTACCCATCCGCTTGGAGCTTAACCCTGATAAAACCGGCTTTATACGCCTTTCAGACCTGGGAATTGCAGATTTTGCAGCTGGAGCTGTCTTTGAAAACTATGCTTCCGAGACGGCGATGGATTTAGAGAATATCACATTGGCTGTCCAAACTACCTCTAACTTACGTGTCTTGAGTGATAGCGGCAGCGCCATCAATGAATTCGGCGATTTAGAACCAGTAAGAGTAAACTACAGCGACGTTAAAATAGGGAACACCATCTCCAAACAGCTTTATTTTCAGGCTCATCTCAGTGAAAATGCTGCCTATGAGCGCATCACTTTTGGCGTCTATGATGTTTCATCCCCAGACGGTGAACTGGCAGACGACCGGCTACTTGGCGAAAAGGTAGTATATATACTGCTACCTGGCAGCGATGGTGCTATCCCCAAAGTTACTTTTTCTTCCATGACCCCGGAGGTCATCTATACATCAGGCACCCGTCACTTGTTTGTGGCCCTGACCAATGCTTCCATGTTGGATAATAGAGCTAATTGGAATTTGTATGCCTATAGTGTAGACGGAAAAATTAAAGTAGATATCCCCGAAAATAGCATCAGTATCAGCGGCGGCATCATGGATATCGCCTTAAAAGATGATATCGAGTTAGCCCCAGGGAGCTGGTATTTACAATTGGAATGGACAGATTATGCGGTGACCAGCAAACTTGTGCCGGCAGTCCACCAAAAACAAACGGCCAGTCAATTGCGCTTTGTCGTCTCGGAAGACAAAAAGTACAAAAACGAAAGCTACGGAGTTCTTTGCGTTGTTGAATACAATGTAGATAAAAACCCAGGCATTAAAACTGAAACCTATAATCACGACAGTATGTATCGCCTCGTAGCTTTCGAAGACGAAGATGCTTTTAAGGAATTCAGTAAAGAAACGAGTAAGTATGTAGAAATTCTATTGATTTTCCGAGGAGAGTTTACCGGAGAAAGAAAAGTCCTTACCTCCAATGGGCAATTGGAGACAACCTATTATTCTGCCGTCAGCACCAAACATTTGGACACAACAACCCGCCAGTATGTTATCGATAACCCCATAACCATCAACGGTTGTATGGATTTCGAAGCAGGTACCATGGCCGTCTATTACGAAGATTATTTGAGCCCGGAAGGCTTTAGATCAGCCGCCATCATGACCGAATTTGACGGGGATTTGCTGACCAGTGACGCCAGAACTTCAGTCTGGAAAGGCAAGGCAATTTTCACAAAAATCGAGCAAAAAAAGAACTTCTCTTTACGGCCTTACGATATCAACGGCAACCGCAAGGAAAACTTCAACGATGCGACCATCCAGCTGATTTGGCCCAGCGTCTATGGCTTAGGGCAAACCCTGGCCGGCATGATTTTTAAGCTGGCCTATGGTGAGCTGGGGGTAGTTATAGATACACCTGAGCCGGAAGAAGAGGAAGATGAAAATTCCGCAGAAGCACCAGAAGAAGATGATGAAGAGGAAGAATTAGAAGAAACAGAATTAGGCAGGGTGCTTTCATTTACCGCCAGTTTCTCACTATCTTTTCTCAACCCCAAAGAAGGGGAAAAACCCCGAGAGACCTATTGGACCAAGATGCAAGAGCTCTTTGAGTATCATACGACCGATTCCAGCCTTTACGAAATTGCCTATGGTAAAGACAAGGTCAACCAAGTGGGGGATTTTACCAAAGTCAACGAAGATGACGAAGATGATAAAGGTTGGACCGGCTCTGTGATGGTCCAGGATGTCTTGTTTGGCTGCGGTGTTGGCTTTTACGGAGTCAAATTCAAGGTGGATGTAGGAATCCAAAACTATATTGACAGTTTGCCTAAGATCAAAGGAACCCTAGAAGTCAACACTGTCAACAATTGGGCTTTTTCCTTTGAAGGTGAAATGGAAATGGCAACATTTTCTTTGGAAGCCAAATTATCTTTCAAAAGCTACAAGAATTTCCCCGTCCCTGATGAAGTCTATTTTTTCGCGGGCGGCTTTAAACCAGGCATAAATATAGACACTTATGGCGTCATCTGGATTACCGGAGGCGGCGGAGGCATATCCGATCTTTATGAATCCATCTTTTTGAAACAAGCTCTGCCGCCCCTTAAACTGATTTTGGCAGTGAGTTTTAACATTGCACAAGTTATGGATGCAACAGCAAAGCTTGGTATAGGCTTGACCGGAATTTCTTTAGAAGCTTCGGATATTAAAGTTATGACCGCTATCAAGGTGATTCCGAAGCTAGCTTTGACCATGGAATGGTACCCAGACCTCGACCTAAAAGGCGCACTTTCCATCGATTTGTTCCAAGGAGTGATCAAAGGTAACGGCTACATCGTGCTGATTGGCAAAGGCTATACAGACTGGTTTTTTGAAATGTACGCCAAAGCTGCTTTGAAAATACCCATATCTGTGCCGGCAGTGGGCGGAATGACCATTGCAGCCGTGGATTTGGGCATTAATACAGAAAAGATTTGGGGTGGTTTTCAAGCTCTCAGCATCGCCTATGGAATTACCTATTATTGGGGCGAACTGGATGTAGACTTTACCACCGGAGCCAATAAAGCCAAGCCTACCTTCCCAGATTTATTGGGGCAAAAAGATTTGCCCATCTACTATG
>JAAYKD010000063.1 GCA_012522585.1 Bacillota bacterium | reverse complement strand
TTACCAAACTCCTTATGAATGCTTTCTTAAAGCTTTAAGAAAGGAGCGAAGAATTGCTGCTTAAACTTTATTTACTAAGTTGCTTTTTTAAAAAAACCTAGGTGCTAACTTATACTTGAAATTCTTGCTTAAAACAGCTTATTTCAGTCTTGTTTTAATATTTATATCATAAGTGACATTTTTCCTGCCGAAAAAAGTCAAGAATTTATTACTAATTTGCTTCATTGTGTAGAATTTAGAAGTTTTGGTGTTTTAAATTAAAAAGACCCCTTTTTCTACCAATACAAATGAAACTTTCTGGGGCTTTTCATCATGTTTTTCTTGGTTTTAGCAGCAATATCCAGATAAAAAGCAAAGGGAAAGCAGTTTCTCAATATGCTTTTGAATCAGAAAGCCTTCTCGATTTAGAGATCTTCTAACTCAAGCAGACTCCCTTAGAATCAAGTCTTTGGAAAAAATATCGCAAAGCTAAGTCGCAAAGCTAAAAAGGCAGATGCATTGAGAGCATCTGCCTTTTTAATATTTTCAAATAGACTTTTGACTAATTGAAGCGCCCATCCCAGAGGGGCATATTGGATATATATTGGCTTTCTATGAAGGCAGATAATAAGCTCCGTATGTTTTCAATCCTTTAGGTAGAAGAGATCCAGTCTTTCTTTTCCAATTCATATTCTACAGATGATTGTAATTGCCCCAATTGGTCTTTCCAAAAGTCAGATTTGACTTCGGTCTTGATAAAACCCAGTTTTTCATAGGTATGCTGAGCTCTTATGTTTTTAAGATTGGTATCCAAGACTATCTTATCAAAATTCATTTTAGTAAACAAATAGTCAATCAGCAGTTTTAAGAACTTGGGCCCATAGCCTTGGCCTTGGTGCGATTCAACACAGATTTTAATGCCTATCTCAGCCACTGAATCGCCTAAATTGGTCCAATTCATCTCGCCAACAGGGTGTTCGTCCACTTCCAATATTAGGCGTCTTCTGGTATCATCGGTATCCTTTTCTAAGCTGGCTGCTATTTCTTCATCTTTTATTTTGAGACCAAGGGGAAACCCTGCATGAGCCATAACCTTACCGTCTCGCCACCATTTGCCCAATAAATGTGCATCCTCTTTGGTTGCATTTCTAACAACTAGATTTTCAAACTCTAGATACATTTTCTTGCCTCATTTCATCTACCTGAATTTCTTCTTCTGATAAGACCTTCTTACTTTCATATATCCTCAGCATAAGGGATTTAATAATCAAGGTCAAACCAGAAAACGTTCTTCAACCAAAGATTTTTTTGGAGATTTTTTAAATAGACCAAAACAATAGACAATCACAACTAAATTGTCTTCAAGTAGTGAAAGACAGCCAGTTCAAAATGCCTGCAGAGTCTTAAAGGCTGAATCTCTTTGATTTTTCCAGCTGATTCAATAGCTCAAATTACAATTGATTCTAAGTACAAGGTCAATATAAGAATACGAAGCTATCTTGTCTGTGACAGAATTTCAAAAGCAAAAAACCGCCACTGGTCAGTCCAATGGCGGTTTTTAACTTCAATCGATCTTAAATACCTTGTAAAATCAAGGATTTTAGCTTTCGCAATCTTATCGTTTGGAGAATTGAGGAGCTTTTCTGGCTTTTTTAAGACCGTATTTTTTACGTTCTTTCATGCGAGGATCTCTGGTCATGAAGCCTGCTTTTTTTAAAGCCGGTCTATAATCAGGATCAGCATTGACCAAAGCTCTGGATATACCGTGGCGGATGGCACCGGCTTGTCCGGTTGTGCCTCCTCCATGAACTCGGCATATTACATCAAAGTCACCTTCAGTTTTAGTTAAAACCAAGGGCTGACGGACGATAAACTTGAGTGTTGCTAAACCAAAATAATCATCGATATCACGTTTGTTAATAGTAATTCTGCCGGTTCCCGGGATCAAACGAACCCGTGCCACAGATTTTTTGCGGCGGCCGGTACCATAGTTTTTCAAGCGATACTGTGCCATTTTTCGTTTCCTCCCTTATTATTTCTGCAGAATCCAAGGTTCAGGTTTTTGACCTTGATGTGGATGCTCATTGCCGGCATAAATGCGGCATTTCTTCATCATCTGTCTGCCTAATCGGTTGTGGGGCAACATGCCTTTAACGGCTGTTTCCATTGCTCTGGTCGGATGGGTTTCCATCAGGCGGCGATAAGGTACTTTCTTCAAACCGCCCAGATAACCGGAATAGCGTTGATGATGTTTTTGATCTAATTTTTTACCTGTCAAAACAACTTTATCAGCATTGATCACGATTACATGATCACCACAGTTGACATGAGGGGTAAATGTTGGTTTATGTTTGCCACGTAAAATAGCGGCAATCTCGGTGGCCACCCGCCCCAGGACTTGTCCTTCGGCATCGATGACCCACCATTTTTCGGTCAATTCAGATGGCTTGGCCATATAGGTCGTACGCACGGTATTACCTCCAATAATTAAAAAAATTATATACGTCATCTGATTTCTAAAAGCGGGTCTCGGGGTAACCGGCCAAGAAATACACAACAGAGTTATTTTAGATAAAATATCGGACTTTGTCAAGTCTTACTATGTATCTTCGTAAATTATTCTATAAAGACACAGGCCTTTGGCCGGAGCAAGCAGATTTGCTTTGGGCCCTTGCAAAGGATTGTTGAGCATTTTTAAAAAATCTTCATAGGTCAATCGTTTTCTCATAACTTGCATTTGAGTTCCCACTAAAAGACGGACCATATGGTATAAAAAACCATTGCCAACTATTTCAAAGATGTATTTGCTTCCCTCTTGTTTCCAGGAGGAAGAAGTTATTGTTCTGGTCTTATTCTGGACCGAACTCCCGCTGGCACAAAAATTGGTGAAGTCCTTTGTTCCGATTATACTCTCGCTGAGGATTTGTAGTTCCGTCAAATCCAATTGGCCTTTGAAGGGCCAAACATAAGGAAAATCGAAAGGCCTGACTATCTTGGCTGTATCCACCGTATAGCGATATACTTTCAAATGTTTATTAAAACGGGGATGCCAATCAGCTTCAACTTCTTGGCTTCTGACGATTCTAATATCGTCAGGCAAATAAGCGTTCAGGGCATATTTGAAACGTTCAACCGGAATTTTAGAATCTGTATCAAAGATTGCCCGCTGGTCCAAGGCATGAACACCAGCATCAGTTCGCCCGGCTGCATGCAAGACAAGCCTATCTCCAGTCAGTTTGAATAGTGCCTCTTCGATAGTTTGCTGAACACTTTGGCTATTTTGTTGTCTCTGCCAACCACTATAGAAGCTGCCAATATATTGAATTTGCAGTTCTATTCTTTTCATAGCCAAGCCTGCCAGGAATCAAAACCGGTAATTCTCAAGGTGAGCATGAGCAAAAATACGAGGACCATGACTGAAAGACCCAAGTAGTCACGTTTACCACTTTTCAATTCCTTCATCTTGGTTCTATTCTCTCCACCTCGATAGCAACGAGCTTCCATAGCCATGGCTAAGTCATCTGCTCTTCTGAATGCGCTAATGAAAAGGGGGACTAAAATAGGTATCAGGCTCTTGGCTCTGGCTATAAAGCCTCCGGATTCAAAATCTGCACCTCGGGCAGTTTGAGCTTTGATGATTTTGTCCGCTTCCTCAATCAGAGTGGGAACAAACCTTAGAGCGATGGTCATCATCATAGCCAATTCATGAGCGGGCAAACCGAGCTTTTTAAAGGGGCTCAAAAGAACCTCTAAGCCATCGGTTAAATCGATTGGGGTAGTGGTCAGGGTGAGCAAAGAGGTAATGCTCAAGAGCAGAATCAAACGAAAGCCCATCATGATTCCTCTGACGATTCCGCCCGAGTAGATGGAGAACCTCGACCATTGCCAGACGATAAATCCCTCTTTAGTACTGAAGGTGTGCAAAATCAAAGTAAATCCAATAATCCAGAGAATGGGCTTTAAGCCCTTGAGGATGATCTTGAAGGGTATTTTAGATAGAGCGATGACAGCTAAAGCGAAGAGGGCTAAAAGAGAATAGGCAAAGGGACCGGAAGCAGTAAAAAGTGCTATGACATAGATAAAAATCATGCCGATTTTAAATCGAGCGTCCATCTTATGTATTTGTGAATCCAAAGGATAGTATTGTCCTATGGTCACACCTTGCAACATGTTCATCAGCTTACCTCCTTTGGCTTCTCTATCTCGCCCAGGGGCAGATCCTTCGAGTCTTCCCTTAGCTGGCTTAAAATCGCCTCAAAAGCCTCTTGAACAGTCAGGGCATAGGTAGGCACCTTCCATCCTTTTTTGATCAGTTCTAGCATCAAAGCGGTGGTTTGAGGCACATCCAAACCTACAGACTGAAGAAGCTCTCCCTGGCTGAAGACATTTCTGGTCTGATCGGCCAAGACAACTTGACCATCGGATAAGACGATAATGAAATCTGCCAGTTTGGCTACATCTTCCATACTATGGGAAACTAAAATAACGGTTTTTTTGGTTTCCTTTTGCCAAGCTTGCAATCCACCAAGGATTTCATCACGGCCGGCTGGATCCAAACCTGCAGTAGGTTCATCCAAAATTAGATAATCGGGTTCCATGGCTATGACCGATGCGATAGCTAGGCGGCGCATTTGGCCTCCCGATAATTCAAAAGGTGACCTGGGAAGCATCGAGTCTTCCAATTTAGTAAAGCTCATGGCTTTTTTAATTCGCTGCTCAATTTCCTCTTGGCTATAACCCTGTTTGAGCAAGCCAAAACTCAATTCCTTTTCTACCGTTTCTTCAAAAAGCTGGTGTTCAGGATATTGAAAAGCCATCCCAACTTTTCTTCTCAAGAGCTTGCGGTCAGTCTGCTTTTTGTACAACTCTAAGTCGTCCATCAGCACAGTGCCGCTGCTGGGTCTTTGTAATCCTGCGATCATCTGAACCAAACTGGACTTACCCGACCCGGTTCTACCTATGATCGCGACTATTTGATTTTTTTCAATTTCAAGGTCAATGTCTTTTAAGGCCCGGGCTTCAAAAGGTGTACCTGGGCTGAAGACCAATCCCACATCTTGTAACATTACGGACATAATAATTTCACCAAATCTTCTACATCCAAAACATCATCGCTCTCGATGATACCGGCTTCTTTCAGCATTTCGGCCAATTGTGACATAGGCGGAATATCCAATCCCAGATCCCTCATCATCTCTCTTTGAGCGAAGACTTCTCTGGGAGTTCCTTGTGCTTTGATTTTGCCTTGATCCAACAAAACAACTCTGTCAGCTAAGGTAGCTTCGCTCATATGATGGGTGATTAAAATAACCGTCATGCCTTCCTGTTTGAGCTTGTCGATCACGGACATCACTTCTTGTCTGCCCTTAGGATCGAGCATAGCAGTTGCTTCGTCCAAGACAATGATTTTAGGACGCATAGCCACAATGCCAGCAATGGCCACTCTTTGTTTTTGACCACCGGAAAGTAAGTGAGGAGCGTGTTGTCTATACTCTAACATGTCGACCATGAAAAGAGCTTCCTCAACCCGCTCTTTGATAATAGCGGGGGGAAGCCCTAAATTCTCAGGTCCAAAAGCAACATCGTCTTCGACAATAGTCGCTACGATTTGGTTGTCTGGATTTTGAAAAACCATTCCCACCCGCTGCCGAATATCCCACAAAACCTTTTCATCATCGGTGTTCAATCCATCAATGATGACATTGCCTTCAGTAGGCAATAAAAGGGCATTGAGATGTTTGGCTAAGGTCGATTTACCAGAACCGTTGGCTCCTAAGATAACTAGAAACTCACCGGCCTTGACGGTTAAATTTACCGCTGAAAGAGCTTTTATCTCTTGATGCTCTTGACCCTGAAAAACATGGCTCAAATCCTTGATTTCTATCAGCAGAGCTGGGTTAGTCATTTTTTTATTCCTTCTTTGCTGAACCGCCATCAGCCTCGACCAATTGCAAAATTGCCATAGGTGCGGCGTCACCACGACGAGGACCCAATTTCAGGATTCTGGTGTAGCCACCTTGACGGTTTTCATATCGTTTCGCAACATCGTCAAAAAGTTTCTTTGTAACGCTTTCTTTGGTAATGAAAGCAGATGCTTGACGGCGTGCATGGAGATCTCCTCTTTTACCCAAAGTAATCATCTTTTCGGCAACAGAACGGACTTCTTTGGCCCTGGTTTCTGTTGTTTCTATCTGTTCCGCTTCTAAAAAAGAAGTTACCATGTTGCGGAGCAGGGCTTTGCGATGACCGGTATTTCTACCTAATTTACGATAGCCCATATTTCTCCCTCCTTCGTCATTTTATTCATCGGGTTTTCTTAAAGACAAACCGAGGACGCCTAATTTTAGTACGACTTCCTCCAAGGACTTCTTACCTAAGTTGCGCACTCTCATCATATCTTCTTCAGTCTTAATGACCAGTTCAGAAACCGTGTTGATACCGGCGCGTTTCAGGCAATTGAATGAACGCACAGAAAGATCCAAATCTTCTATGGTCATTTTCAATTTGTCTTCTTTTAAACTCTCTTCTAAATCATCTTCTTGGGGTTCTTCTTCGACGTCCCTATTGTTCTCCGTTAAATCGATGAACAAATTCAGAAGATTGCAAATTATTCTGGAACCACTGCTCAAAGCTTCCTGGGGCGTTACCGTCCCATCAGTCCAGACTTCAATAATCAGCTTATCGAAGTCAGTAACCTGACCAACCCTGGCGTTTTCAACATGGTAATTTACCCTTTTAATCGGGGAAAAAACCGAATCCATCCAGACAGTTCCGATTGTCGGATCGTTGTCTTTATTACGCTCGGCAGTTGCATAGCCTTGTCCTCTTTGAGCTGTTAATTCTGCAAAGAGTCTTCCATCCGGTTCAAGATTTGCAATAACTAAATCCGGATTTAAAACTTCTACATCTGAGTCTAGAATTATATCAGCTGCCGTAATGATACCTTCCCCTTCTTTTTCGATTCTCAGGGTTTTGATTTCATCACTGTAGATTTTCAAACGTATTTCTTTTAAATTCAAAACAAGTTCGGTTACATCTTCCAAAATACCAGGTATTGTAGTGAACTCATGTTCAATACCCTGGATTCTCACGGAAGTGACAGCTGCTCCGTCGATGCTTGAGAGAAGGATACGACGAAGGGAGTTGCCTAGAGTGTGTCCATAGCCTCTTTGTAGAGGTTCAACACTGAATTTGCCGTAACGGTCTCCATCTTTAATTTCCAAAATTTCAATTTTCGGGCGATCAATTTTTTCCAACATAGGTCAACCCTCCCACTTGATTCCAAAACATTACCGGGAATAGAATTCAATAATCAGATTCTCGGCAACCGGAATATCAATTTCTTCACGCTCAGGCAAACGAACAAATGTTCCGCGCAGAGCTTCAACATCCAATTGTAGCCAAGGCATAATAGTCTTAGTCGGCAATGCTTCGATTAACTCGACAAACTTGGCGCTGCTTCTGCTTTTACTGCGCAGCTCGACTACATCGTTTTCTTTGAGCAGGTAGGAAGGGATATTTACTTTTTGACCGTTGACTCTAAAGTGACCATGGCGAACAAGTTGTCTGGCTTCAGCTCTGCTGCTGGCAAAACCTAAACGATAAACCACATTGTCCAAGCGGCTTTCCAACATCTGTAAGAGGTTGGTCCCGGCAACTCCTTTTTTTCTCTTGGCAACTTCAAAATAACGATGGAATTGATTTTCTAATACGCCATAATAGCGTCTTGTTTTCTGTTTTTCTCTTAAATGCAGACCATAGTCAGAAACCTTTGCTCTGCGTCCCTGACCGTGCTGGCCCGGGATTGTGGCCCGGCGCTCTAATGCACACTTGGTCGTATAGCAGCGTTCTCCTTTTAAAAATAGTTTAACGCCTTCACGACGACATAATCTGCAGACGGGGCCTGTATATCTAGCCATACTTTATAACCTCCTTCTGATTAAACCCTGCGACGCTTGGGCGGACGGCAGCCATTATGAGGAACAGAAGTGACGTCTTTGATCATGGATACATTGAGACCGGAAGTCTGCAACTGTCTGATGGCTGCTTCACGACCGGATCCAGGTCCTTTGACCATGACTTCAACTTCTTTTAAACCATGTTCCATAGCTGTCTTCGCTGCTTTTTCTGCGGCTTGCTGTGCTGCAAAAGGTGTACTCTTTTTCGAGCCTCTAAAACCCATGCCACCTGCTGTAGCCCAAGAAATTGCATTACCGTTTCTATCAGAGATGGTTATGATTGTATTGTTAAATGTAGATTGGATATGGGCAACACCATATTCAATATTCTTACGCTCTCTGCGTCGAGTGCGGACAGTTCTTGCCTTTGCCATTTTTCACCTATCCCTCCTTTAGGATACCGCTTATCTCCGTTTTCCGCCGGGGGTATGTTTAGGACCTTTTCTAGTCCTTGCATTTGTTTTTGTGCGTTGGCCTCTGACTGGTAAGCCGCGGCGATGTCTGATACCACGATAACATCCAATATCAGATAATCTTTTTATATTCGCTGCTGTTTCGCGCTTTAAGTCGCCTTCGACTCTATGTTCGCGATCTAATACTTCACGCAGTTTGGCAACATCACTTTCAGACAAATCACGAACCCTAGTATCCGGATTTACACCGGTCTGGTTCAGAATCTTTTTGGATGTTGATGGACCTATACCAAAGATATATGTTAAACCAACTTCAACACGTTTTTCTCTGGGTAAGTCTACACCGGCAATACGTGCCATATTTGTCTTACACCTCCGTAAGTTCATTGAGAATTAATCAATAAGTCTCATTATCCTTGTCTTTGTTTGTGCTTGGGGTTTTCACAGATGACCATCACGCGTCCGTGACGCTTGATAATTTTACATTTATCGCACATTTTCTTTACAGACGGCCGAACCTTCATAGAGTTTACCTCCTTATGTTTAGGTTATTTCAACCGATAAGTTATACGTCCTCGACTGAGGTCGTAGGGGGAAATTTCCAACTTGACCCGATCTCCTCTTAAGATTCGGATGTAATTCAATTTGAGTTTACCGGAAACATGGGCTAAAACCACATGACCGTTATCCAGTTCAACTCTAAATATTGCATTGGGCAAAGGTTCAATAACCTTACCTTCTACTTCAATGACATCTTCTTTTGACATGTTTTATTGCTCAATCCTCCTCTAAAATCTATTCTCAATCAAAGTAAATTTTCTGAATTCAAGGTGCTCAAGATCAAAGGACCATCGTCAGTTATCGCTATAGTATGTTCAAAGTGAGCTGATGGTTTTTTGTCTTTGGTAACAATAGTCCAACCATTGGCTAGAACTTCGACGGGGTAATCCCCCAGATTGATCATCGGTTCTATGGCCAAAGTCATGCCTTTTTGCAGACGCGGCCCTCGATTGGGTGGACCAAAATTTGGTATTTCCGGATCTTCATGTAGGCTTTGGCCAATGCCATGACCTACCAGATCTCTGACCACTGAGTATCCGTGTAGTTCAGCGTGTTTTTGTATAGCATGGGAAATATCGCTGAGGCGATTGCCTTCCACTGCTTGTTCGATGCCGCGATACAAACATTCTTCTGTAACTTGGAGCAATTTCTTTTTTTCCTGACTGATGCTTCCAACAGGAAAAGTTTTAGCAGAGTCGGAATGGTAGCCGCGGTAAATCACACCACCGTCTATGCTCACAATATCCCCTTCACGTAAAACTCTATGATCGGGTATACCGTGGACTACTTCTTCGTTAACAGATATACAAAGTGTATTGGGATAGCCATTATAATTTAAAAAGCTTGCCTTACATCCTGCTTGTTCGATTAAATGAGCAGCGATAGCATCCAACTCCAAGGTGCTTATTCCCGGAACTACTGCTTCTTCTAGGGCTTTTAAAACTTCGGCCAGAATTCTTCCGGCTTCTTTCATTACTTCGATTTCATGGGCAGATTTCAGAATAATCATTGCAAATTCTCCAAAGCAGCCTTGACTCGGTCGGTGACTTCTTGAACACTTCCGTCACCACTGACTGTGGTCAGTCTGCTAGAATCTGCATAATAAGAAATGAGCGGTGAAGTTTGACGGTTGTATACCTCTAAACGGCTGAGCACTGTGGCTTCGCTGTCATCGTCTCTTTGATAAAGCTGACCACCACAAAGGTCACAAATTCCTTCTTTTTGCGCCGGTTTGAAAGCTTTATGATAAGGAGCTTGGCACTGTCGACAAATTTGTCGACCCGTCAACCTGATTAGCAAATCTTCTTCAGGAACATCTATATTTAAAACCGTATCCAATTGAACATCCAGCTCTTCCAGCATCTGATCTAGAGCTTCAGCTTGAGCTAAGGTTCTGGGAAAGCCATCGAGCAAAAAGCCCTTGGCACAATCGGATTTCAAAAAGCGTTCTTTGACAATTCCTATGGTCAGTGAGTCAGGAACTAACTCACCGGCATCCATATATTTCTTGGCTTCTAAGCCTAAAGGTGTTTCTTCTTTAACTGCTGTTCTAAACATTTCACCGGTGGAAATATGGGGCACCCCATAAATCTTGGTCAAATTTTCAGCCTGGGTTCCTTTTCCGGCACCCGGAGGTCCTAATAAAACAATACGCATTATTCTTACAACTCCCTAATCGAGGAAACCTTTATAGTGACGTTGCATTACAGAGGCCTCTATGCTCTTAATTGTTTCCAGAGCTACACTGATAGCAATCAGAATAGTCGTGCCACCGAAACCGGTTTCCATCGAGGTAACGGCAGAGAGAAACATCGGTAAGAGGACGAGAATACACAAAAATGCTGCACCGACTACAGTCAAATGAGTCATAACTCGGCTGATGTAATCAGAAGTGGGTCTGCCGGGACGTATGCCGGGAATGAAGCCACCGTTCTTTTGCATATTCTTAGCTGTGTCGATAGGATTGAATTGCATCATCGTATAGAAAAAAGAAAAGAAGAAAATCAATAGTATGTATAAAATAGTGTGCAACCAAGTGCCGATTCCCATAACTCTGTGTAAATTCTGGGCCCAGTTGGCGTTGATAAATTGCAGAATCGTTTCCGGGAACATGAGCAAACTGGAAGCAAAGATTACAGGTAGAACACCTGCTTGGTTGATTTTAAAGGGAATGTGAGTGTTCTGGCCACCATACATTTTACGGCCGACAACTCTCTTGGCATATTGAACAGGAATTTTCCTGGTTCCCTGGGTGATGAAAACTACTCCTGCTACACTGATCAGGGCTATTATTGTTAAAATAAGGACGCCCCACCAGGGGATCTCCCCTGCGATAACATCTCTGACCATCCCGACTACAGCCTGTGGCAATTGGGAAATAATACCAGAGAAAATCAGTATGGAAACTCCATTTCCAACTCCTTTTTCTCCAATCGTTTCAGACATCCACATGAGCAACATTGTGCCGGCGGTAAAAGTCAAGGAGATTAGAAAATAGGAGAAGAAACCTGGATTTTGGACACCGCCCTGGCTGCCAATGTAATTGACAGTGGCATAACCTTGCAACATGGCCAAAGCGACTGTGATATAGCGAGTATATTCTTGTAATTTTTTTCTTCCCTCTTCCCCTTCCTTAGACATTTCCTCCCAGGAAGGAATGACTACGGTCAGCAGCTGAATCACAATGGATGATGTTATATAGGGTCCGACTGCCAGAGCAAAGAAACTCATTTGTTTGAGAGCTCCTCCGGACATAACATTTAAGAATCCAAAAAAGTTGCTGCTGCTGAAAATACTGCGGATGGCAGTCGGGTCAATTAAAGGAACAGGTATATGAACACCTAAGCGAAAAAGAAAAATCAATAAGCCTGTGTAAAGAATTTTTGTCCGCTGATCCTTTATTTTCCAGGCATTAACAAAGGTGCTAAACATTAAATCACCTCAACCTTACCGCCTGCGTTTTCGATCTTTTCAGTTGCTGAAGCAGAAAACTTGTGTGCTTGAACGGTAAGAGCTTTTGATAATTCTCCATTGCCTAAAATTTTTACGGGAAGTCTGCGGTTTCGGACTAAACCTTCTTCATACATCAATTGAGGTGTGACGATTGTATCAGCTGGTAGGCTGTCCAATCTGTTCACATTGACTAAAGAATATTTCTTTTTGAAGATACTAGTAAAACCAACTTTGGGTAAGCGTCGCACTAAGGGCATTTGACCCCCTTCAAAACCGGGTTGCAAACTATGACCACTGCGACTGCGTTGACCTTTGTGTCCGCGGGTAGAGGTTTTGCCCAATCCGGAACCTATACCACGGCCAACTCGACGCTTCGGTGTGCGCGAACCGGCTGCTGGTTTTAATTCATGCAGTTTCATAAGGGCTCCTCCTACTCTTCAATTTCTTCCACAATCAACATGTGGGGGATTTTATTTACCATTCCGCGAATCGTTGGTGAATCTTGGTGGATAACAACTTGCTCTCTTTTACGCAGGCCCAAGGCTCTGGCAATGGCACGTTGTTTCTTTGTTTTCCCAGCAAAACCACGGAACAATGTTATTTTTAATTGTTTTGACATGTCTTTCCTCCTTAACTGAGGATCTCTTCGACAGATTTTCCTCTCAACCTAGCCACTTCTTCTGCGGTTTTCATT
The DNA here is from genome assembly GCA_012522585.1 of Bacillota bacterium. Lineage (GTDB taxonomy): Bacteria > Bacillota > JAAYKD01 > JAAYKD01 > JAAYKD01 > JAAYKD01. The sequence continues at coordinate 8,629 of JAAYKD010000063.1, read as the reverse complement.
GAAGTCAAACCCTGCAGAGTTGCTTTCACCTGATTGATAGGATTGGAAGACCCATGTGATTTTGTCAGTATGTCTTGAATGCCTGCTGATTCTAAAACAGCCCTAACGGGACCGCCGGCAATGACGCCTGTTCCAACAGAAGCGGGTTTGATTAAAACCTCTCCGGCACCAAAACGTCCAATATTAGTATGGGGGACAGTTGTCCCAACCAAGGGGATTTTTACGACGCTTTTCTCTGCGACGTCTTTGGCTTTTTTGATGGCTTCTTGCACTTCACGTGCTTTACCAACTCCAATGCCAACATGACCTTTTTGGTCACCTACAACAACAAGAGCTCTGAATCGACGAATGCGTCCGCCTTTAACGGTCTTAGATACAGGACCGATGGAGACCACTCTTTCTGTCAATTCCAGATTGCTTGGATCAATCTTTTGCATGGAAGATACCTCTCCTTCGTCCTAGAATTGTAAACCGCCTTCTCTTGCGGCGTCTGCCAAAGCTGCTACTCGACCATGATAAATATAACCGCCTCGGTCAAAAACGACCACTTCGATTCCTTTTTCCACAGCCCTTTTAGCAACTAAAGCTCCAACTACTTTGGCGGCTTCTTTATTACCACCACTTTTTATTTCGGCTCTGACATCCTTTTCCAAACTGGAAGCAGAAACCAGAGTTTGACCGTTGATATCGTCGATAACTTGAGCAACTATGTGCTTGTTACTGCGATAAACGCAAAGGCGTGGTCTTTCGGGCGTACCGTTTACTTTTTTCCGCACACGATAATGTCGAAGTCGCCGCGCTTTATTAGCATCTTGCTTTTTAATCAAAGCTAAGTCACTCCTTTCTCGTTATTAGCCTTATTTACCGGCCTTACCGGCTTTACGACGAATAACTTCGCCTTCATACATGATACCTTTACCCAAATAAGGCTCTGGCTTACGAACCGCACGAATCTGGGCTGCTAGAGCACCAACTTTTTCTTTATCAATTCCTGAAACAATAACCCTAGTTTGAATTGGAACTTCGATTTCCAATCCCTCTTCCGGAGTTATTTCCACCGGATGGGAATAGCCCATATTCAAAACTAATGTACGGCCTTGCTTAGTTGCTCTGTAACCAACACCGACGATGTTCAGGGTTTTACTGTACCCTTCGCTAACACCGTGAACCATATTGTTGATCAGGGTTCTGGTTAAACCGTGCAAGGAACGATGCGTTTTATTGTCACTGGGTCTAGTTATAATGAGTTCGTCATTTTCCAGAGTCAAAATCATATCCGGATGCACCGTACGTTCTAGGGTACCTTTGGGCCCTTTTACATTTACCAAGTTATCGTTCATTGTAAGCTGAACTGCTTGGGGTATTTTAATGGGCATTTTACCTATACGAGACAATTACAGCACCTCCTTACCAAATATAACATACGACTTCGCCGCCTAAACCGGCAGCTCTGGCTTGTCTATCACTCAACAATCCAGCAGTTGTAGAAATAACTGCTACACCCAAACCATTTAAAACTCTAGGAACCTCAGTCTTCTTAACATAAACTCGAAGTCCCGGTTTGGAAATTCTTTTCAAGCCGGTGATTACTCTCTCACGTTCGGCTCCATATTTCATAAAAACTCGAAGAACACCTTGTTTGTTGTCGCTGATTTGCTGATAATCACGGATATATCCTTCATTTTTCAGGATATCCGCCAGCGCAACTTTCATTTTCGATGACGGTATGTCAACTTTATCATGGTACACTACATTGGCATTGCGGATGCGAGTTAACATATCAGCAATCGGATCGGTCATAGCCATGTAAACGACCTCCTCCCTGTTTCGATATTACCAGCTGGCTTTTCGGACACCGGGAATATGACCCTGATGCGCCAAATTGCGGAAGCAAATACGGCAAACGCCGAATTTACGCATATAAGCATGGGGACGGCCGCATATTCTGCAGCGATTATAGGCCTGAACCTTATATTTTGGGGGCCTTTTTTGTTTAACTTTTAATGATGTTTTTGCCATGGTATATCCTCCTCAATCATGAACGGAAGGGCATTCCGAGTGCCTTCAGCAACTCAAAACCCTCTTCATCAGTCTTTGCCGTTGTGACAATGGAGATACTCAATCCACGAATCTTGTCGATCTTGTCGTAATCTACTTCCGGAAAAACAAGCTGTTCGCGGATTCCTAAAGAATAATTACCACGACCATCAAATGATTTGGGAGATACTCCCCTAAAATCTCGCACACGAGGAAGGTTTATATTCATCAGCTTATCCAAAAAAGACCACATGCGCTCACCGCGCAAAGTCACCATCGTTCCAATGGACATGCCTTCTCTGAGTTTAAAGTTTGCAATAGATTTTTTGGCTTTGGTGATTACAGGCTTTTGGCCGGCAATAACAGTCAAATCCTCAACCGCTGATTCCAAAGCTTTCGCGTTTTGTATAGCTTCACCCACTCCTATGTTGAGAACGATCTTTTCCACCTTAGGCACATTCATGACGCTGGTGTAGTTGAATCTTTCCATCAGAGCCGGTGTTACTTCGTTTTGAAATTTTTCTTTTAATCGAGACAAGATGTGTTACCTCCCTTCCTATTTGTCAAGAGATTTACCGCATTTTTTGCAATAGCGATAACTTCTATTATTTTCGTCCTTTTTTCGGCCAACTCTTGTGGCTTCCTTACAGGAAGGACATACTACCTGTAATTTATCAATTTTAATAGGTGCCTCTGTCTCTAAAATACCGCCACTAGGGTTGGTGGCTGAAGGCCTGGTATGTTTTTTTACCATATTGATATCTTCAACAATAACCCTTCTTTGCTTGGGTATAGAAACCAAGACTCTGCCCTGCTTGCCTTTATCTTTGCCAGATAAAACCAAGACGGTATCATCTTTTCTTACATGCATCTTAGGTGCTGTCAAATCCAAAACACCTCCTGATTATAGTACTTCGGGCGCTAAGGAAACTATTTTCATATAATCTCTTTCGCGTAATTCCCGAGCTACCGGTCCAAAGATACGAGTTCCTCTGGGGCTTCTGTCATCTTTGATGATGACGGCTGCATTGTCGTCGAAGCGAATATAAGAGCCATCTTTTCTACCCATACCATGACGGGTCCTGACGATAACAGCTTTGACAACTTCGCCCTTTTTAACAACGCCGCCGGGTGTTGCGGATTTTACTGAAGCAACAATCACATCACCCACATTGCCATAGCGACGGAAGTGTCCGCCTCTAACTCTGATGCATTTTATCTGTTTGGCACCGGAATTATCTGCAACATTTAATACGGATTCTTGTTGTACCATTATATTTCCCCCTTTCGCCTAAGCCGAGCTTATTCTGCTCGTTTGACGATTTCTACTAACCGCCAACGCTTATCTTTCGAGAGCGGTCGGGTTTCCATAATTGTAACGAGATCTCCTTCGTTACATGCATTATTCTCATCATGAGCTTTAAATTTTACGGTGCGTTTGATCCTTTTTCCGTAGAGAGGATGTTTAACTAAAGTTTCAACTGTAACAACGATGGTTTTATCCATCTTATTGCTTGAAACCACACCGGTACGAACTTTACGACGAGCGCGTTCCATCATATTGTTCCTCCTTATTGTTTCCTATCCATTAGCCGATATTCAGTTCCCGTTGACGCATCCGGGTTTTGACGCGGGCTACGGCTTTACGGACTTCACGAATACGCATTGGATTTTCCAATTGTCCCATCGCCATTTGGAAACGGAGGTTAAACAGCTCAGCTTTATACTCGGCTAGCTTTTGCTCAAGTTCTGCGGAATCCATCTCGCTAATCTGCTTGCGCAATTCATTAACCTTCATTCTACTCACCACCCACTTCTTCTCGTTTGACAAATTTCGTTTTAATCGGCAATTTGTGGGCAGCTAAGCGCATGGCTTCACGAGCAGTTTCCTCCGGTACTCCGGCAATTTCAAACATGATACGGCCTGGTTTAACTACGGCTACCCAATACTCCGGGGCGCCTTTTCCCTTACCCATTCGAGTTTCAGCCGGCTTTTGACTGACCGGTTTGTCAGGGAATATTTTAATCCAAACTTTACCACCACGTTTAATATAACGGGTCATTGCTATACGTGCTGCTTCTATTTGACGATTTGTTATCCAAGAGGCTTCCAAAGCTTGTAATCCAAAATCTCCTCCGGAGAGCTCGGTTCCGCCTTTGGCCATCCCTCTCATTTTACCCCGCATCTGTTTGCGGTATTTAACTCTTTTAGGGAGCAACATATTATTTGCCTCCTTCCTTAGTTACGGGTTTGTTTTTCTCTTTAGGCAAAATTTCGCCTCTATAGATCCAAACTTTAACACCGATACGACCATAAGTCGTTTTTGCTTCAGCAAATCCGTATTGGATATCGGCTCTCAAAGTATGTAGAGGAATGCTGCCTTCGTGGAACATTTCGTTACGAGCAATTTCTGCTCCACCTAAACGTCCTGAGCACATGATTTTACAACCTTTAACACCAGGAGCACGCATGGCTCTTTGGATGGCTTGTTTCATAGCTCTTCTGAAGCCAATTCTTCTTTCCAATTGGCCGGCAACGTTTTCAGCGATCAATTGAGCGTCACCTTCGGCAACCCTGATTTCGTTGACCTTGATGTTGACCGGTCTCTTGATCATAGCCTCAACTTGTTTACGGATTTCTTCAATTCCTGAACCGCCTCGACCGATAACCAAACCGGGTTTGGCAGTGTAAATTATTATATAAACTCTGTTTGATGTTCTTTCAATTTCAATCTTTGAAATACCGGCTGAGTAAAGCCTTTCTTTCAAAAACTTACGAATTTCATAGTCCTCGATTAGAAAATCGGCAAAATCTTTTTCTGCGTACCAGCGAGATTCCCAATCTTTAACAATACCGAGGCGTAAACCATAAGGATGAATCTTCTGACCCATTTGTTTCCCTCCTTGCTATTTCACGATTACTCACGTTCTTTGAGAACAACCGTGATATGACTGCTGCGTTTTAAAATTGGAAAAGCGCGACCTCTTTGGCGAGGTTGGGCTCTTTTCATAGTCGGACCTTGATCCACATAGGCAGCAGCAATGTAAAGCCGGGAAGAGTCCATGTCATAATTGTTTTCCGCATTGGCTACAGCCGATTGTATTACCTTAGCGATGATCGGAGACGCCGCTTTTGGTGTAAATCTTAAAATAGCCAAAGCCTCGTCCACATTTTTCCCTCGAACATTGTCGATTACTATTCTGGCTTTTCTAGGAGCGATGCGGACAAATCGTGCAACTGCTTTACTTTCCATATCATCCACCCCTATCTACGACCGGTCGTTCTTTCGGAACCTGCATGACCTCTAAAGAGTCTAGTGGGTGCAAATTCGCCTAATTTGTGACCGATCATTTCTTCTGATATATATACCGGCACGTGTTTTCTACCATCATGCACGGCAATAGTGTGGCCAACCATATCCGGAAAGATTGTTGATGCTCGCGACCAAGTTTTGATAACTCTTTTTTCTCGCGTTGCGTTCATCTTCCGAATTTTCTTGAGCAAGTGGTCGGCAATATAGGGCCCCTTTTTTGTTGATCTGGACATTGTTTAGCCTCCCTTTAATTTTACTTGCCCCGTTTTGTAACGATGTACTTATCGGATGCTTTTTTTCTACGTGTTTTATATCCAACTGTCTTCTTACCCCAAGGTGTGACCGGATTTCGTCCGATTGACGAACGTCCTTCACCACCGCCATGGGGATGATCTACCGGATTCATTGCCAGGCCTCGAACGCTGGGTCTAATACCCATATGGCGGTTACGGCCGGCTTTGCCGATTTTGACACTTTCATGTTCCAGGTTGCCTACCTGACCGACTGTAGCACGGCAATTACCATGAATTAAGCGGACTTCATTAGAAGGTAGACGCACGTGGACATAAGCAGATTCTCTGGCCATCAATTGAGCTGAAACACCGGCGGAACGCACTAATTGTGCTCCTTTACCAGGCTTGAGTTCAATATTGTGGATGATTGTACCAACGGGAATACGCCTTAAGGGCAGGCAATTTCCTGGTTTGATATCTGCATTTTCACCGGAAACAACAATATCACCGACTCTTAAGCCTACGGGTGCTAAAATATAGGATTTTGCACCGTCAGCATAGTGTAACAAAGCGATATAAGCTGTCCGATTGGGATCGTATTCGATACTGGCGACTTTAGCAGGCACATCATCCTTGATCCGTTTGAAATCAATCAGACGATATTGTCTTTTGACACCGCCGCCGCGATGACGCACGGTTATTCTTCCGGTGTTGTTGCGACCACCCTTGCTTTTAAGGGGTCTGAGCAATGATTTCTCCGGAGATTTTGTTGTCAGCTCATCGAAAGAATACCCTGTCATAGTTCGGCGGGCAGGAGAAGTCGGTTTGTATTTTTTTACAGCCATTTTTTACCCTCCTCTTTAGTACCCGTCGAAGAAACCGATGGGTTTTGAGTCTTCAGTCAAAGTTACCACGGCTTTTTTCCAATTGGAAGTGTAACCAACATTGACTCCAACTCTTCTCTTTTTTCCTTTAACATGCATGGTTCTAACTGAAGCAACCTTGACGTCAAAGATTTTTTCAACAGCTTGTCTTATTTCGATTTTATTGGCTCTGGGATCTACTTTAAAAGTATATTTTTTATCAGCCATTAAAATACTGGTTTTTTCAGTGATAATAGGTTTAATCAATACATCATGAGGCGCAAGCATTATGCAAATACCTCCTCTAATTTGCTAACAGCATCTTTTAAGATAATCAACTTATCGTGTAATAAAATGTCGTAGACATTGATACTGCCGCTAAAAGTCACGCTGATGCCCGGTATGTTCCTGGCAGAAAGATAAATATTCTTTTCCGGATCTGCGGTAATCAGCAGAGCCTTGCGATCAACCTTGAGATTCTTTAAAAGAGCTACCATTTCTTTTGTCTTGGGAGCATCTAACTCGAGACTCTCTAAGACAATCAAATCTTCATCTTGAACTTTGCTGCTAAAAGCTGAACGAATAGCAACTCTCTTCACATTTTTATGCATCTTAATGCGATAGTCCCTGGGTTTAGGTCCAAAAGTAACACCGCCACCTCGCCACAAAGGAGAGCGAATTGAACCCACACGAGCTCGTACCGTTCCTTTTTGACGCCAAGGTTTTCTACCTCCGCCTCTGACCTCAGAACGAATACGAGTAGAATGTGTTCCTTGTCTTTGGGCTGCTAGATAAGCAACTACGGCTTGATGCAGGCTCGGCTCACTAATTTCGGCGTTAAACAGAGTTTCAGACAAAGTCATTTCGCCTACTTTATCACCCAGAGTATTATATACAGCTACTTGAGGCATAGCTCTTCCTCCTTTCCTGTCATCGAACCACTATTTTTTAACAGCGTTTCTGACGGTCACTAGGCTTCCGACCGTACCAGGTACGGAACCTTTGATTAACAATAAATTTCGATTTTTATCTATACCCACGACTTTCAGATTTAGAATAGTTGTATTATAAACTCCAAATCTACCGGGCATTTTTCGGTTTTTATAGACCTTTGAGGCATCACGAGCACTCAAGGAACCCGGAGCTCTGTGGAATTTTGAACCATGAGACATACGGCCTCTGGAGAAATTCCATCTCTTGATAACGCCTGAAGTACCGCGACCCTTACTGACTCCGCTGACATCAACGAATTCGTCTTCGTCAAAGATATCACAAGAGATTTCCTGGCCTACTTCGTATTGATCGGCATCCTCCAAACGGAATTCTTTCAAATAACGTTTAGGTTCAATATTGTTCTTGTTAAAATGCCCCATTTGAGGCTTGTTCAATTTGCGTTCCGGAATAGTTTCAAAACCGACCTGAATGGCGGAATAACCATCATTTTGCAGGGTCTTCTTTTGCACCACCACACAGGGGCCGGCTTCTATTACCGTTACCGGGACGACTTCACCATCTTTAGAAAAAACCTGAGTCATTCCAAGTTTTTTTCCCATGATTGCTTTTTTCATCCGTTCACACCTCCCCTGTTATTAAAGCTTGATCTCTATATCGACACCGGCAGGAAGATCGAGTCTCATCAGATCGTTCACTGTTCTTTGGGTGGGTTCGATAATATCAATCAATCTTTTATGCGTGCGCATTTCGAACTGTTCTCTGGAATCTTTGTATTTATGGACTGCCCGCAAGATTGTATAGAGATTTCTCTCAGTGGGCAATGGTATCGGACCCGAAACTTGAGCACCGGTTCTTTTAGCGGTTTCGACAATTTTTTCGGCTGTCGAATCTAAAAGATTGTGGTCAAAGGCTTTTAATCGGATACGAATTTTTTGTTGTGCCATGTTTTTTCCTCCTTAGGCCCTTCAAGGGCAACGACCAAATTATTGGCGTTTAGCTCCCTAAAAATTCCCTCGCTCCTTTAAGGAAAAAGCGAGCAACCTTTTAGTTCATAGCTTATTTAGAGGATCTCTCAATTTTTAAAGATCAAGAGATCCTTCTTTTTTTATAAAATTTCAGTAACTACTCCGGCACCGACTGTGCGGCCGCCTTCGCGAATAGCAAAGCGAAGTTCTTTTTCAATCGCGATGGGGGTGATCAAATTGACTTCCATAACGATGTTGTCGCC
>JAAYKD010000062.1 GCA_012522585.1 Bacillota bacterium | reverse complement strand
TGCAAAACCGGGACAGTTATAAGGAACTTAGGCACAAGGTGCCGATTCTGGGCTTGTGCCAAGGGCACCAAGCTGGAGCATATATAGCCTATTGAACTCGCACAGGCCTAATCCTAGAGAAATCAATTGAAACTCTGGCATCTTCGTTTGCTAAAGCTAGTGACCAAAGCTGAGCTGCCAAAAGATCAATTTCTAAAAATCGTTTACTCCTTTGGCTCAACTCATCCATCTGCTTTAAAGGCCGATCGATCAGCATAACAGGGGTATCCTTGCGCCAAGCGGCTAAAATCTCTTGGCCTGTTCCATTCATGGCCAAAATATAAGCATAAGGTGCCACCTGATCTATGTCTGTTACATCTTCCTTTTTTATATCTAAAAGGAGTTGGAAGAGCAATCTCTGTAACTTACTATGAGGGTGGCGCTTTGATTTCACAGCTCCAATTAAATCAGATATATTTTTGGCATCGCGCTTAGCCCAAAAACGATTTTCTAAACCTTCGTTCATTTCAGGCAAATCCTTGAGGGCTGCAACACCTTGCCGATGCAATAAAGTCAAAATCTGCACAGCAAAGTTCTCCACACTCAAATGCAGGCGCTCAGCTGCTGTTTCTTTTTCGATCAGCTCAAAGGAATATTCAGGCAAAAATTCTTTGATGCTTTCACCTTTTGCCAAGGCTTGACGCAAGGCGGTAGCGCTGGCCATAGGTTTTAATTGCTCATCTAAAAAGTCAGCGCCCTGTCGCAAAACAGGCAGGGGCAGAAGAGAGCTGTTCAACTCTTCTAAAGCCTTCAAATAAGCAATGGCTAAAATATTGTTGGGCTTGTCAAGGAGCTGAGCCAAAGGGGCTAGTTTCTCATCCCGTTTTAATGCTAAAGAGAGGTTACGGCCGTAATTACCACCTAAGCCTTGCAGCTCTTTAGCTCTTTGGTTTAATTCCTTATCATGGACAATGGCTCTGGCTAAAGCTTTTAAATCGGCGATGTTTTCATCTTCACTGCCAAAGCTCAAATACTTCATCTTGGGCAGACTATTCAAGAGACTGACCCCGCCTAAAGCGAAAACATCAGCATTGTTCAAAGAATAAGCGGTGGGCAAAAGTAAAACTAAATCAGCCCCGCCTTTAAGAGCAGCTTCAGCTCTAGCCCAGGGGTGAATCATGGCAGGCAAACCCCGCTGACAGAAAAATCCACTCATCACGACCACAACACCATCAGCTTGACTTAGCTCTCGAGCCTTGTTCAAATGATATTCGTGACCAAAATGAAAAGGATTATACTCAGCAATCACACCTAAAAGTTTCACAAACCCACCTCCATTTCATCTCAACTTTCTTTTTGCTATCCTACCACTATCCTACCACAATACAACTGCTCCTGTCACCCAAATGCAAAACCGGGACAGTCTATAAGGAACTTAGGCACAACGTGCCGGTTCCGCAACTCCGCTTGTGCCAAGGGCACCAAGCTGGAGCATATATAATCAGCTCCTTTGAGACAGCTTGTGCAAATCGGGGACAGTCCCCGATTTGCATCATTGCAGCTAGGCATTTAGTTACATTACACCTTGACAAATGGAGGCAAAAAGGATAAAATATCTTGCAGACTTAACAGGGGTGGTATTTAAAATGATGTTGCAAGTAGCCGAATTAAAACGGCGAACCGGCAGCCAGAGAAAGACAAGATGGCAAGAGCCAATTGAGAATTTTGACTTAAAAGACACAGATTTCAAACTTTTGGCTCCAATCCAGGCCAAAGTCCAGGTGACCAACGTTGGTGACCGCATGCTGGTTGAAGGTGAAGCAGTAGCAAAATTGCTCACGACCTGTTGTCGCTGTTTAATCGAATTCGAACAAGAACTTATAATTGATTTAGAAGAGACTTTTCTTTTCGTTTCCAAAGTCTTCAGCGAAGAAGAAGGCGATGAAGAAAATGAAGATCGTTATCTGCCTGTCTTGATGGCTGACCAAATCGATTTAACCGAACTTTTAAAAGAATCTTTCTTTAGCCAATTGCCGATCAAAGCAGTCTGCAAAGAAGAATGCCTAGGTTTATGTGAGACTTGCGGCAAGGATTTAAACGAAGGTCCCTGCGATTGTCAGGAAGAGGCAGTTGATCCTAGATTTGCAATTCTCAGTCAATGGAAAAAGAAGGAATAATTTAGTCAAGGGAGAACTATAATCCCTTGTCAAGCTTTTAAGAAATTTTACTTAAATGTCAGATAGACATAAATTTGAAGGAGGTGTAAAACATGGCTGCAGTACCAAAGCAAAAAACCTCAAGGTCGCGTCGCAACAGCCGTCGGGCTAACAGTTTCCGCTTGGGCATTCCGGGGTTAGTTCCTTGCCCCCAATGTCACAGTCCCATGCGTTCTCACCGCGTTTGCCCTGAATGTGGATATTACAAGGGCAAAGAAAGGGTAGAAATCGAAAATTAATATTTTAATCTCGTTCAATTCTACAAAGAAATTTCAGCTCTTTTATGAGGTCGACCAAAATTGGTCTAGGCCTTGGTAAAAGAGCTTTTTTCTTGCTTTTATGAGTAAAAATAGGTATAATAAAGGGTAAAAGGAAGTGATGCCATGAAGAGTTTAGCTATCGATTGTATGGGGGGCGACCATGCTCCTGCCGAGATCGTCAAAGGAGCAATTGCCGGCGCCAAAGAATTCGATTTGAGCTTAATCTTAGTCGGTGATCAAAGCTCTATAGAAAAAGAGCTGGCAGCTTTACCCACAGCAGGTTTAGATATAGATATCGTTCATACAACTCAAATTATCGAACCCGATGACAGCCCCGCCATGGCAGTGCGACGCAAGAGAGATTCTTCTATGGTGGTCGCTCACCGTTTGGTCAAAGAAGGCCGAGCTAAAGCCGTTTTTTCTGCCGGCAACACAGGAGCCATAGTAGCCTGTGGTCTTTTTGTTTTGGGTCGCTTAGAAAAAGTGGAAAGACCCGCGTTAGCACCTCTTTTACCCACCCTATCAGACCAGCCCCTTTTGCTCTTAGATGCCGGTGCCAATACGGAAGCCAAACCGGAGCATCTTTTGCAATACGCCCAAATGGCTCATGTCTATTTGCATAGAGGCTTAAAACGGGAAAACCCTCGCATCGCTCTTTTAAATATTGGAGTTGAAGCCGAAAAGGGAACCCCCCTGCACCAAGAAGCCTATCAACTGTTAAAAGATTCAGGCCTGAATTTCTTGGGCAACATCGAAGCCAGAGATATTCTCAACGGAGATATAGATGTGCTGGTAGCCGATGGCTTTACCGGTAACATTGCCTTGAAATTAGCCGAGGGCCTAGCCGGCACATTTGGTCAAATGATCAAGGAAGAGCTGACCCAGGATTTCAGAGGAACCATCGGCGGTCTCTTGAGCAAACCAGCCTTAACCCGCTTTAAATTGCGCTTAGACTACAGCGAACACGGTGCTGCCCCTCTTTTGGGAGTCAACGGCATCTGTTTAAAGGGCCATGGCTCATCGAAAGCCAGAGCAATCTATTCCGCTTTAAGAGTGGCTCAAGGTTTTGTCAACAGCGATTTAATAGAAGAAATAAAAAACAATTTGTAAAACATGGAGGTTAGTCATGGATGTTTTTGAAAAAGTAAAAGAAATTACAGCAGAAGTTCTTCGCATCGACCCTGAAATTATTCAAATAGAATCGGATTTCCGCAAGGATTTTGAAGCGGATTCCATCGACCTTTTCGAATTGGTCATGGCTATGGAAGATGCTTTTGAAATGGAGTTAGAAGACGAAGCAGTAGAAAGTATTCAGACAGTTCAAGACGTTGTCAATTATGTGCAAATGAAAATGTAGTTAGCCAAGAGGTTGTAGCCTAGATTGAAAGGACAACCTCTTTTCTTTGAGGAGGGAAAAGGGTGGATAAAACCCGTTTTTTTCAAAAGTTCGACCTAATAACCTCAGATTATTCCCTTTTAGAACAGGCCTTTTGGCATAATTCAGCCGTCCACGAAGAGAACCTAGATCTTCTCAAGGGCAATGAGCGCCTGGAGTTTTTAGGCGATGCTGTTTTAGAATATGCCGTCTCCCTTTGGGCTTACGAAAAATACCCCGACTATAGCGAAGGCCAATTGACGGCCTTGCGCTCTCTCATCGTCTGTGAGAAGACCTTGAGCTCCTGGGCTTTGGAGAACGATTTAGGAGCCCTTTTAGTCTTAGGCAAGGGCGAAGAAAAAGATGGTGGTCGGCAAAAACCAGCTATCTTAGCAGATTCCTTGGAGGCTTTAATCGGAGCAATTTCTTTAGAGTTCGGATTAAAAAAAGCCCAAGAGTTCGTCTGTCGATATATTTTAGACAATCTGGACGATGATATTTTAAATAAAGGCTACAGCCAATCATGGAAAAACGAGTTACAAGAATTGGTTCAGCAAAAGTTTTCTAGCAATCTGCCTAAATATACCAGCCAAAAGGAAGGGCCCGACCACGCGCCCTTTTTTAAGGCCAGTGTTTTAGTAGATGGTAGAGTTTTAGACCAGGGCCAGGGCAAGAGTAAAAAAGAAGCAGAGCAAGAAGCTGCAAAATTAGCTTATAAAAAGTTGCAGGATAAAATTTAAAGGTATAAATATTCAATTACTTTAGGAGTGAGGGCATGTATCTCAAAGCCATCGAACTTTCGGGCTTTAAGTCCTTTGCCGAGAGAGTTCGTCTCGATTTTGCCGGTGGCTTGACAGCAATTGTCGGAGCCAATGGCAGTGGCAAAAGCAATATCATAGATGCCGTATTATGGGTTTTAGGCGAGCAAAACGCCCGCAACTTACGCGGTGTCCGCATGGAAGAGGTTATCTTCTCGGGCAGCGAAAAGAAGCGAGCGGTTGGCTTAGCCGAAGTTATCCTGTACATAGATAATACTGAAAAGCTCTTGCATCTAGATTACGATGAGATTGCCGTCATGCGCCGCCTCTATCGAGACGGCACCAGTGAATATTATATCAACCAACAAGCCTGCCGCCTCAAGGATATAGTTGAACTCTTTTTAGACACCGGTGTGGGCAAGGATTCCTTCTCCATTATCGGCCAAGGTCAAGTCGACGAAATACTCTCCTACAAGCCCGAGGAACGCCGGGTCATTTTGGAAGAAGTGGCAGGTATTTCCAAGTTTAAATATCGCAAAAGAGAAGCCCTTTTAAAGCTCAATCGCTTAAAAGATCGCTTACAAAGGGTAAATGATATCCTCATCGAAATAAACAATCAAATCGAACCTTTAGAGGACCAAGCCAAAAAAGCCGAGGTTTATCTGGAATTGCGTCAGGAGTTAACGGCCAAAGAGCGTCAATTTTACGAAATTGAACGTCGCCGTCTCATCGATTTGCAAGCTTCTTCAGCAGAAAAGGACAGGCAAAACAAGGATAAATATGCAGCTGCTCAAGCCGCTTTGGCCGCTGAAAACGCGATCAGAGAGAGCTTGCGCTTAGAACAATTGAAATTAGAAAAAGAAACAGAGGATTTAAGCGAAAAAAGTGCTCAACTTCTGCTCCTCCTGGAACAAAATCGCGGGCAAAAAGAGCTGAATCGCCAGCAAATCGAGCAATTACATCTGGAAGAATTGCGTTTAGAAGAACAGATCAGATTAAATGCAGCCAATAAAGAGAGTCTGCTCGTTCATGATACGAATTTAGAGCAGGAGCAAAACCAGCTAAAACTGACAATCGTCGAGCTCAAAGCTGAATTGGAGACCAAAGGCCTGGAAATGACCGAGCTCTTGGCTCAAGAAGAGAAGAGAAGCCGGGAAGAAAGGGACTTGACGGCCCAATTGCAGCAAGAGTATTCGGCTTTAAGCCGTTATCAAGGGCTTTTGGCCGGCTTGATTAAAGAAGAAAAAAGCCGCATAGAAGCTATAGAAGTGGCCCAAAAATCCCTCAAAGATTTGCAGCTAAACAAAAGCGAATTGAACCAAAAAATCGAAGAGACTAAATCTTCCTTCGATCAAAAACAGAAGAATCTAAGTGAGCTCCAGGAGAAAATATCGATCAATCAAAGTCAGCTGCAAGAAAATCAAAGCAAGATAAGCGCACTGACGGAAAACTTAAGGCAAAATGAAACTGATACCCGCCTCAAGCAAAACCGCCTCAACACCCTCAAGGACTTAGCCGATCAAATGGAAGGCTACCAGCGCGGGGTGCGGGCAGTTATGCAAAGAAAGCGCAGTGACCAAAACTTCTTAAGCGGCTTGCACGACACCATAGCTTCTTTGTTCAAAGTAAAAAAGGAGCATGAAACCGCTATCGAAATGGTTTTAGGCGGTAATTTGCAGTTTATAGTCGTCGATACCCCTTATGTAGCCGAAAAAGCCATTGACTGGTTGAAAAACCAAAGGGCCGGAAGAGCAACCTTCTATCCTTTGAGCACGGTCAGAACTTCCGACAACCAAAGCCTCTACAACAGAGTCAAGTCGGAGCCTGGGGTGATTGCCCTGGCCTCTCAACTGATAGAAACCGAGCCCCTCTATGAAAAAGTAGCCAATGCCCTTTTAGGCAATGTAATCGTCTTAAAAGACTTGGCTTCAGCCAATAAACTGGCGGCCAAGCTCAATTTTAGGTATCGTTTAGTCACCCTAGAAGGTGATTTGGTCTATCCTTCGGGAGCCGTAACAGGCGGCAGCATCTACAATCGAGGCAGCTCTCTTTTAGGCCGTGACCGGGAAATTGCCGAGCTAGAGCAGGATTTAAAAGCTTTAAGCAATCAATTGCCGGAACTCAAAACTGAGCTCAACCAAGAGGAAAACAATCTACAGAGTTTAGCCGCTGAAAACAGAGTTTTGAGAGAAAATGAGTCTGCTTTAAAGGAAGAATTGTCTGAGCAGAATTTAAGGATCTTGCAATACAATACTCAGGCAGAAAACCAAGATTCACTCCTGACAAAAAGCCAAACCGAGCTAAAAACTTGGCAAACCGAGCTGGAAACACTGAAAACAGAACAAGCGGAGCTCAAAATCAAAGAAGAAGAGACCCAAGCTCAAGCTGAAAAATTGAGAGATCAAATAGAAAGCCTGTTTTTATCTCCTTTGGCTTTAAAAATTGATGATTTGAGAAAAGAACTCAATGCCAAAGAAATTGACCAAGCTATAAACAATCAGAAGAATCATAGTCTGCAAGAGCAAAAGGATCTAAACAAAAATCGCCTTTTGGAAATCGACAGACAATTGGAGAATTTAAACCGAGCCTTGGCTGAAAACAAAGATAATTTAAGCCAGAAGGAAAAAGAAGAAGCTAAGAATCTGGAATCCAACACGACAGTCTTGCAGGAGCAAAGAGAAACAGATCAAAGCTATCAAAACAAAAGAGAAAAATTGCAAGAACTGCGAGTGAATTTAGAGGGCCAAGAGGAGCGCATCTATCAAGCTCGCAAAGGCGAAGATCAAGCCAGAGAGGCGGCCTATCACAGCGCCTCTGATTTGGCTAAGGTGGAAAGTGAATACCAATACCTTTTGGAAAAAATTGCCAACGATTACGAAATCGAAGCCGATCAGCCCATCTGGCAAGGCTCCTTAGACCCTAAAGACGGTCCCGAATTACAGAGAACCTGTAACAGCCTCAGGGCAAAAATCAGAGCTATGGGCATCGTCAATTTGGGAGCCATCGAGGAATTGGAGCGACTCACCGGCCGACAGGAATATTTATTCGAACAAAGTGAAGATATTCGTCTTTCCTGTCAAGGAATTCTGAAAATCTTAGGCGAAATAGACAAGGATATGGAAGTGCGCTTCTTCGATGCCTATCAAAAGGTCAACGAAAAATTCAAAGAAGTTTTCCAGCAACTCTTCTTAGGCGGGCAAGCCTCCTTGCAGTTGACTGAACCGGAAGATTTACTGCAAACAGGGCTGGATATCATGGCTCAATTGCCCGGCAAAAGAGCCGGTAACTTGAGCTTACTTTCCGGGGGCGAGCGAGCTTTGACGGCTGTAGCCCTGCTCATCGCTATTTTGCAGGTTAAAGTACCTCCCTTTGTCTTCTTGGATGAAGTAGAGACTTCCCTCGATGAACCCAATGTCAAAAGGGTGGCGGCTATTTTAAGAGAATGTTCCAAGGATACTCAGATTATTTCTGTCTCTCACCGCAAGGGTTTGATGGAAGAAGCTGACGCTTTGATCGGAGTAACCATGCAGACACCGGGAATTTCCACCGTTGTCTCCGTCCGCTTCGGCGATAAAGAAAAACAGGAGTGAGTGAATTGAGCTTTTTTTCCAAACTCAAGAAGAGTTTAAGCAAAACTCAAGAGGCCTTTGTCGAAAAAATTGAACAAGTCTTCTTAGGTGTGCCCAAAATCGACGAGGATCTTTTCGATGATCTAGAAGAAATACTGATCACCGCCGACTTAGGCGTCCAGACTTCCGACGATTTGTTAGAAACCTTGCGGCAAAAGGTCAGAGAAGACAAATTGCATACGGGAGACCAGGTCATAGAAGCCCTAAAAGAAGAAATGGCCAAGCTCTTAGGAGACGAAATCGTTCCCCTCAATATTGAAGAGGGCAGGCTCAATATTATTCTGGTGGTGGGCGTCAACGGCGTAGGTAAAACCACCTTGGTGGGTAAACTGGCCAATCGCTATCAAGCTGAGGGCTATAAGGTCTTGGTGGCAGCTGCTGACACCTTCAGAGCAGCCGCTATCGAACAATTGGAAATCTGGTGTGAAAGAGCCGGGGTGGATATGATCAAGCACCAGGCCGGAGCCGACCCGGCAGCCGTCGTCTTCGATACCATTCAAGCGGGTAAAGCCCGAGGAACCGATGTTATTTTAATCGACACAGCCGGTCGTTTGCACAATAAAGGCCATTTGATGGACGAAATGAACAAAATTTATCGAGTCATCAAGCGGGAAGTGGAGGATGCTCCCCACGAAACACTTTTGGTTTTAGATGCTACAACCGGGCAAAATGCTGTTTTACAAGCTAAAGCCTTCGATGAAGTCAGCAACGTGACTGCTCTGGCTTTGACCAAATTAGACGGCACTGCCAAGGGCGGAATCGTTATAGCGATCAGCCAACAGATGGATATTCCCGTCAAGTTGGTGGGTTTAGGCGAAGGCATCGACGATTTAAGAGATTTTGACCCTTCGGTTTTTGTGGCCGCTTTGTTTGACCGCAATCAAGTGGAAGAGCAAGAAGAGCAAGAAGAGGAAAAAGACCAAGATTTTTATTTTTAAAACTCAGACCTTCCAGAAATATGCTTTTGAGGAGTTATTGCCATGAGTCAAAAACCATTGCCAGCTTTTTTAAAGATCAATTTAGATGGCAATTTGAGCATTGGCCCGATTGAATTAAAGGAATTGGCCGCTAAATTTGGCACGCCCTTATATGTTTTAGACGAAGAGACTATCAGAGACAACTTGAACCAGTATAAAATAGGCTTTCTTGCAGCGGGTTTGAAAAATGCCCAGGTAGCCTATGCCGGTAAAGCCTTGCTCAATTTGAGCATGGCAGCTTTAGTGGCTCAAGAAAACTGTTTCTTAGATGTGGTCAGTCAGGGTGAGCTCCATACGGCTTTAAAAGCCGGTTTCCCCTTGGCCAGAGTCATCTTCCATGGCAATAATAAAAGCCAAGAGGAATTGACAGCTGCTCTGGATTTAAAAATAGGTCGAATCGTCGTCGATAATGCCTATGAATTTTTCCTTTTAAAAAAACTGATTTCAGATAGAAAAGAAACCATTGATATACTCTTCAGGGTGACTCCCGGGGTCGAAGCCGAGACCCACGAATATATTAAAACTGCTCAATACGATTCGAAATTTGGCATTGGCTTGACCGACCCATTGCTCTGGCAGTTGGTGCAAGAAGCTATTGAGGAACCAAAAATAAACCTCTTAGGCCTGCACTGTCATATCGGTTCACAGATCATGCAATTTGAACCCTATGAGTTGAGCTTGAATTTGATTTTAGATTTTTATCAGCAGATAGAGCAGAAGTTTGATCACATTCTGCCCGAGTTAAACATCGGTGGTGGCTTAGGCATTCGCTATAGCGCCAAGGATAAGCCCCTGGATAAAAAGGAATTTGCGCAAAAACTTGCTCAAACTTATATAGATACTTGCCAAGCAAGAGCAATGGCGCCACCAAAGCTCTTCATCGAACCGGGGCGTTCCATCGTGGCAGAAGCTGGTTTAACCCTCTATCAAGTCGGTTCAATCAAGCACTTGCCGGGGATACGCACCTATCTCAGCGTCGATGGTGGCATGTCCGACAATATTAGGCCTGCTTTATACGACGCCGAATACGAGGTTTGGGCTGTAGAAAAGGCTCTAGAACCTTTAAGTTTCCAAGCAAGAATCGTGGGCAAGCATTGCGAAACTGGGGATGTTTTGATCAAGGAAGCCCAACTGCCTCAAATGGAACCTGGAGATATTTTAGCAGTCTTGGCCACCGGAGCTTATAATTATTCCATGGCATCAAATTATAATCGCCTGGCCAAGCCGGCCATGGTCATGGTTCGAGAGGGAGTCGCTCATCTAGTGCAAAAAAGAGAAAGTTTAGATGATCTGATCAGCCACGATGTTTTACCGGAGCATCTGAAGATAGATTAAAGCTTAAAATTTATTGCTAGATCCTTCGTTTTTAAAAAGAAAGGTGTTTCTATGTTTCGTTTAGACCGAGATTTTTTGTTTTACCTTCCGGGCTTGCTCATAGCCTTTACCGTCCACGAATTTGCCCATGGTTACGTCTCCTACAAATTAGGTGACCCGACACCCAAAGCTCAAGGCAGATTGTCTTTGAATCCAATTCACCATATTGACCCGGTGGGGTTTTTAATGATGGTGATTTTTCGCTTTGGCTGGTGTAAACCCGTGCAAATCAATCCTTTTTATTTCGAGGACAGGAGAAAAGGAGTGCTCTGGGTTGCCTTGGCAGGTCCCATGGCAAACTTTATTACGGCTTTCGTGGCGGCCTTTGGTTTTGCTTTGGCCAGCCTGTTTTTGCCTGCCAGCCTGATGTTTAATTCTATATTTACCAAGCTTTTCATTGGTCTCATCCTTTACAATATAAATTTGGGTCTATTCAATTTGATTCCCATAGCGCCCTTAGATGGCTCAAAAGTCTTGGAAGGATTGCTTTCGCCGGCCAATGCTTATAAATATTCTGATTTTATGAATAGATACGGCTTTTTCATTTTGCTGGGCATCATGTTCAGTGGAGCCTATCGCTATATTATCGGCCCGCCGGCTCAATTGATGTTCTCTTCTCTTTTAAATTTGATGCGAATTTTCATTTAGGTAGAGAAAATGGATAAACGACCAACAGAAATCATCACTGAACCCCTGGAAGAAGCTGTGGAGAATATCCGCAAGGATAAAGAGCAGGTTTTAGTTTTAAACATTTACAAAATGCTGACCATCATGGAAGAAGACTGGGAGAAAAACGGTTTCAACAGCGAAGAAGCCGCTTTTTGGATGGTTCTTTTGGCCACTTTGTTGGAATGGAAGATGCAGTTTTTGTTGCCTCGCCCAGCCGTGGAAGAGGAAGTGGAATTGCAATACAACCGGGAAGATCATTTGGAAGAATATCGAATGTTCAAAGAAGCTGCCAATCTTCTGAAAGAAATGGCAGAAGAACGGTCTCTTCATATCTCCAGAGAGATTGACGATAAGGCTTTAGGAATCAAGCCGGAAGATCGCTTGCAACAAACAGGATTGAACGATTTGCTCATGGCTTTTCAAAGGCTTTTGCTGGAGGAAGAGCCTCCTTACGAAGAATATATTGAAGCAGAAGATTATGATGTGGAAAGCCAGATGGAATATGTGCTGGAGCGGGTGCAACGCTTTGCCGGACGAGTTCGTTTTGAACAGCTATTTAGGCCAGGCAGCAGCAGAGCCCTCTTAGTCGTGACATTTTTGGCCCTTTTAGAATTGGTACGCTTAGGTTCTCTACAAATAGAGCAGGAGAGACCCTACGCAGAATTGTGGATTGGAGTGAGAAAAGATGACAGCTGAAAACCCCGAGATCGAACTGGCCCAAATTGAATTGAGCCCGGAAGAAATCGGGTTGATCGAAGCCATGCTGTTTATCAACGGCGAGCCTGTGGCCACCGATGAGATAGCAGAACTCACTCAATATAGCGCTCAATTTATCGACCAACAACTGACTCTTTTAGCCAAACAAAGAGAAGATAGAAATGAATATGGTTGCAATTTTTTCCCTGTGGCCAGCGGCTGGCAAATGGTCAGTAAAAAGGAATATACTCGCATTTTACAAGAGCATTTTAAGACTTTAAACAAGCCCCGGAAACTCTCACCCACGACCTTGGAGACTCTGGCGATTATCGCCAGCAAGCAGCCGATCAGTAGGCCTGAAATAGAGATGATCAGAGGTGTTTCTGCAGATTATGGGGTCAACCAGCTTCTCTTGTTAGGTTTAATCGAAGAGACCGGTAAAAAGCCAGGTAGTAGAGCTAACCTGTATGTTACGACCAAGGAATTTTTGGTTCATTTTGGCTTAAGTTCACTAAAAGACTTGCCTAAAGATAAACTTCCCACGAGGAAAGGAGAATAACCATGCCTTTAAT
>JAAYKD010000010.1 GCA_012522585.1 Bacillota bacterium | reverse complement strand
TGCTATGACCTTGTCAAGAATCTGGGGTGTACAGATTGATGATTTGGGTTGTATTGCATGTCCGAACCGTATATTTTAACTATTATTTTTACAAGTTTATTTGCAACGTTATTATAGATTACCATTTTGGGTTTCCCAATCGCCAGTTTTTCAGCCATGTATTGCTGAAACCTCGGATCATATTTACATAGTTAGCAAGCTGCCAGATGAAGTAATTTTCGTATTGTTCCAGTACCATGTCCAAACGATTTTGCCCTCTTTTTTATTGAACTTCCGCTGCTGTGCTCATATGGGCAAATCCCAAGCCGTCCAGCCGCTTTTTTGTAGGTGATTTCTCCATCGAATTCATGAAAGAAAACTAAAAAATTGGCAGCTAACAGCAATTTACATCTGGGAATGGTTTGCAGATTCCTGAATATTTGAGCCAAATAGGGCAGTTGATGAATCAATTTATCGATTTCTTTCTCGATGGCTTTGATTTCTTTATCCCGTTCTGCGATATTTGATTCAAGAATATCTTCTGCTAACTGAACCCGATAGGCTTTCCGTCTGAAGGCATGTAGTCTGTTTTTATCAGCAGTATTGGCCTTTACCAGGTCTTCTCTGACAGACAGCAAGGTTTTGACCTTTTCTATCGTCTCTGACAAGGGTTTCCAATAGTGCAGTTGATCAAAGAAGCGCCAGCCATATTCAGCAATCTGTTTGCTGTCAACCGAGTCGCTCTTGATTCCATGAGGTTTGAATGCTTTTTTTACCTTTATTGGATCCTCGACACAGACTCTATAACCCTGTTTGCAGAGGAATGCTACCAATAATTCGTTGTAAACCCCGGTCTTCTCCATGCAGATTACAGCCTTTTCTTTCTCTATTCCGGCTTTTTGAAGCCATTGGCTGAATTTGTTGAATCCGCTAGTCTTATTATCGAAATCCTGAGGCAATAAGCTGATTTTCCACTTATCTTTAGCCTGTCCTGCAGCGCAAGTGAAATATTCGGAACTGACATCTATTCCTACAATAAATTCTGGTCGGTTTTCCACGTGATATACTCCTGTTGATTGAGTTTGTGGTAACCGATGTGGTCTGGACTTTCACCATTAGTAGATTTGGTGTGCCTTGTATGCTATCTAATCTCTAACCACTGAGAGACAGGGACTTGATCCCAGGGTAGGTTCTTGACCTTTGCGGGTACTTTAGCCTTATTCTGTCTCTCATCGGTTACCATCTCTATTGTAAATCCAGAGATGCTCAACCTCCCCTAAGTCTAATGGCGGGTTTAGCTGATTAGTTGAAATTCCTAAGCTTACGTATAGAACCCGCCCGTACATTCGTCTTGGACAATGGCTAAACGCTCTGAGTAACCAATCGTTGGGGTACACGATGGACTCCGTCCAAAAAGAAAAGAAGTTATCCCTCTTATAACTATCGAGAAGTGATATTCTCATAAGTAATAAATATTTTTCCCAATCCATCATTTTTCACCCCTGCCCTTCAAAAAGATGAAAATTATGGGTTTAGGGTTTAAAGCCTAATAAAAAGCTGCCAGGGATTAATCCTGGCAGCTTGATCGTATTTGTATTTGTGAGTTACGCCCCAGCCATCATGGCTTCGACATCGACTTCAGC
>JAAYKD010000061.1 GCA_012522585.1 Bacillota bacterium | reverse complement strand
TCCGCTCCACCGGCTGTTGACAATACAATAGTCAAAGCTGCTGTTAAGGTTGTTTTTCCATGGTCAATATGACCGATTGTTCCAATATTTACGTGGGGTTTTGTGCGTTCGAATTTTTGCTTAGCCACTTTAACTTTTCCTCCTTAAATTAAAACGGGTTTTTAGATACCTCGTATTTTTTGTACTACTTCTTCAGCCACACTTCTTGGTACTTCTGCATAATGGCTGGGCTCCATTGAGTAAACCGCCCGGCCCTGAGTATTCGACCTCAAAATTGTGGCATATCCGAACATGGAAGCTAAGGGTACATGAGCGTTG
This sequence comes from Bacillota bacterium, assembly GCA_012522585.1. GTDB lineage: Bacteria > Bacillota > JAAYKD01 > JAAYKD01 > JAAYKD01 > JAAYKD01. Next base: position 15,016 of record JAAYKD010000061.1, on the reverse strand, counting down.
ATAACCTGTGCACCCGAGCGGACTTCGATTCCTCCAATATGGCCTCGGCGTCCGTTGATGTCACCGATGACATCACCTAAGTATTCTTCAGGCACCACGACTTCAACTCTCATGATTGGTTCTAACAGGATCGGGCCAGCTTTTTCAGCTGCATTTCTAAAAGCCATGGAACCTGCTATTTTAAATGCCATTTCCGACGAGTCGACCTCGTGGGAAGAGCCATCTAAAAGTGTTGCCTTGATATCAATCACCGGATAACCGGCTATAACACCGGTAGCCATGGCTTCCTTAATTCCGTTATCAATAGGATTGATATATTCTCTGGGGACAGAGCCTCCGACTGTCTTATTGACAAACTCGTAACCTTGACCGGCTTCGAGAGGCTCCAATTGAATGACTGCGTGACCATATTGGCCTCGTCCACCGCTTTGTCTGACAAAGCGACCTTCCGCCGTAACTTTCCGGGATATTGTTTCCCTGTAAGCAACCATGGGACGACCAACGTTAGCTTGAACCTTAAATTCTCTGAGCAATCTGTCAACTATTATTTCCAAATGAAGTTCGCCCATTCCGGCTATAATAGTTTGTCCTGTTTCTTTTTCTGTATAAGCCCTTAAACTGGGATCTTCTTCGGATAATCGGGAAAGGGCCATCGCCAGTTTATCCTGATCAGCTTTAGTCTTAGGTTCGATTGCTTGGTTGATCACAGGTTCGGGGAAATTCATTGATTCCAAGACGATAGGGTTTCTTTCATCGCACAATGTGTCACCGGTAAAGGTCTCTTTTAAACCGACAATAGCACAAATATCTCCGGCTTTAACTTCAGACATTTCTTCGCGGCGATTGGCGTGCATGCGTAAAACTCGCCCAACTCTTTCTCTTTTTTCCTTGGATGAATTATATATATAGGAACCGGCTGTAATCTTGCCGGAGTAAACTCGCACATAAGCCAATTTACCCACATAAGGATCAGCCATAATTTTAAAAGCCAGGGCTGACATGGGCTCGTCTGCCGAGAACTTTCTGATTATTTCGTCTTCACCATTGAGGTCCATACCACGGACTTCACCAATATCGTCAGGTGAAGGCAAGTAATCGATAATACCATCCAACAATAGCTGGACACCTTTATTTCGATAGGCAGTTCCACAATAAACCGGAACCAGTTTTGCCTGGACAGTTGCCTCACGCAAAACTCCTTTGATCAAATCTATCGAAGGCTCTTCACCCTCTAAGATTTGCATCAGCAAATCGTCGTCAAATTCTGCTGCCGCTTCCAGCAGCTCGATTCGCTTCTCCTCGACTTGTTGCAAATATTCTTCAGGAATTTCTCTTTGCTGAATCTCGCGGCCTTCGCTGTCCATATAATAGTATGCTTTACGTTCTATCAGATCGATGATTCCGACAAAGTCATTTTCCGCTCCAATAGGCAATTGGACCGCATAAGCATTGGCCTTGAGGCGTTCTCTCATCATCTCAATGACTCTTAAGAAATCAGCCCCGGTAATATCCATCTTATTGACATAAGCGATACGAGGAACATGATATCGATCTGCTTGATGCCAAACTGTTTCGGATTGAGGCTCAACTCCACCTTTAGCACAGAAAACTGCTACCGCTCCGTCAAGGACTCTGAGCGAACGTTCGACCTCGACTGTGAAGTCAACGTGCCCTGGTGTGTCGATAATGTTTATTGTGTAATCATGCCAGCGACAAGTCGTAGCCGCCGAGGTAATAGTTATTCCTCGTTCAGCTTCCTGAGCCATCCAGTCCATAGCAGACGCACCTTCATGGGTTTCTCCCACCCTATGTAAACGCCCGGTATAATACAAGATACGCTCGGTTGTTGTTGTTTTGCCGGCATCAATATGAGCCATGATTCCAATATTTCTGACATGTTCTAATGAAGTATTATTTGGCACGCTTATCTCCTCCTTTCGCTCTCATCCACGATGCAATTTACCAGCGGTAATGTGCAAAAGCCTTATTGGCTTCAGCCATTTTATGCATATCTTCCCGTCTTCTGACGGAACTGCCGGTATTATTAGATGCATCCACAAGCTCGGCTGCAAATCTTTCTTCCATTGTTCTTTCGTGACGTTTACGGGCATTGTCGACTAACCAGCGAATACCCAATGTTTGACGACGTGAGGGTGAAACTTCGATGGGCACCTGATAAGTAGCTCCTCCAACTCGACGAGCTTTGACTTCTAAGACAGGCATCACATTTTTTAAAGCTTCGTCCAAAATCTCCATTGCCTCTTTGTTAGTTTTTGTTTCTGCTATTTCACAGGCATTATAAAAGATTTTTTGAGCGATACCTCTTTTGCCGTCCAACATTATTTTATTGATAATACGAGTAACCAAAACACTGTTATATACCGGATCCGGTAAAACTTCGCGCTTGGGCACTGGACCTTTTCTAGGCACGGCGTTTCCTCCTTAAAATGATCTTGAAAAGACAGCCTATGCAGGCTGATATATGATAGAAAGCTTCAATTAGCTTCTCTTAGCACCATATTTGGAGCGGCTCTGCTTTCTGTTTTGCACGCCGGCTGTATCCAAAGCACCACGAACTACGTGATAACGAACACCGGGCAAATCTTTGACACGACCACCGCGAACCAAAACCACACTATGCTCTTGCAAATTATGTCCGATACCCGGAATGTAAGCTGACACTTCATAACCATTGCTCAAACGAACACGAGCAACTTTGCGCAAAGCTGAATTGGGCTTCTTAGGGGTGAGAGTACGAACAGCCGTGCAGACTCCACGTTTTTGTGGGCAATTTTCCAATGCAGGCGATTTGGACTTATATTCGACTTTGACACGACCCTTACGAACCAGTTGATTAATAGTCGGCATATCTATTTATTCTCCCTTCTCAAATTTTATCTAAATTTAGTTTTCTTTGAGCAATCCAGCTGCGGCTGCTCCTTTTCGAATTCCGCAAGCTTTACCCAATTCTGACATAGTCTTGACCATGATGATGGGTATACCTTTTTCTAAGCAGATTTTTCTGACAGGCTCAACAACATAATCGGCAGCGTCTTCGGCAAGGAAAACATTTGCAACCCGTCCCGCCCAGACTCCTTTCATAGTCTGTTTAGAACCGATAGTCTTTACCTTTGCCTCTTTCAAAGCGTTTGTTGTCATGGAACCACTCCTTTTGGGCATAGAAATCCCTTAGCGGAAACAGCGACCCCTCGAGTATATAGCCTTCGAGGGATCGTTGTCAAGAGATTGCTCAAAAATTTACATTTTTACACATTCTACCTAGTTTTTTAACTCTCCTAAGAGTTCTAAGCCTTCTAAAGAGACAGGTTCGGTAGATTCAACCTGCAATTCATGGTAAAGAGGCATCCCTGTTCCTGCCGGTATGAGTTTTCCGATGATCACATTTTCTTTTAGGCCAAGCAAAGGATCGCTCTTGCCTTTAATCGAGGCATCGGTCAGGACTCTGGTGGTTTCTTGGAAGGAGGCCGCCGACAAGAAGGAATCTGTAGCCAAGGATGCTTTGGTAATACCTAAGAGTATAGGACTACCGATTGCCGGATCTAAATCGTTGGCAAAAGCCTCGGCGTTGGCATCTTCAAATTCAAAAACATCGACGATACCATTGGGCAACAATTCGGTTCCGCCGGAATCTTCAATTCGAACTCTTCGCAACATTTGGCGAACAATGACTTCGATATGCTTGTCATTGATTTCAACACCTTGATTACGATAAACCTTTTGAATTTCCTGAACCATATACTTTTCCACGGCTCCGACTCCTTTATAAAGGAGCAAATCGTGGGGGTTCAAACTACCTGAAGTCAGAGGATCTCCAATTTGGACTTGTTCGTCTTCTTTGACTAACAGATTGACTCCGAAAGGCGCCGGATAGGTGCCTACTTCACCGTCTTCGCCGTGAATTTCGATCTCTCTTTTACCCTTGTTTTCGACTATTTTGACAAATCCTGAAGTCATAGCCAGAGCGGCCTGTCCTTTCGGCCTTCTAGCTTCAAAAACTTCTTCAACTCTGGGCAAACCTTGGGTTATATCGGCACTGCTGGCGACTCCACCTGTGTGGAAAGTTCTCATGGTCAGCTGAGTTCCCGGCTCACCGATGGATTGGGCCGCCATGATTCCAATGGCTTCACCCACATCGATCATCCGATTATTGGCCAAATTTCGACCGTAACATTTGACACAAACACCATGTCTGGTATTACAGGTCAAGACTGAACGACAAGCTACTTTGGTGACCAGAGGTTCGCTCAAAGCTTCACCTTTTTTCACCGGCTTTTGATCTAGAGCCAAGGCCATTTGAATATTCTCGTCGGGTCGAATCAACAGATCATGACTGTGTTCTTGACCTTGATCGTCGATAACCACGACTCTCTTTTCTTCAACTTTAGCGATTCCATCTACCCTGCTATAAACTGTGCCGTAAGCACATATTTCCTTGCCGGTTTTTCTTTCGATGAGCTCATTTCTTAAAACGAAGCAAGCTTCTCCATCTTCGTTAAGAGGATATGAACCTGATTCAGCTTCAAGTTTTTCTCCTGTCAGGGCTGAAATCAATTCAGGTACCAGGATATCTTCCGAGGCATAACGCCCCACTATCCTTTCCTCCAGCTTTTCGATAAGCTGGCGGCCATCACGGATTTCCACCATGTCGATGCCCTCAGTTGTTTCACAATCTTCTTCTCTGACGATAACATCCTGAGCGACGTCAACCAAGCGCCGAGTCAGATAACCGGAGTCAGCTGTTCTCAAAGCCGTATCAGCCAAGCCCTTTCTGGTACCGTGAGTTGAGATGAAGTATTCTAAAACAGAAAGTCCTTCTCTAAAATTAGACTTGATGGGCAAGTCGATAATTCTTCCCGTTGGATCGGTCATCAGACCGCGCATTCCGGCCAATTGACTGAGCTGGGACATATTAGCTCTGGCTTTTGAAGTAGCCATCATATAAATAGGGTTAAATGGACTCATCGAACCTTCAAGTTTAGATTGAACTTCTCTGGTCGCTTCACTCCAAATGGAAATAACCCGATCGTATCTTTCCTTTTCGCTGTAGAGTCCTCTGGCAAAAACTGCCTGAGCACTTTCAACTTCTTTTTCCGCTGCTGCGATGATCTCCCATTTTTCCTCGGGAACCGAGACATCCTGCAAACCGATGCTGAGACCGCCTTTAGTAGCATAACTAAAAGCTAAATCCTTGATGCTATTGATAACCTCGGCAGTTACTGCATTACCGTGAATTTCAAAAACACGCCAGACGATTTCTGCCAGAACGCCCTTATCAGCAGGCTCATCGATTTCTAAATTACAAACAGTTTCCGGATCCTCTCTGGAAACAAATCCTAAATCCTGAGGGATTTTCTCATTGAGAATCAGCCTGCCCATAGTCGTTTTAATTGTCTTTTTGACCACTGTTCCATCAGGCAAAACACCTTGGCGTCTGACTTTGATGGGAGCTTGCAGAGCCAACAGGCCTTCTTGGTAGGCCATTAAGGCTTCTTCCATATTGACATAGGTATTACCGCTGCCCAGCCCATCTTCTTTGATGATGGTCATATAGTATGTGCCCAAAATCATATCCTGTTGAGGTGTAATTTCAGGGCGAGCATCCTTGGGATTGAGGATATTATTGGTTGACATCATGAGGAAGCGGGCTTCAGCTTGAGCCTCCGGCGAAAGAGGGACGTGAACTGCCATCTGGTCACCGTCAAAGTCAGCATTAAAGCCGCTACAGACCAATGGATGCAATTTAATTGCTCTTCCTTCGACCAAAACAGGTTCAAAGGCTTGAATACCCAATCTATGCAAAGTGGGTGCGCGGTTTAAAAGCACCGGGTGACCTTGGATGACTTCTTCCAAGACATCCCAAACCTCTTCACTGACTCGTTCAACCTTGCGCTTAGCAGATTTAATATTATGAGCCATTCCTTTTTGGACCAATTCCTTCATGACGAAAGGTTTAAACAACTCTAAAGCCATTTCTTTAGGCAAACCGCATTGGTGAAGCTTGAGCTCCGGACCGACTACAATAACTGAACGACCGGAATAATCGACCCTTTTGCCTAAAAGATTTTGGCGGAACCTTCCCTGTTTACCTTTGAGCATTTCGCTCAAGGATTTTAAGGGACGATTGCCAGCCCCCGTGACCGGGCGACCCCGTCGACCATTGTCGATCAAAGCATCAACGGCTTCTTGTAACATGCGCTTTTCATTTCGGATGATTATATTAGGTGCACCTAATTCCATCAGTTTTTTCAAACGATTATTTCTATTGATCACTCTTCTATAGAGATCATTTAAATCGGAAGTCGCGAACCTTCCCCCGTCCAATTGTACCATGGGGCGTAATTCAGGCGGTATTACAGGTATAACGTCCATAATCAGCCATTCCGGTTTATTGCCGGAGCGGCGAAAAGCTTCTGAAATCTCCAAACGTCGACTGGCTCTCGTCTTTCTTTGACCTCGCGTTGTTTTGATTTCTTCTCTTAGCTGTTTGCTAAGTTCTTCCACATCAATTCTTTGCAACAACTCTCTAATCGCTTCAGCTCCCATGCCGGCTCTAAAACCAGCCGAGCCATAGAGGTCTCTGGCTTCCCGATAGCGAGCTTCTGTCAGAATTTCCTTTTCTTGTAAATCCGTATTTTCACCCGGATCAAGGACTATATAAGCGGCAAAGTACAATACTTTTTCCAATGAACGGGGGGACATATCCAAAATCAAACCCATGCGACTGGGAATTCCTTTGAAAAACCAGATATGAGAAACAGGAGCCGCCAGTTCCATATGACCCATGCGTTCCCGACGCACCTTAGCTCGGGTAACTTCAACCCCGCAGCGGTCGCAAACTATACCCTTATAGCGAATGCGCTTGTATTTTCCACAATAGCACTCCCAATCTTTGGTGGGGCCAAAGATTTTTTCACAGAAAAGTCCATCCTTTTCCGGTTTTAATGTTCGATAATTTATAGTCTCAGGTTTTTTTACTTCTCCCCTTGACCATTTGCGGATCTGCTCAGATGATGCAAGCCCTAATTTCATGGAAGCAATGTTGACATCCAGCACAAGCATTATCTCCCTTCTTTGATAAGACAGTTTAGGTATGTCAGCCTGTTTATTATCCTAATTTGGGTGGTTCTTCGTCTTCTTCATCTTCGTCAAACTCATCGAAATCTTCATCAAAATAATCCTCGTCGAGTTTGGCAGCAACCAATTTAGCCAGTTGAGCTAATTTGTCATCATCAATGACCAATTCGTCCTGGTCGTCTTCTTCATCTTCATCTTCAATTTCTTCTAAATCTATTACTTCAATGACATCGTCTTCAATTTCCGGTTCAGCAGTTGGATCCGGTTCTTCTTCAGCTGGCTTGGGCTCTAAGGTTTCAATGTGTCGATCCAATTCCTTAGCCGTTTCGCCAATATCATCATCAGTTTCTCTGATGATGATTTCTTCGGCATCGGCTGAATAGACTTTGACATCCAAACCTAGGCTTTGCAATTCTTTGATCAGAACTTTAAAGGATTCGGGTATACCGGGTTCCGGTATGTTTTCCCCTTTGACAATGGCTTCATAGGTCTTGACCCGTCCGATCACATCGTCCGATTTCACTGTCAAAAGCTCTTGCAAAGTGTAGGCGGCTCCATAGGCTTCCAAGGCCCAAACTTCCATTTCACCGAAGCGTTGACCGCCAAATTGGGCCTTACCTCCCAGAGGTTGTTGAGTAACCAAGGAGTAAGGTCCGGTGGAACGAGCATGAATCTTATCGTCAACCAGATGGAAAAGCTTCATCATATAGACGTAGCCCACAGTGACCTTGTTTTCGAAGGCCTCGCCGGTTCGACCATCATATAAAATGGTTTTACCGTCTCTGTTCAGGCCAGCTTCTTCCAAGGCTGCCAAAACGTCTTCTTCTTTGGCCCCGTCAAAAACTGGGGTAGCAATGAAACGTCCCATTTTGTGAGCAGCCGCTCCCAGATGAACCTCTAGAATCTGTCCGATATTCATCCTGGAAGGTACTCCCAAGGGGTTTAAAACAATTTGAATCGGGGTGCCATCCGGCAAGAAGGGCATATCCTCTTCGGCCATGATGCGAGAAACGACTCCTTTATTTCCATGGCGTCCGGCCATCTTGTCGCCGACGCTGATCTTTCTCTTCTGAGCTATGTAAACTCGCACCAATTGATTGACTCCGGGAGCAAGCTCATCATTGTTCTCCCGAGAAAAAACCTTGATATCTACGACTTTGCCCGCTTCTCCATTGGGGACTCTGAGGGATGTATCCCTGACTTCTCTGGCTTTTTCTCCAAAGATCGCTCGGAGTAATCTTTCCTCTGCTGTCAGTTCAGTTTCACCTTTGGGTGTGACCTTACCGACCAGTATGTCTCCGGAACGGACATCGGCGCCGATTCTGACGATACCTCGATCGTCTAGATCTCGTAATTGATCCTCACCAACATTAGGGATATCTCTGGTTATTTCTTCAGGCCCTAATTTTGTATCACGAGCATCAGATTCGTATTCTTCTATATGAATGGAAGTAAAAATGTCTTCTCTGACAACTTTTTCCGAAAGTAAAATAGCGTCTTCGTAATTATAACCTTCCCAAGGCATATAGGCTGCTAAAATATTCTTTCCTAAGGCCAATTCACCGCTGTCTGTAGACGGGCCATCTGCCAGGATTTCCCCAGCTTCGACTCTCTGACCTTTGCGGCAAAGCACTCTTTGGTTCATACAAGTGCCTTGGTTAGATCTGATAAATTTGGTCAATTTAAAGGTGTCGACTTCGTTATCATCACCCAGGACCTTAATTTCATCAGCAGTTGCACGGATAACCGTGCCGGAACGCTGAGCAATCACACAAACTCCAGAGTCTAGAGCTGCTTTTGCTTCCATTCCTGTTCCCACGATAGGTGCTTGAGGAATTAATAAAGGAACTGCTTGTTTTTGCATATTTGAACCCATCAAGGCCCTGGAAGCGTCATCATTTTCCAAAAAGGGAATTAAAGTGGTCGGAACCGAGAAGAGCTGTTTGGGAGAAACATCCATAAAATCAACCTCATGGGCTGAAACTTCTCTAATATCCAGGCCTCTTGTTCTGACTGTCATCTTTTCTTCAGCGAAGAAATGGTCTTCGGTCAAGGGCGTATTGGCTTGGGTGCAAAGATATTCGTCTTCTTCATCTGCTGTCAGATATTCAATTTCTTTTGTAACCTGACCAATTTTCTTATTGACTCTTCTGTAAGGAGTCTCAATAAAGCCATATTTATTGATTCTGGCATAAGTAGTCAAGGAACCAATCAGACCTATATTCGGGCCTTCCGGTGATTCAATCGGACACATTCGGCCATAGTGACTGTGGTGAACGTCGCGGACTTCAAAACCAGCTCTATCCCGGCTCAGACCCCCCGGTCCCAGTGCACTTAGGCGTCGTTTGTGGGCCAATTCAGCCAAAGGATTGGTCTGGTCCATAAACTGAGAAAGTTGACTGGAGCCAAAGAACTCTTTAATGGAAGCAACAACCGGCCTGATATTGATTAAAACCTGGGGTGTTACTTGTTCCATATTTTGTATGGACATGCGCTCCCTGATCACTCTCTCCATCCGGGCCAGCCCCACTCTGAACTGATTTTGCAACAATTCACCCACACTGCGCAGGCGCCTGTTACCCAAATGATCTATATCATCTCGAGGAACGACAGCGTCCATCACGTTCAATTGGTAGCCGATGGTGGCTAAAATATCTTCGTTGGTCAAATGTTTTTCGTCTCTAGCGAGATATTTAATGCCTAAGAAAACTGTTTCTACTTCTTCGTTTTTCCTGATTAAAACCATATTAATATGACCTGTCTCGGCCAAAGCTTCTAAACTTGCCAAATGTTCTTCGGTTATGATTTCTCCGTCACCGACGATTATTTGTTCCAAATAAAGAATGCTTTCAGCTGCTCTTTGACCTAAGAGGGTCTCTTGCCAAGTAATTCGTTTAAATCCATTACCGATGATTTTGATTTCCCTCTGGCCATCCGGAGATTGGATAAAGACTTCGTTGATACCGGCCAAGCTTAATTTTTCAAAATGTTCTCGGGTGAAGTTCTCACCTTGAGCAACTAAGACTTCACCTTCAGCTATGGCTAATTCGCCTTCTGAGCTATATATGTTTTCTAAGGCGACTATGTTTCGAGGTGAAATTCTACCCAAAGCTCGCCTTTGCAAAGCAAGCTTTTTATTCAGCTTATAGCGTCCAACTTCCATTAAATCATAGCGTCTGGCATCAAAAAACAGATTGCGAATCAGGTTAACAGCACTATCTTCCGTCGGCGGTTCGCCGGGGCGCAGCCTCCTATATACTTCATAGAGGGCAGTCAAACGATTTTCTGTTGTGTCTTTTTCCAAGGTATCTCTTAAGTGCACATTATCATTGTAAAACTCTAAAATCTCGCTGTTCGAGGATAAGCCGAGTACACGCAAAAGAGTCGTAACCGGCATTTTGCGGTTGCGATCAATTCTTGTGTAGAGCAATTGCTTGGCATCGGTTTCAAATTCCAGCCAGGCTCCTCGGTTAGGTATGATTTGTGATCTGTATAAGCGATTGTTGTTAGCGTCTGTGTTCCAAACAAAATAAGCCCCTGGAGAACGAACCAATTGGCTGACTACAACCCTTTCAGCACCATTGATGATGAAAGTTCCTTGCTCTGTCATCAAGGGGAAATCCCCCATAAATACTTCCTGTTCCTTAATCTCGCCTGTTTGCTTATTGAAAAGACGAACATTCACTCGCAGAGGAGCTGAATAAGTCACGTCTCTTTCTTTCGCATCTTCCACCGTGTATTTAGGCTCGTCCAAACGCTCCGTGAAAAAATACAAGCTTAAATTATTGGTGAAGTCTTGAACCGGCGAAATATTATTGAGCAATTCCTTCAAGCCTACATCAATAAACCATTGATAAGATCTTTGTTGAACTTCAATTAGATTGGGAATCGGCAGCACCTCATCGATTCTGGAATAAGAAAACCTGGTACGGTTTCCTGATTTAATCTCCTTGCTTTGCAAATCTGTCACCCCTTGTTTGAATAGTGAAAACCAGAGAGTAATTAAACAGCAGGCATTTTAAATTCATACCTGCTGCTTTGCTCCTTGTCTTTCATTTTATTCCATTTGAACCTCTAAAAAAAAGATAAAATTGAATAAAACGGATATTATGTCCATCTTACTATTTTGCAATAACCTATGTTATCATATCGGCCTGACTAAGTCAAGAAAAATAAATTGTTATTCCGATATTATTTTTTTCTAAAAACATTAAAAAGAACCTTCCCAGATTTTTCACGAGAAGGTTCTTTTGTTTAACAATTAGATTATTTTAAAACAGCTGTAGCACCGGCTTCTTCCAATTTTTTGACGATTTCTTCGCCTTCAGATTTGGAAACTTTTTCTTTAACTGCTTTGGGCGCAGCATCGACGATACCTTTGGATTCAGTCAAGCCTAAGCCTGTGATCTCACGGACAACTTTGATGACGTTGATTTTCTTATCGCCAAAGCTCTCTAAAATTACATCGAATTCTGTTTGCTCATCTTCAGCGGGAGCATCAGCAGCGGCAGGAGCTGCAGCAACGGCCATGGGAGCAGCGGCGGAAACGCCAAATTTGTCTTCTAAAGCTTTAACCAATTCGGCTAATTCTAAAACGGTCATATTGCCAATCGCTTCGATTAATTGTTCTTGATTCATTATTCAAATCCTCCAATTTTAATTTTGCCTTTATCCGGCTACTTCTTCTTTTTGATTTTTCAATGCATCCAATGCATAAACAAGATTTCTGGTGTTGCCTTGTAATACAGAATAAAAACCTGTAAGCGGCGCTACCATCGTACCTAAAACTTGAGCCAACAGAACTTCTCTGTCGGGCAGTTTAGCTAAGTTTTTAACGGCCTCAGCTTCGACAACTTTACCGTTAACGATACCACCTTTAATTTGCAGATTGAGTCGGGTCTCTTTCAAGAAATCTTCTATGACTTTAGCCGGAGCGACCGGATCTTCAAGACCATAAAAGGCTGCTGTTGTTCCAACTAATTGGGAATTGATTTCACTCAAACCCAACTCATCGGCTGCAATTCTAGCCAAGGTGTTTTTAATAACCTTCATCTCAACACCGGCTTCTCTGCATTGGCGGCGCAATTTTGTCACAGTAGCAACATCCAAGCCCCGATAGTCCAGGAAAATAGTGGATTCTGAATTCTCAAAACGATCTTTGATCTCAGCAACCATTTCAACCTTTTGGGCACGCAGTATGCTCATTAACACATACACCTCCTGTTATCAGTCTCGCTTTTATCGGAAAATTAAAAGCGGCACCCGCAGACAGACGGATACCGCTCATTCAAGCTAATATTTTCCGACCTCGGCAGGATGATTAAACAATAAATGTCCCTGCTGTCTACGATCTAAACGTATTCTATTTCTTATTTGAAAAAAAGTCAAGCTATATTTTTAAACTAATAATCTTTCTACAGCTCTTTGTGGATTGATTTTGATTCCCGGGCCCATAGTATTGGAAACGGTCACCGATTTAACATATGTGCCTCTGGTTGAAGCAGGTCTGGCTTTGACTATAGCATCCATGATCGCTTCAAAGTTGATAGCCAGATCATTGAGAGCAAAATCCGCCTTTCCAATAGGAACGTGAATTACGCCTGCTCTATCGACGCGATACTCTACTTTACCGGCTTTAATTTCATCGATGGCTTTACCAATATCCATACTAACTGTACCGGTTCGAGGATTGGGCATCAGGCCTCTGGGGCCTAAGACTCTACCTAAACGACCGACTAAACCCATAACATCGGGAGTAGCCACAGCCACATCAAAGTCGAGCCAGCCTTCTTGAATTTTTGTGACCAAATCTTCGGCACCGACAAAATCGGCTCCGGCTTGCTCAGCTTCAGTAGCTTTATCCCCTTTAGCAAAAGCTAAAACTCGGACAGTCCTGCCTAAACCTGCAGGCAAAGAGGTTGCGCCTCTGACGTTTTGGTCTGCATGTTTAGGGTTAACATTCAAGACAACCGCCAACTCAACAGTTTCCACAAATTTTGCGCTGGCTGTTTTACCAATAAGCTCCAGAGCCTCCATGGGCTCATACAACTGTGTTGAATCAATTAATTTTTTAGCCTCAGCTAAACGTTTACCTACTTTTTTCATTTCTTCCTCCTTCGTGGTTAAAAAACGGGGGCTTACCCCTCCCACAGGTTAAAAGCAGTGGAGTTCAGGTTTTATCCCTGGACCTCAATTCCCATGCTGCGGGCAGTACCTTCAACCATCTTAATAGCAGCTTCCAAAGAAGCGGCGTTTAAATCGGGCATTTTCATCTCAGCAATTTCTTGCACTTGAGCTCGGGTCACTTTTGCCACTTTCTGTTTCCCCGGCTCACCTGCTGCAGTTTCGATATTGCAAGCTTTTTTAAGCAAAACAGAAGCAGGGGGCGTTTTCAAAATAAATGTAAAGGATCTGTCTTGGTAAACAGAAATCTCAACAGGAATGATCAGACCCATTTGAGCTGCTGTCTTCTCGTTAAAATCCTTTAAAAACGCCATCATATTAATTCCTGCTTGACCTAAAGTCGGACCAACCGGCGGCGCCGGAGTGGCTTTTCCTGCAGGTAATTGTAATTTCAATATTCTTGTAATTTTTTTTGCCATGGTTACACCTCCTTCAGTATGGATAAACTCGTCAAAAATTCAGAGTTTTTATTCTTTTTTTACATCGGTCAGAGCTAATTCAGTCAATACTTCTCTGCCGAAGCCAAAAACAGACAGATTAACCTTTAAATACTTTTCTTCCAAGTTTATTTCTTGAATAGTACCTGTTTTTTCAACGAAAGGTCCTTCGATAACCACGACTTTATCGCCGACTTGCAAATCAATTGAGCGAATCAACTCTTGATTATAATCAGGCCTGCCGATAATGCGTTCGACTTCTTCTGGTTCCATGGGAATAGGCTTATTGTTTTCGCTGCTGATAAAGCCTGTAACTCCCGGTGTATTGCGCACTACATACCAAGATTCATCAGTGTAAATCATTTCAACCAAGACGTAACCCGGATAGAGCTTGCGCTTTACCGTTTTCTTCTTAGCATCCTTAATTTCTGTTTCTATCTGTGTGGGCACTTCGATATTGAATATTTTATCCGTCATCTCCATGGTTTCCACACGTTTTTCCAAATTGTCTTTAACCTTGTTCTCGTAACCTGAATAAGTGTGCACTACATACCATTCCGATTTGGCCATCGATCTACACTCCTTTTCGTCAATCTCCTAAGGCTGTTAAATAATAAATGAAAGTAAAGTGCTGAACAATGTATCTACAAGCCAAATTAAAAGGGAAACGGAAATGGTGAAAACTATGACCAAAATGGACAGAACGCCCGTTTCTTTTCTACCGGGCCACTGCACCTTGCGCAATTCTCCCCGAACATTCCGGAAGAAACTGCTGATGCCACTACCCCAGCTCTTGACTTTTCCTACAAAACTCATGATTTCACCTCTCTATCGTGTTTCTCGATGCAAAGTATGGGTTTTGCAGAATTTACAATACTTTTTCAACTCAAGACGCTCTGTAGTTTTTCTTCTATTCTTTTGAGTACGATAATTCCTCTGTTTGCATTCCGTACAAGCTAAACTCAATCCGACTCTCATCGATTTAGCACCTCCTATTGCAACTTTTAATATCAAAAACAAAATGCATTCTATGACTGGCTAAGAATAGCACAGTTAGAAGGCATTTGTCAACGTTTTATTTTGAAGCGAAGAGCTCTTTTTTGTCGCTTATTTGTAAAATGAACTAATTTTACCGTAAAAAAACTCCGTAGAGGTCAGTCTACGGAGTTTTGGCTTTTTTATAAAATTTCAGTAACTACTCCGGCACCGACTGTGCGGCCGCCTTCGCGAATAGCAAAGCGAAGTTCTTTTTCAATCGCGATGGGGGTGATCAAATTGACTTCCATAACGATGTTGTCGCC
>JAAYKD010000060.1 GCA_012522585.1 Bacillota bacterium | reverse complement strand
TGACTATTTTCTGACAGCACGATGGGTTTACTTGCTTGGGAATATCAGGTGGAGAAGCTCATCGTTTTGCTTTAATAAACTTGAAAACGCTTACAACAGGATACCGAATAAGAATTGATACTCAAAGTTGCCGATCTCTCACTAATAATTGCTCCTATTGACGATATTCTTTCACTGGAGTATTCTCCTTGCCATGAGAAAT
Source organism: Bacillota bacterium (assembly GCA_012522585.1). Lineage (GTDB taxonomy): Bacteria > Bacillota > JAAYKD01 > JAAYKD01 > JAAYKD01 > JAAYKD01. The sequence continues at coordinate 1,765 of JAAYKD010000060.1, read as the reverse complement.
TTCTGGTAGAGGCAAATGTTCTTCAACACTATGGAAATTTAACAGAAAAGAGTCTTTTATTACAAATTGAAGATACGCCAGAATCTCCTCGATCACACTTAAACAAGTTGCTGTGTGAGAACGAAATTTGGCAGTTATGGTTGGACAAAGAAGAGAATTTTGTTTTTACTCAACCCAAACAAAGTCCACAGCGCTGGATATTGATAGACCCTGATTTCCAACATGGTAAGATCGTAGGAAATTTTTCAGGGTTCAACCAAATGGGGATATATCCCCTTCAATACATCGATATTGTCATTTTTTCAAATTGGCTCGCCAATTTTGGCGACATGATTTTACATGCTTCTGGTTTTGCATACCAGGGTGAGGGTTATTGTTTTCTTGGTAACTCAGGTGCAGGCAAATCCACATTAGTGCGTGATCTTTCAGAGAACCATGGTGTCACAGTTTTGGGTGAGGACCAGGTTATCCTTAGGAAAATGGATGATCAAATCCTGTTATTTGGAACCCCCTGGCATGAAACTCTCGACATGTGCTCCCCGCTTGGTGTCCCTCTAAAGAAAATTTTTTTTCTAGATAGAGATGCGCCGCAGGTAGTCGCTCCTGTCAGAGATTTTGATGCGGTCGTGCAGATTATGCAAACAGCTTTTTATCCTATTTACAGAGCGGAAGTCTTGGAAAATATTCTTGCCAACCTTTCATCTCTTACAGGAGCTATGAGTTTTTATTCTCTTGCTTATAAACGCGGTACAGATGTGCTGCAAGCAATCTTGGATGCTGGAACAAGCTAAACTATTTTCCAAAATTCTTGATCTAACAATGCTGCAATTAGAGGAAAGATGCCAAAATCAATTAAGATTTCACTAAAAGTTTTATTTTTACTCATTTTGATCATGACCCATGTTTTTCCAATCAAGGCAGAAGTTCGTGGAGATTCTCTAACAACAGCTATCACAACCGCTTCAAGCAATTCAATCACATTTGAAGTTAAAATCCCTGTAGATCGTATTTTCGTAGAGACAATTCAGATCGAAGACCATATATACTCAAAAATAAATTTGCCAGGTTTCTCAACGATGAGCCAGGCAGGCGCGCCTCAGTTGCCATTATTGACAGAAGTGTTAGGTGTGCCATTTGACAGTGAAATAAAAGTCTCTGTCAAGCCTGGGAAAACAATAAGGCAGAGGTTAAGTGCCCCTCTCTTGCCAGTCACCTCAGAAAGCATAGAGTGGGGTCTTGAGAGCCTGACTGAAGGATCATGGGGTGAACCTGTCGTAATCAATTCAATAGAACCTGATCCGGAAATTTACAAAAACAACTCCATTTTTCCAGGTGTATTGGGCGAAGTGACCAATGACGCAGTTTTGCGATCGCAGCGTCTTATTAGCATAGCGCTTTATCCAATCCGATACGATCCCTCTTCAAATGAAATAATTATGGTTGATCGCCTGATAGTGACTGTGGAATTTTCGGGTTTTGCAAATGAGTTACAAGATGTTGTTAAAAGTGAACCCCTTGTCTTTGAGAATTTCTTTCAAGAAAACTTATTAAATTATGAGCAGGCAAAAACTTGGCGAGAAAATGTTTCCAGTAATTCGGTAAATGGGTCAACGATCACCAAAGCAGCTTGGTTCCCTCCTGACCCTGGCTGGCGAATAAAGGTGCGTGAGGATGGTTTTTACAAGTTGACCTTTACTGAATTGGAGGCCGCAGGGATTCCTATTGATACTATAAACCTCAACACATTAAAAATGTTTCATTTAGG
>JAAYKD010000059.1 GCA_012522585.1 Bacillota bacterium | reverse complement strand
CTTTTGAATGTCCTGACTGCGGTGGCATAATCACTGGTTTTACAACCCAGAGTGTTTTTATTTGTGAATACTGTGGTAACAAAATTATGGCAACTGAGGTCTTTGCAAGTGGCGCTTATGGCGAAAATTTAATATTTGGCTATGATTTTAATATGTATAAGCAGGCGCTACCCTTTAAAATCACCAGGGCCCAAGCGGTAGAGCAGCTGCGTCGCTTGGTCAGAGAGAATAGAGACGACTTTGCAGGAGAAGATATTGAACAGAGAGTAGAATCAGATCTGCAAGCAATTTATTTACCCTATTTAGTTGAAGATTTCAGCTTACGAACAATTGTCGACACCGAGCGTGGACGGTTCAACCTATATCACGACAGAATCAATTGGGGGCTCCCCCAGAGCACACTTTTCGATATTTATCTGCTCAACAAACTGAACCCCTGGGATTACGGAGAAACGGCGCCCTTTACCCCGGCATTTTTAGAAAAAGATGTACAAATTTTTGCTCCCATGAATGACGAACAGCTCTGGACAGAGCCCTACCGAATTCTCTATCGAGATATACCAGAAATGCTCAATTCTGAATTTGGTCTCAATGATGTTGAGCTGCTCAAGTGGATGACAGATTCCAGGCGTCATCAAAATTCGGGAATTAATTTGCCTATCTGGTTTCTTGATAAGGCAAGCGAGGCCAAGGAGTCTGATTTACAGATCAGAATGGCGGTCAATGGGCAAACAGGGAAAGCAGTGGCTTTATTTTTGCAGGCAGGTAAAAAGGACTATACCCGCACCCTTGATTTATATCCACCTCCGGAAATGTCTGATGAATCCACCATCTACTCTCAGCCAATTGCCATAGAATATAAGAAGGAGCCTTTCTTATTCCAAGCATCCGACATAAACCAAGTCTTGGGTAAGCATAGAAGCAAATTCAGAAGAAGGTTTGACAGAAGTGGCTCCATGAAATATCGAACCTTTGTCGCTTTATGCATTCACATAGCTTTAGGCCTTGCTCTGAGCATTTTCGCCCTTTCCTCTTCTGAGCTGCGAGCAGAAGGAGTCTTTGGCACTGTCGCAGCTTCTTTTTTTCTGGCAGCTTTATCCTTTGGTCTGACAGTGGCTATTATGAAAGGTTTCGACAACTTAAAGATAATCTCAGCAAGAATCAAGAGAAGCATCAGACGCTTCAATAGACACTGATAAAAAAACACCATAGAATCTTGTTCAGATTTCTATGGTGTTTTTTATTTGCAAATCGTTATCTTTTAAAATTTGTCTAGTAGCTCCTACTTTGTCATTTTATCACCTTACATTCGTGCCCAGCTTATACACCAAATGGGCACGGATGTAAATAACTACTTCAAAAATTCCAAATTTAAATTCTTTTAGGAGCTCAATCTACTGCCATTCGTTAGTAACTGGTAGTTTTGAGATTATGTCATAGAGGATTCAGTTGAGGATAAGAAACTCTTTTTCTAATTCTTCAACTTGCTTTTTGTAAACTTCTTTGATCCTCTTTTTAAAATCAGTCGCTGTATATTCATATAACAGGAGGTATTTTTCTTTACCATAG
>JAAYKD010000058.1 GCA_012522585.1 Bacillota bacterium | reverse complement strand
TTGTTTGTTTAATTTTCGATTGTTTCATCAAAGCTATTTAATTGAGCGATAAAATTTTAGAAAGCATAGTTTAGAGGTTGAATCAAAATGTTAAAACGCAGAGAAATGAAAATACTGGAAACCCCAAGGCTGATCATCAGGGGTTGGGAATTAAATGATGCTGACGATCTTTTCGATTATGCTCAAAGTGATCAGGTAGGACCTAATGCAGGTTGGTTGCCTCACAAGGATGTTGAAGAAAGCCGGCGTATCATACAGATGTTCAGAGCCGACGCTCATACTTATGCTCTTGTGCTGAAAGCGGAGAACAGGGTGATCGGCAGCATTGGTCTGCATAAACGCAAGCCCGATGAACCGGATTGGTCGTTTTTTCGCAAACAAATGGAGTTGGGTTTCGCTTTAAGCTACAAATATTGGGGGCAGGGTATTGTTCCTGAGGCTGTCAAAGAGATTTTACGCTTTGCCTTTGAAGAATTGAAATTAGATGAGATTTATTGCGGCCACTTTGATTTCAATGCTCAATCGAAAAGGGTAATTGAAAAAACAGGCTTTACTTACGACCATACCTTGACCAAGAAGATAGAGACTTTAAACAATGAAGAACGCACGATTATTTTTTATAAGATGAGCAGAAAAGATTATTATAGGATAAAAAGAGAAGAGGCAAATTAAGCCTCTTCTTTTTTTGTCAGATTTAATTTTGAGAAAGTTTTAAAAGGTATCTTCTTGTTTTATTCTTTGACAATTTATTTAAGAAAAGATGAACTCTACTTTTAAGCAGGGAATAGAACTTCATTTTTAAAAGGAGTTTTATTTTTTGTAGCTATCGATGACAAAATCTACAAGTGAACCCACATAAGCCACAGCTTCTTGGATGGGTTGCTTGGAAGTCATATCGACACCGGCCATTTGACAGAGCTCGAGAGGCTTTTTGGTGCCTCCGGCTTTCAAGACTTCTATCCATTGGGCAGCTGCCGGAGCTCCTTCAGCTTGAATACGACGGGCCACAGCTGTTCCGACAGTTAGACCGGCTGCATAACTGTAGGGGTAGAGGCCACGATAGTAATGGGCTTGGCGCATCCAGACCTGTTTGGAGCCTTCGTCGATAACAACTTCGCCGCCGTAGAATTCATCTAAAATTTCACCTTGGATGCGATTTAAGATGCTGGCATTGATGGGCTGACCCTTTTCAGCCAGGGCGTAGGTGCGTCTTTGTACTTCACCTTCGATCAAGTGGCGAACAAAATTATGATGGTAAGTCATGAGCAATTGCATGACCAACCAGCGTTTGGTCCGGGTATCTTCAGTATTATCTAGGATATAATTCGCCACTAAAAGTTCGTTGATGGTGGAAGGTGCTTCGATGAAGAACATGGTGGGGCGAGAATTGGTCAATTTATTGTAACGCTGAGCTAAAACTCCCTGGCCGCCATGACCTAATTCGTGGGCGATGGTCAAGGCATTGCGCATTTCAGCGGTCCAGGTCAAGGAGATGTAAGGGTGAACTCCAGGAACTGTGTTGCAGAAAGCACCGGTGCGCTTGCCGATATTATCGGCTCGATCGATCCAGCGTTCGGTTAAGCCTTTTCTCATGATTTCACTGTATTCATCGCCTAAAACAGTTAGACCGTTTAAAACCATATCTGAAACTTCTTCGTAGGTGACCGGAGCAGTATATTCAGGATCGAGGGGAGCTTCGATGTCGCAATAGAGCATTTTATCTAAATTTAAAACTTCTTTGCGCAATTGTGCATAGCGGCGCCAGTGGGGTGCCAGCTCGGTCAAAATAACATCGTGAATATTGTTGTAGATGTCGATATTGACTTCTTGTTGATGTAAGAGCATGTCGATGGCGGAAGGATAGCCTCTTAATTTGGCCATGATGACATTCTTTTTTGTTTCTGTGCCCCAGGTGTTGCCGTAGGTATGGTTGTAGCGACGCAGTTGTTTGGTTAATTCGGCGTAGGCATTGCGGCGCAACTCCAAATCGGCTGCAGCTCCATGACGGGCTAAAGACATGGGATGGGCATTGCCTTCGCTGTCTAAAACCGAATCGAATTTTAAATCGTTGGTGCGGGAGCGCTCATAGGTTTCACCCATCGAGCCTAAAACTTGGCTCAAAGAAGCCAAAACCATTTCTGTCTCGGCGCTGAGCATATAGGGTTTGTGCTCGATCCATTTTTGAATCGTGAAACGATATTCTTGTAAGCCCTCTTCTTCTTTTAGATAATTCTCCAAAGTGCCCTCAGGAAGAGCCAAAGCTTCGTTTTGGACAAAAGATGTTTGAGCCATCAGTTCTGACATGATAGACATGGCTCGTCCGGCCATGAATTGGAATTCTTGGTTGGTGCCGTCGGAAGAAAGCTGTAGGGAGGCATAACTGATAACTTTTCTGGCCCGAGTCTGTAAATTTTCTGCACCCTCTAAGCATTCCAGTAAATATTTAGCTCCTTGATCGAGCTTACCTTTGTTCTTGATGATGTTTTCAGCCAGGTTTGGCAAATTGGCCAGTTCTTTTTCCCATTCTTCCTTGTTGGCGAAGATATCATTGATGTTCCAGGTTTGTTCTATGGGGACTTCACTGCGTTTGAGTTGTTGAGCCATAAATCTTCCTCCTTTTATAATGATCATCTCGTAATAATTTTTCCACACAAACCCTCTTGTTTCCTTTTTTAATCAAGTGGTAAAGAGAATATTTAGAGGTGAAAAAACAAACTTTGGCGAAATAGACAATGAAAAAAAGATAAAGGGGATAATACCGATGGATCGTAAAAATGTATCCTTGCTTTTGGATTTTTATGAGTTGACCATGAGCAATGGTTATCTTTTGAGCGGCATGGCCGATGTGATTTCTTATTTCGATTTATTTTACCGAGTAGTGCCCGATAAGGGCGGGTTCGCCATAGCAGCAGGTTTGGAACAGATGGTAGATTATATTAAAAACTTGCATTTCAATCAGGACGATCTGGATTTTTTGAGAAGCAAAGGCCTTTTCGATGAAAAATTTCTGGAGTATCTGAAGAATTTCAAATTCAGCGGGGATATTTATGCAGTGCCTGAGGGTACTCCTGTTTTTCCTAATGAGCCTATTCTGACTGTCAGAGCTAAAGCTATTGAAGCTCAGCTGATTGAGACTTATTTGCTCTTGACCATCAACCATCAATCTTTGATTGCCACTAAAGCCAATAGAATTGTGCGAGCGGCTAGAGGTCGAGGTGTTTTGGAATTTGGTTCGAGGCGGGCTGCCGGTGGTGACGCCGCTGTTTTGGGAGCCCGAGCAGCTTATATAGGTGGCTGTGTGGGGACGGCTTGCACACTGACCGACTGTATGTATAAAGTGCCGGCAGTGGGCACCATGTCTCACTCCTGGGTGCAGATGTTCGATACAGAATACCAAGCATTTGCTACCTATTGTCGAATTTATCCTCATAATGTCACCCTTTTAGTCGATACTTACAATGTCTTAAAGAGCGGTATACCCAATGCCATCAAAGCATTCGACGAGTATTTAAAACCATTGGGCATCGAAGATTGTGCTATTCGTCTGGATTCAGGAGATTTAGCCTATCTTTCCAAGGTCTCTCGCCAGATGTTGGATGAAGCTGGTTGGCCCAGGTGTAAAATAGTTGCTTCCAATGCTTTAGACGAACACCTGATCGCCAACCTTTTACATCAGGATGCTAAAATCGATCTGTTTGGCGTTGGTGAGCGCCTGATTACCTCAAAAAGCGAACCAGTTTTTGGCGGAGTTTACAAGCTCAGTGCTGTCGAAGACGAAGCTGGCCAGATAATTCCAAAAATGAAAATCAGTGAGAACACGGCAAAGATCAACAATCCTCATTTTAAAAAGACCTATCGATTATTCGACAAAGAAAGTGGTATGGCTTTAGCCGATTTACTCTGTCTCCACGATGAAGTGATTGATGAAAACGAACCTTTAGAAATATTCGACCCCGATGCCATTTGGAAACGTCAAACATTGACCAATTTTAAGGCTGTGCCTCTGCAGGTTCCTATATTTTTGCAAGGTGAATTGGTCTACGATTTGCCTTCAATAGAAGAAATTCGAGACTACTGTCAAGCCCAATTGGTCACCCTCTGGGAAGAAATGAAGAGGCTGGAAAACCCGCAGAAATATTATGTGGATTTGTCTCAAAAGCTTTGGGATTTAAAGCAATCCCTCTTGTTGAAAAATAGATAAAAATAGGGCAACCCTAGAAAAGGAAAGGTGATTTTGTGGAATATCGAGTAAACCCAGACATCATTAAAACTTTGGAGATTCTCAAGAGCAACGAGCAGGTGCAAAAAGGCTTTGATTTCATCGAAGCTGACGATGCCAATACTTTAAGACAGCAAAAAGAACTGGTTTTGGTGGAAGCTCCTACTTTTCAAGAGGAAGAAAGAGGTAAAGTCTTTGCTGAAATGCTGAAAGCTGAAGGCCTAACCGAAGTGCAGACCGACCGTCATGGCAATGTCTTTGGTTATCGCCGAGGTAAAGGTATAGGCCCCATCATCGTGGTGGAAGCCCATATGGACACGGTTTTTCCCATGGGCAGTGCTGTGGAAATAGTGGAAAAAGACGGGCGTATTTATTGCCCCGGTATTTGCGATGACACCAGAGGCTGTGTCGCTGTTTTAGCTACCATCAGAGCAATGAATGCAGCCAATATTGAAACGGACAGCGATTTTCTTTTCATGGGTACAGTGGAAGAAGAAGGAATGGGTGGCCTTGGTGGCATGAAAAAATTCATGCTGGATCATCCGGAAGTGGGAGGTTGCATCTGCATAGATGGCTCGGGTATGGAATATATCACCTACGAAGCCACGGGCATCAGAACCATGGCAGTAAATTTCCACGGTATCGGTGGCCATGCTATGGGAGCTTTCGGTCATGTGGCCAACCCTTTACATGCAGCAGCCCGTGCAGTTGCTAAAATTGGCGATATAGAAGTGCCGGCAGAGCCCAGAACAACCTATGCGGTCAGTAATTTCCACGCCGGAAACGATGCTGGTATTCATGCTATCGTCAAAGATGCAACTATTAAGTTAAATTTTAGATCCAACGGTCAAAAAGAATTGGAAGAACTGGAAGCCAAAATTAAAAAAGCCATAGACGATGCTTGCCAAGAGGAAACAGAACGCTGGGGTAAGGACACAATCACCTACGATTATGAAGATTATGTCGACGTCAAAGCAGGCACCCAGGATATCAAAGCTCCCATAGTCCAATCGGTTTATCAGGTGATCAAGGAGATGGGCGCTGAACCTATCTTTGGCCAAGGAGGCTCGACCAATGCCAGCAACCCCATCGCCATGGGTGTGCCCGCTGTGTGTATCGGCGGAGGCGGCCAAGCCGGCGGAGTTCATACCATAGACGAATGGTATGATAATACGGATGCTTATAAAGCTGTGCAGGTTATCTATCTCTTTGCTTTTAGGTGGAGTCAGCGGCTTGACTAAAACCGTTTTAGAATAGGGTGATCAAGATGAGTTATAAAGTAGACGAAATCATTAAAGAACATTTGAGCAATTGGCGGCAATATCCAGAAATTGTTAAAGGTTTCGAATTTTTACATGCAGATGCAGAAAATACCCTGAAACAGCAAATGGAATTGGTCTTGGTAGAAGCTCCAACCTTTGAAGAAGAGGAGCGAGCTCAAGTTTTTGCCCAAATGCTGAAGGAAGCAGGCTTAGACAATGTCATCATCGATGAAGATGGCAATACTTTTGGAATCTTAAAAGGCAAGGGTGAGGGGCCGACGATTTTGCTGGAAGCCCATTTGGATACGGTTTTTCCTAAGGGAACTGTCAAAGAAATAGTGCATAAGGACGGTCGCATCTATTGCCCGGGAATCAACGACGATACAAGGGGCTTAGCCAATGTTTTAGCCATTTTGCGGGCCATTAAGCATGCTCAGATCGAAACTACAGGAGACATCATCTTCTTAGGCACAGTGGAAGAAGAGGGGATCGGTGGTTTTGGCGGGATGAAGAAATTCTTGGCCAAACATCAGGAAGTTGACGGCAGCATCAGCATAGATGGGGCGGGTCTGAACGGTATTGTTTATGAAGCCACCGGAATTCGCACCATCGCCGTGACATTTAAAGGCATCGGTGGTCATGCTATGGGAGCTTTCGGTCATGTGGCCAACCCCTTGCATGCTGCAGCCAGAGCGGTTGCTAAAATTGCCGATATAGAAGTGCCGGCAGACCCCAGAACTACCTATGCGGTCAGCAATTTCCACGCTGGTAACGATACAGGTGTTCATGCTATCGTCAAAGACGCCACTATTAAAATAAACTTCAGATCGAACGGGCAAAAAGAATTGGAAGAGCTGGAAGCAAAGATAATTGCCGCTATTGAAGAAGCTTGCCAAGAAGAAACCGAGCGCTGGGGCAAGGACACCATCACCTATGAACTCATCGATTATGTGGATAATCGAGCCGGCACTCAGGACAAAAACGCGCCCATAGTGCAAGCAGCCTTTCACCTGATAGAAAGCTTGGGCTTTGAACCTCGCCTGGCACAAGGAGGTTCGACCAATGCCAGCATCCCGGTGACCTTGGGCATACCCGGAGTGACTTTAGGCAGAGGCGGCAGTGAAGGTGGCGTGCATACAGTGAACGAATGGTTTGACCCCACCGATGCTCACAAGGGCTTGCAGGTTATTTATTTGCTCCTGTTACATCTTGCCGGAGTTGAAAATAAAATTACCTCGATTTTGATAATTTAAAAATTTTATTTCGACTCTTGGTAAACGAAAGTTAGCAAATTTATTTTGTTATTAGGTAAAAAAGTTTATAGTGAACACTTTTTCATTAAATCCTGCTAACTTTTAGATAGGAAAAACACTGTCAGCAAATTTTACTAATATTTAAATATACAAACTCAGATGCATTCTCTAATCAAACTAAGCAAAATTTTAAAAAGAAACAGGTACTTGAGCCAAGGGCCAAGTACCTGTTTTGTTTTTTTATTTAGTAAATTTTATAAGCAAGTCAGACAAACTCTATGAGATATTGAAGTTAATATCTCCAGCAAACAATGAATTTTAAGTTAACCTAGTTTTTGGTCCCATAGTCCTCTTGACTGTATTTTATTTAGCAAACACCTTATTGCTTAGATGAGACTTTGTGGATCTTTTTGTTTTTTAATTTGATATATTTTGGAAGCAAGCAGTCTGGTCTGGCAAAAACAAAAAAAATCAGTCGAGCTCAATATAAATTATGATTTTTCAATAAACTAACTGGGTCAATTTGCAGGAAACAATCTTAGAATAAGAGAATATAGCAACAAATTAATAAGGAGGTTTTTGTATGAAAAAAATGCGATTTAAAGGTTTCTTTTTCTTGGCGCTGTCCCTTCTTATTTTGGTGTTTTTGTCTCAAGTTGTTGCATCTGATTCAAAAGTGCAGAATGTTAGCACTTATAGTGAACTAAAAGCAGTTTTAACCAATCCTAAAGGTGGCCATGCAAAGTTAACAGGGGATATATACATATCTCATTCCGAGGTAGGTTACGAAACCGATATTGCCTTTACCCTGGGGCGCGATGCCAGCTATATCCTAGATTTAAATGGCCATGTTTTGTACTTTCACTTCAATCATAGCGGTCGTGAATTCGATGATCATGGAACTGTTATATCTACAGGCTTTTCTAATCTCCTAACTATCAAAGGTCCTGGAACAATTTTCGGTGGTGAAACCGCCATCGAAAAAGACGGTCATGGCGAACTGATTGTTGACGGTGCAACACTTACCGGCATGATGGCCCAAGCGATTTGGCATAAATGGGGGCTGACTCATTTAAAAGCAGGAACTATCAGGGGCAATTTTAGCGATGTTACGGCAGAATTCGGTTTGGTGATTAAAGAAGCAGGGGTTATTGGTGATGTGATGGCGCGTTTTCCCTCTGATACCAGAACATTTGCCTTAATAGAAAATGGAATACTGACTGGGAATGTTGAATTAGAGGACAGCGTTTTGGTCATCGATAATTTAACCATCGCCGAGGGTTCCAGTTTTACTTTGGAGCACCAGGCTGGTTTAGTCGTTAAAAACAAATTTGTCAACAATGGAAAATACACGTTTAAAGAGGGATTAGAGAGTATTGGCGGTAAAGCTACAATGAAAGCTGATTCACAAACAGTTTTGAGAAAATCCATTACTATTGACACACTGAAAATTGAAAACCATGGAATTCTCGCTATAGAGAATGGCGCCAGCCTGACCATCAATAAAGAGCTGGAAAATTATGGTGGCTTGGATAATAGAAAGGGTAAAGTTGTTTTAAAAGGAACTTATAGTGGCGCCGGTTGGGTTGAAGGGGTTCCGGAAATAGAAGAACAGATTCGCCCCAGTGAACCCGCTGAGCCTGAAATCGATACCAGTGTTCCGGCTAAATGGGCGATTGAGGCTGTAGAGAGTGCCCGCGATACCTGGTTTAAGGACAGCCATCTTTTATCCAGATTCCAAAACAACATCAACAGGGAAGAATATGCCGAATTGGTAGTCAGGCTCTACGAGAGTATTAAAGGTGAACATATACCTTTGCCAGAGGTAAACCCATTTAACGATTGTGATTTATGGCATGTGCAACAAGCCTATCATGCCGGTTTGATTTCCGGGCGGGGTGATGGTGTTTTTGATCCCTTTTCTCCTATAACCAGGCAAGAAACAGCTAAGATGTTCGATAATTTGTTTAACGCATTAGGAATAGACCCTATCGTTACTCAGGAGTATATTGAGTTTAAAGACGAAGAAGACATCGCTTCTTATGCCAAAGCCCCCATGCAATTGATGTACAAATTGGAAATTATTTTAGGTGAGGGCGATAATGTGATGGCACCTTTGAAGAAGAGCTCTCGTGAAATGGCAATTGTTATTGGCAACCGTATTTTCGAAAGATTTGGTGCTGAAGAATAAATTGATATAGTAAAGCATCTGTGTGAAAAGGAATATTAAGGAAGAGAAACTAAAGAGATGGGTAAATCTGCAAAACAGCGCAGGACTAAACTCCGCGCTGTTTTAATTTAGAAGTCTGTTTGATTTTTAAAAACTCCAAGAGAAACTAGGTCTGCAGGAAAAAATTTGGTTGAATACATTTAAGGCGGGTATAGCAAATCTTTAACCCGAAAAAGTATCTGCTAATAGAATATTGCTGACAGCCATGTAAATTTGGATACAAATTCACTCTTTTGATTTGAAAGAACCCGATAATAACATCACGAGTTCAATTAATTGTTTCCAACTCAGCTGATTTTTAAAAAAAATGAAATAAGGAGGGCGGAGGATGCCGATCAAACCAAGTTACCTGAAATTAGCTGCCGAAGACCTTCTGGTCCAAAGAGCTGCTGGTTTTACTGAACAGATAAATAATTGCATGTTGTGTCCTCACAATTGCAGAGTTGATCGTCGAGAAGTTCTGGGCTTTTGCCAAGGCGAAGATGTAGCTATTGTTTCTAACTATGGTCCTCATTATGGTGAAGAATCTGTTTTGGTGGGCCATCGAGGCTCTGGAACCATCTTTTTTGGCAATTGCAATATGGCTTGTGTCTATTGTCAAAACTATCAATTGAGCTTTTATGGCGATGGAGTCTATACGAGTAACACGCATTTAGCCGACATAATGCTCATTTTACAAAACAGCTATAAGTGTCACAATGTCAATTTAGTATCTCCCACTCATTACTTAGGCAATATAGTGCCAGCCATTCACCTAGCTGTCCAAAAAGGTTTAACCTTACCTTTCGTTTACAATAGCGGCGGCTATGAAAACTTAGAAGTCTTGAAGGAACTCGAGGGCATAATAGATATTTACATGCCCGATTTTAAATATTTTAATAACGAAACAGCCTTTAAATATTCCGGTATAAAAAACTATGCCGATACGGTCAAAAAAGCACTGATTGAAATGGACAGACAGGTCGGCGGTTTAAAAACACAGAACGGAATTGCCTATAGGGGCTTGTTAATCAGGCATCTATTGCTGCCGGATCAATGGGAGGAAACAAAAGAGATTTTGAAATTCATTAAAGAAGAATTGAGCCCCGATGTTTTGTTGAATTTAATGGGCCAGTATTACCCAGCTCATTTGGCATATAACTACGAAGAGTTGAGCAAACCAATCAGCCGAACCTATTTCAACCAAGCCAGAACCTACGCCTTAGAATTAGGCCTAAGGTTACAATGATGCAAAACCGGGACAGTCCCCGATTTGCATCGCTTCTATAGAAGCTGTTTGCTCCAGCATTGTGCCATGGCCACTGCCGGAGTTACGGAACCAGCACACGGGGTGTGCTTAAGTTCCTCATAACAGTCCCCAATTTGC
>JAAYKD010000057.1 GCA_012522585.1 Bacillota bacterium | reverse complement strand
TTTAATATGGTCAGTGACACTACTTGGGTCAAACTTAACCGTCGGTAGCGAAGGATAAATTTTGCTCGATCTCACAAGTTTGTGCTCCTAGCAGCGAAGTTCTTTCATTGATTCATACCGCCTAACGACGTGCTCTGGGGCAAACCGAAGCGCAGCGTAGGTTTGTCCCTAGCAGCACTTTGTTAGCCCAAGTTGCTCTCAATAAGCTGCCCACTTTTAAAAACATAGACACCACTCTCCGAAGACATTTTGCCTCCGCAATTAGGACAGCTTTCTTTTGATGAAATAGCCCCATTAATAGTGATATTCATTTGGCCGATATTTGGGACCATTTCACCCTCAATGCCACAATCTTCACAGGTCAGCGTTACCGAAGCTACATCCCTAGATTTTGTCGCAACAAATCCTTTTGCCTCAGGAATGACATAGTGACCTAAGCAAGGCTGACCCCGACTAATCGAAACTTCTCTATAGGTGTTAGTCACACCACCAATAAAAGCAAGAATCTCATCGTAATCCTGACCATCCTTAAATCCTATCCAGTAATTCCCGTTATCGTACCAATATTCTTTTCCAGCAACACAAATAGCTCTTATGTGTGCTGTATCGTCGCCGTATAATTTTCGATATCGCTCGGCCTCATTTAGTTTATTGCCACTAAGATCCGAATTAAGAGCGAATATAACCGATCTTACTTTCTCGATTGAGTGATGCTTTTCCTTTCCATCTTCACCTTTCAAACCAGGACGATAACCAAAGTTCTGAGCTATATTTTTTGCACTCTCATGCGCCATTTTTAGCTCGGTAGCATTTAACGTCGTCTTAACTTCAATTGTATAAAGAACGGACTCTATTGGGAAAACACCAACTTTTTCGTCCATCAGTATTGGAGGCAAGATAGCCCTATTATAAAGAATAATGTCTACTTGCCCCGAAAGCTTCCCACTATAGCTATCTATTATCTGCCCAGTACCCACTCCGACGTCAGCTGGCAATAATGGTTGAAATAGCTGGCTAATTAGCAACTCAAGAACTGTGCCCTTTACTCCTTGATGTGAGAAGCCTGCCGCCGCTTTTGCTTGAGATATGGCAGATACAATCTTAGATCTTAGCAAGTCCTGATACTGGTTTTTTACGGCCATGTTCAAATTTCCGAAAAGGGGCTAACGCAAAGCACAGGGGCGGAAAAACGCGTCAGCGGTTTTACGTCCCAGCGGCCGCAGGCCGCGACTGCTGCGTATTGTTAGGCTATTATTCGCCAATATCTTTGGCCCATTGTAAAGCAGCAAAATGTACGCCAAGACCAGCTAAAAGCCCAATTATCCCTAGCACTACCGACGCCCCAGTTGAACCAAATATTGCTCCAATGCCAAAGCCAATAATACCCCAGCCAATACTAAGGATAATCATTAATGGAATTGCTATTGCTGGAATAAACAAAGCAATAATAAGTCCGATGAAAGTCATGCCAAAAATCCACCAAGACTGTGCGTATAAGCCCAGACCAATAGAAATTATAAATATCTCTCCAAATAAGATTCCTGATTGCTCTTCATTGAACTTTGCATTGGTCATTCCCTTTCTGACTTCATTGTGAGACATCTTTCTCTCCTTCAAGTATGGGTTTTAAATGTAGTGCCTAACGCCCTACTCAGCCGACGCGTTAGCGGTCGGCTGCAGTAGTTTGTTATGTTCGTCTGCCTCCGTTGAGCTTTGTTTCTCAACAACGTCCTCATGCCTAAGAAAGCTCGAATTAAATCTTTCTTCTAAGTTACCCCAGTCAATCGTTAGTGCTGCCAGTAAGATCTGAACTATAATCAAAACCCCAACAAGCAATGAATATTTCCTATTGAAACGAAGATTTTGAACCTGCATTTCACTATTTAATCCAGACAGCCTACGATCTATAGATGCTTTTAATTTATCAGCAAGCTTAAGCCTATATTCTGCAATTCTTTTTGCACTATCCGAGTAAGACTCTCTACAGCCATGAGGAATCTCTTTCTTAATCGCCAGAATATTTTCCCGTAATGATTCTAGCTGGTTGGTAGACTCGAAAAGTATGTCATAGTTTGTTTCAACCTTGTTTGAGTTCTTCAATAATGCTGAATTAGCGTACTCCGAAATCTCTACCTGTTGTCTTGCTACATCAATAAACATTGAGATAAATATGTGTGAGTCGTATAGAGCCAACCCATTCCGAGCAAAATTATCAAACTGGTCAAACTCTTCTAAGCTTTTGCTCTTTATAAACACCGCATCTAGATTATTCTTCTCTACCACGTAACGGCTTAAGAAGTGTTCTGAATTATCGCTGCTTATTTTTTCATCGAAAAATACAAAACTTCGTCGACAAACGTGAACATGGCTATCATCCTCGCATTCATCAACTTCAACAAAATAAGGCTCATTAGTATCTCGATAGATGTCTGCAATTAGCGTTAACTTTGATTCATCCTTAGCTATTCGCCATAGACTAAGGACTTTTTTAGCCATACTGACCACATCGCTGCAAACCTTATTTATATTCTCATTTATAAGGTCTTCAACTAGGTTTCGTTTGTCATGATGTTGAATAGCTCTAAATTGCTGTGAAAATGGATTTGCGGAAGCAAAGGTGTAGTATCTCTTTACCTCGCTAACATCAACGCTGGAGACCATTCCTGTTGCTGACTCCTTCAGGAAAAAATATAGGGACAAATAATTAATTCCATACGAATACTTGGACAGAGACACGTAACAAGAATCACAAAACTCTGTTTCTTCCTCCATTCTCAATAGCGAAGTCAGCCTGTTTTCTCTGTGAAAATGAATCCAACCTAAATTTCTGTACCCGCCACCATGGTCATACTTGTTTTCAAAGACATAATCATCTCTCTCAGGGTTGTAATCACCAGGAGACGCATTGGACTTTAGCCATCGGCGAATCGAATCCAAATCATCATGATCAACCTTTACAACTACGCTTATAGCTTTCCACGTAAAGCTTCCATCAAAAAGACTGGCAGATTTAATTCGATCCTCTTTTTCATATAGATGCTGGATCGACTCTTGCTCTTTTCGAGAATAGCTCTTTGCAATAAATCGAAGCCACTTGGGAAATACCCAAGGAATCAACCTGGCTAGGAGTAAGACAATTTCAGTATATTTGGCTTTTATAGGTTTCATTATTTTATTTCAGGCACAAAAAAACATAACGCCCGGCTCACGCGCCGGTTTGGAGCCGCGAAGCGGCGGAAAATCGGTCGCTGTGCAGCCTATTGTTAGGGGTCGCTAAGTTCGCCCTGGACATACTGGTATTTCAGAGCTATTTCTACCTTCGTACAGCCATAGCGCCCATTGCCGTATGGCACCACCGTTTCTTACTTTAGACGTATCGGTCCAAGTTAAGCTATGCTTTTCAGCGATATAATCACCGATATCCTTCCCTGATAATTGGGTATTTGATTCAAGTAGCTTTACTACGTCTAAGAGTACATCTTCTGTATTTGCACCCATCCAAAGGGCTTCCCTTTCCTCTGGATATTTTTGCATTTTTTCTTTATCTACAAAATATTGTTCGCTTTCTATAAATATGAGTTCAAACCGCTTTAGAACTGAAAGTGCATTTCTATAGCCTTTTGGTTTGGTCTCGTTCTTGCCAACACTACCTTTCTTGACTAGCCAGTTAAGTGTTTCCAGCGCAAGTGCGGGGGATGCGGGAGCAGTAAAAATATTACTTTTCCTGCGCTTTCTCTCTGACTTAATTCTTTCCGTAACAACGTCACCCTGGTCCTTAAACAACCAACCATTTGACGATGGCTCTATAAATCCGCACAATTCGAGCCATCGACAAAGCCGTACCGTGTACGCATGCCACGTTTTATCAGCATATTTATTGTCCGGATAAAGCTGTCTCAAAATTTCAATTAGGGCATTAACATTTGCAATTGAATGTGATGATTTATCTCTAAATGCATATGTGAATGCATGTTTTGAGAATTTTTCACGTATAGCTCTCAGAATATCAAGCTCATTACAAGTCTTGACGTCTTCACTTAATGAATAGAGCCCACTTTCTCTTTTGGCAACGCCAAACATAATCATATCTGAGCCAATATTCTGAATGGTTCCTTCAGATAGTTTTGCCTTCAAAACCAAGTCCTGCACAGACTGCTTAGTTCTGTGCTCAAGGTGTTTAACAGCTTTATACAGTGATGAAAAGTCAGTAGATGGAAGGTATCTCAATGGAATTACTGGAACAGACCCTATTAAAACATACTCTCGGAAAATATCCCAGTAAACATTTAATCTATCGCCGCTTCGAATAACAAGGCGTCTATCGATTAATGACTTCAATGTGTCTGGCCCGGACATCTCGATGATTTCAAACCAGTCCACCGGCGCACGCTGTGCTATTAGCTTCAAACAACTATACTCAGCAGGATTTAGCATTTCCATGTCTTCTTTGAAAAGGCTAGCTACGTCAAGCTTATTTTCTAATAAGTCTGTTTGATTAATGCCGCTTTCAATCTTTTCATATAGATGAATGCAAAGTTTTTTTAATAGCCAAGGATAACCTTGGCTGCTTGCGACAAGATTGTGGCGTAGATCATGATGTAGCTTGGAGCCAATTTCTTTTTCAAACAAATTGATAACAGAATTTGACTCGCGGTCGGAAAAGGGGGCTAGTTTTCTTGTAATTCTATAATCAGCAAGCTGGTGCCAAAAAAAGTAAGCTGGGTGATCACTGTGAGTGGTGCTATCACTTTTCCAAGCAAAACCTAAGCAAAAGTTCAACTTCACTGCTGCAGCATTTAGCAGCAAAGACTTAGCCTTTTCAAATACGTCGAAGAGCTCAGGCTTTGAGTACAACTCTTCAAACTGGTCGAAAACCAAGGCTATTAGCTGATTTTTTTCTTCCAATGATTCCAAATATGATTTGATAGACTCTGAATCCAGAGGTCTTCCAACATCGGATAAAACCAACTTTATAGACTGATCACCAAAACCCTCTGCCTGCGCACTTTTTAAAGCTTGCAGCAATGATGAATAAATGTACTCGGGTCCTGTCGCAGCACGAACATCAACCGGAAATACAAAATATTTATTTTTATTCTGGTAGTTACCAGCTTTACTTCTTAGTTTTGCGATAAATGAACTCTTACCCATACCAGAATTGCCAGTAACCGCAAATATCCTAGTATTTGTACTTTGCTCTTTAATTTTCTTAAAAAAATCGAATATGTGGTTAATGTCTTTCGTGCGGCCAACAAAATCTTCTGGACGGGCTGGGCGGTAATCACTCCACGCCTCTCCAGTTTGAATTTGTACAACGCTCACTGTTTTAATGGATTCAATCTCAACCACCTTGGTTTTATGGATTTTGGGTAGTTTGAAATCAAGGTTACTAAGAGAAGTGTCGGTATCAGCTAATTTGCTCAATAACTCAGCATCGTCAACTAACTGATTGTTTTTCGCATAGTAGCAAAGGGCACCTCTAGGTATTCCTCCGGACAAAGTCGCTGCGGCCCAAAATAAGCCATAAGTTGTTATCAGTAAGACCCATTCCCCGATCAAGTTTTCACTACCGATATATTCAGCAGCAAGGTCTTCTGGCTGTTTTTTAATGACTCCAGAGCTAATGAGTGAATCAATTACTTTCTCTGGGTCATAGAAACTCAATCTTGTTGCTTGATCTTTTGGCTTAGCTTTCCACTCATTAGCAAACCCTTTGGCTTCTTTTCCATACTCCCCAGTGCTTATCAACCATGCCTCAGCATAATCTTTAAATACGAGAGTTCCAGCAAGGTTCTTTAATATGTTAGCGTCGATGTTTTTATCTCGATAGGCTTTGCACTCGACGTATATTTCTTTGCCACTAATTTTATGCCTACATAGCAAGTCAAGCTCCACCGCAGTAAATCTTATTTCTTTTATAACCTCATAGGATTGTGCAGAGAGCAGCTTTTCAGCAAGTGACTCTAGGAGATCCCCTCGTTCTTTGGTAGAAGATGATTTCTGCAGCGCAACTTCAATTTTCATTCAAATTATCCATGTTTAACGGTAAGCAAAACCCTAACGCCCGCAATAAACGGCGCGAGGAACGAGCGTCCGGCGACCGCAGGGAGCGAATTTAATTGCATTGTTAGAACCACCCTGCGACACGGCCTATGATGCCTGTCACAATGCCGATCATAACAACG
>JAAYKD010000009.1 GCA_012522585.1 Bacillota bacterium | reverse complement strand
TATTATTAATTTGCGTCATGTGAAATCATCCTTTATTGATAGTTGTGCTAACTTCAATATACCATGAAATTCACGTGGCGTCTTTTTATTTTAGCCGCGACCGGCTAACTTGATTATAAAATCTTCCTAATTTATTTAAACTTTATTTATCAGATTCAATCTTACTATTCAAGCTCTTCTTCTAAAACCCCGGGAAATTTTACTTGGGCTAATTCCATTCAGATTTTAAATTAGAGGTGCTAGCTTAAACTTGAAATTTTTGTTCCTAAAATAATATGTCCTTCTCCAAAACATTCTTGGTCTAAGTTACGATCGCTTGTTTCAGAAAGAGCTTTAATAACTGTCAGGTCATTGGTTGAAGGCTTTATTGTTTTTTTAAATAAGACTCTGCTTCACTATAATACACATGAATAGTGTCGCTTCCTACTCCATGGAAAGCTGTGGAGTCTGTACCATACAGGGGTTGAATATCTAAACGGATTGGCCAGCCTTCTTTTTCTGTGACACCTTGTTTATTATAATAAATCTGTCTACCTTCATTGGATTTTAGATCATTTCTAGATAACTCAATAGCGTATTTATCGGCAGGGCTTTTGCAAAGGGCTACAATTTCATCTGTTGGTAAGTACTTGAGTGCTTCCAAAAAGGAGTATAGCTGGAAAACTTGTTCCTTTGGTACAGCCCACTCAGTGGGCTCCGTGATGAAAAAGTTGTTTTCCTGATTAAAAATACGAAGTTGCGAAACTTTGCAGTTGGCATCTCCCATATCATATAAAAATCGGATAGATTCGCTCTCTACAAAAGCGAAATCTTCAGAAACTACCAAGCCAAAATTATCCGGCGCCAAGTAAAGTTTGGAAAAATCCTCGTTCACAAATTTACCTATGGTTTTTGTAATTTCAAATGGTTCCAAATCAGATATATGATTCCCGCTCATGGAAAATTCTCTGCTTGCCTTGGGGTTAGTAACAAGGCAGATTGCAATTGAAATTACTGCAATGATAGAAACTAATACTACCCAAGATTTTGGTTTCTTATAATTCAGTACATTTTTAACTCTGCCTTGTGTATCACCCTCTCCAAAGGCAAGAGGAGTTGCATGGATTAATTTTTTGGAGCTAGAAAAGCGCAAAAGGGTCTGGGAATATTCTGCTTTAATATCCAGGTCCATACTTTTCATCACAGCTTCATCGCAAGACAGTTCCATATCCTTGCCTGAAAGAACAAAGGCAAGCCATACTAAAGGGTTAAACCAATGCACAGACAAGGCAAGAAAACCAAGCATTCTGGTGATATGGTCAAACCTTTTAATATGGCACAATTCATGGGCAATAATATATTTTTTTTCATTCTCTAAAAGTGAAGATGGAAGATAAATTTTAGGCCCTATCATACCAAGTACAAAGGGCGTGGAAATATGATCAGCAAGATAGATATTGCCTTTTAGCGGAGTTGATGTGGCCAAACTATGTTTCAGTTTTGTAAATGAAATTACGCTGTAAATAGCCATCACAACAATGCCCAAAATCCATATAATCCCACCAATATATAGCCAAATCTGGATAGGATTAAGACTTGCACCTAGATCTGTCGGGATGGGCAAAACAGAATTTATTATATTATCAACAGCTACCATTCCTGTACTAATCTGCGGAGCTTGGCTAAAAATAATATCTTGTGGGATTGGTTGTTTGTCGACAGGAATAAGGCTTAAGGTACTCTCAAAGGACAAAGGACAAAGTAGTCTTAACAGTACCACAGCCCACAAAGCATAGGAGAAAATCTTAGGTGCTTTTTTCAAAAAAAACCTTGCCAACAGCACAAAAATAATTACGTAGCTTGAAACAAGGCTCATATTGAGAACCAATATAAACAAATTATCAAGCATTATTTACCCTCCTTGTATTTATCAATAAGCCCTTGGATTTGCCTAACCTCTGCTTCAGATAACTCTTTTCTTTTTGAAAATGCAGCCAAAAACTTAGGAAGAGAACCCGAAAATGTCTCTTCTACAAATCTTTCACTTTGCATTGCCCTATACTCATCTTTAGAAATTAAGGAAGTAACCAAAGAGTTTTCATTTTTGAAAAAGCCTTTATCGCAGAGCTTTCGCAAAACCGTATAGGTGGTAGACTTCTTCCAAACCAGACAATCTGCAGCAAGTTTTACAAGCTCGCCTGAATTAATCGGTTCATTTTCCCAAATTAAATCGGCAAACTTTGACTCTACTTCACCAAGTTTATAATCAATCATCTTAAATCCTCCTCTGGTTTATCATCAATAAACCACAACTCTAGTCTATCATCAATAAACCAGGATGTCAATGATAATATTTATTAAATCTAATCACAATCTTTTGACCAGTATAGTCTGAACAATATTTGTTGAAAAGTGTTCATTCTTATTTAGCAAATTCTGTCCAGATTAGTTTAGCATTTACACCAAGACCATCTGACCCATTCTTTCTACCTCTCTATGAGCTTGATTAAGTGCAACAATGGGTGTAGAGAGAATTTTTTATCCAAATATTTAGATATACTAATTTTCTTATCCTCGTCTGCTGGAATCACAAATTCGGCAACTCTGACAATTTGACTGATAAAACAGAATAAACATAGTCACCAGCATACCAACCAGAACTTCTTTAAATCGATTACTGGTCAATGCTTCAACCATCTTCTTCATCTTACTACCTGCTGCTCTTTCTAAAGCAGAGCCCATCATATTCATTCCGTAAAGAAAAAGCCCTAATCCACCAATAACAGGTAAGAAAATTTTCTGGTCAAGTCCTAAATCCTTTGTAAGGTCTGAAAAAGTGTAAAAGCCACTAAGAATTTCTTAGTGGCTTTTTATTTTGAGATAATATATTCATCTATAATTGCTTGGAGTAATCTGTTTAAACTTTATTTATCAGATTTAATCTTACTGTTCAAGCTCTTCTTCTAAAACCCAGAGTAATTTTACTTGGGCTAATTCCATTAGTAGATAAGGCTCTTCCATCTTAGGATTCGGGCAGGGATTCCCACTATTTGAGCCTTTAAAAATTTTGATTTCAAGATTTTCCAAAAGGAAAACATGTTTCTTTTCGACCATACTGCCTTTTATAGGATAATAGACAATATATTCCATCTCATCATTTAACTTATCGTATTCCAAGGGCATGGCTTCTAAAGGAAAATTTGCGTCTAAGCCAAATTCTTCTAAGAGCTTGGAGGTCTTAGGGTAGTTTACTTTAAAGCTTTTATAATAGTTTCTACAGTAGGCACAAGTACATTGACTTTCATATTTATATCTGTATTCTTTTGTAAGCTCATAGTCAAAATCAAGATTCAACTTATCCAAAATAAAATCTACTTCCTTTATAACCAAAAAC
Organism: Bacillota bacterium; assembly: GCA_012522585.1. Classification (GTDB taxonomy): domain Bacteria; phylum Bacillota; class JAAYKD01; order JAAYKD01; family JAAYKD01; genus JAAYKD01. The sequence goes on along the minus strand of JAAYKD010000009.1, from coordinate 7,811 downwards.
GAACACAAAACAGAAGGATATGTTAGCGCTCGTTTTATCAATTCTTTTTAATAAACACTCCTGCATCTTATGGAGTCTCTGAATATACAATCTTAGGTTGAGTAAAACCAGAAACTAAAAGTTTACAACAAGATCAGTCGATAAGCGTAGAAGAGTATAAATGAAGTCAGGGCTAAAATAGGCATGAGCTTGAGATTTTCCTTAGAAACAGAAGTCAAACTCGCTTCCATATAGGAATTGCTCAAGATCTGACAAAGATGCAGAGGGGAATAATAATAACCAATGTAAGCCCAGATCAAAATAAAGAAGACATAGATGGTCTTTTCCATGGGAGCTATGGGCAAATTATTGACCAAAGGCAGTAAGATTCCTATACTGACTAGGTTCAAACCTGTAAACAAACCTAAGACAGTGGCGATAACCGTAATTACCAAGAGAATGCTAAAGCCCGTAGCATTTAAAAACAGCTGAGAAAAAAGCTCCATTACTCCGGCCTGTCCTTTGATCAGATTTTGAATAAAATAGACCCCGACCAACATAATCAAGGTGCTGATATTGATTCCCTTAATGGCAGTCTTGGCATAGTCTTTCTTTTCATCAACGATGAAGTAAGTGAAGGCAACGCTCAGGCTGACTGAAATCCACATAGGAAGTTTTAATATGCTATTGATTAAAATAATGCCATAGATGGGGGCCGAATAGATGATCAATTTCTTGATGGCTCCCTTTTCTTGGACAAATCCATCGTTCTTCTGATACTCTATATTTTTCAGATGTAATAAATAAGCTCCGCTGATATAGATAAAAATAAAGGGTAAGTTCAAAAGAATGACTCGGTAAACGCTGACATCTTCCATCAGTGAGGCCACTAAAAGCATGGTCGAGCTGAAGGGCACTAAAAACATAGCCACATGGCGAAAGGTCAAATTTATGACCGAGCGCTTGTTCATGGGCAGCCCCAGCTTTTCGCCTAAATTCTTGGCAAAAGGAGCAGACAAAATAGCTCCACCCGGCACCGGTAACATACCTAAGACGGCAGGCAAAAGCATGATGATAATTTTCGGGTTGGAAATTATTGACTCTAAATTGCTGACAATTTTTTGTAAAATTCCATACTTATTTAAGACTGTACCTAAACAACCGATCATGATTACAGCCAGCATAGTGTTGATGGTGCTAGGGCTTAAGAAAACACCTTTAAAGGCGTCTAAAACATCATTTAAGGGTATTGATGCAAAGATGCTCATAATCAGTCCGGTGATGATTAAAGAGCCGCCAAAACCCAGTTTTTTTACTCTGCTCAAAAGAGGCATACAAAAAAATGCAGCTACAATTCCTAAAACTTGTTTCATAAAACTTTCCTTTCATAGCCGATTAAGCCATGATAAATATTCGCTATTTGCTAAAATAAACCCTTTATCCCAAGACTGGAGTAATAAAAAGGTATTTATCTGTTTAAAAGTAAATAACCGATTGTCCGAAAACAACGAACAATCGGTTAAAAATTTCAGTTTATAAGAAAAGACCGCTGAAAGTGAGGGCTACGATGGACATCAGCTTGATCAATATATTCAAGGAAGGTCCGGAAGTGTCTTTATAGGGATCTCCCACTGTATCGCCAACAATGGCGGCTTCGTGAGCGGGAGTGCCTTTTCCACCATGAACACCGGATTCAATATATTTTTTAGCATTGTCCCAGGCTCCCCCGGAGTTGGACATCTGGATAGCCAAGAGAACACCGGTTACGGTGGCTCCGGCTAAAAGACCGCCCACAGCATGTTTTCCTAAGATTAGACCCATGGCAATGGGGCTGATTACAGCGATGATACCGGGTAAAACCATCTGACGCAGAGCGGCTGTCGTTGAAATATCGACACAGCGAGCATAATCTGGTTTGCCTGTACCTTCCATGATACCGGGAATCTCTCTAAATTGTCTTCTGACTTCTTCAATCATTTCCTGGGCTGCTATACTGACAGCTTCCATAGTCATGGCACCGAAAAGATAGGGTAGCATTCCGCCGACTAAAACACCAACAATTACTCTGGGTTCCATTAAATTGATGATGTTAAAATCTACACTGGCAGCGTAAGCTGAGAACAACGAAAGTGCTGTTAAGGCAGCACTGCCAATAGCAAAGCCTTTGCCGATAGCAGCTGTCGTATTACCAACTGAGTCCAGTCTATCGGTAACTTCTCTGACACTGCTGTCCAGTTCTGCCATTTCAGCAATCCCACCGGCATTGTCAGCAATCGGGCCGTAAGCATCGACCGCTATGGTGATACCTGTGGTCGAGAGCATACCGACTGCAGCCAAAGCGATACCATAGAGACCGGCAAAATAATGGGAAACTAGAATTGCCACAGAGATTATAAAAATCGGCACTGCCGTTGAATACATACCTACGGCTAAACCGGTGATAATCGTGGTTGCCGGTCCGGTTAAAGCCGAATCGGCAATACCCTGAACAGGCTTATAATCGGAAGAAGTATAATATTCAGTGATTTGACCGATCAATATGCCAGCAACTAAGCCAGCCACTGTAGCGATGAAAACATTCCAATCGGCTACACCAGTAAAAGCAAAAATAGCTGAAACGATGACGACCAGAATACCTGAAACATAAGTGCCTGTGTTAAGAGCTTTTTGAGGACTGGTGTCAGCTCCGGCGTTGACGAATCTGGTTCCGATCATGGCAGCAATCGTGCCTACTGCCGCTAAGAGCAAGGGGTAGAGCAACATGTTCATGCCCATTTTTGCCGTTAAGGCAATGGACATGGCAGCGATGATCGAACCCACATAGGATTCAAACAAGTCGGCTCCCATACCGGCTACGTCACCAACATTATCCCCAACATTATCGGCAATAACTGCCGGGTTTCGAGGGTCATCCTCTGGAATTCCCGCTTCTACCTTACCGACTAAGTCGGCACCGACGTCGGCAGCCTTGGTGTAAATACCGCCCCCTACTCTGGCAAAAAGAGCGATGGAGCTGGCGCCGAGAGCAAAACCATTGACGATATTCGGGTCTTTAAAAATCAAATATAGAATAGCAACTCCGCTCAAACCCAAACCGACAACAGCCATACCCATGACGGCACCGCCATTAAAAGCAATGCGAAGAGCTGGGTTCTGACCTGTTTTAGCTGCTTCAGCAGTTCTTGTATTGGCAGAAGTAGCTACATTCATGCCAAAATAACCGGCTAAGACAGAACAAAGAGAACCTAAAACAAAAGCAATGGCAGTTTGTGGCTTCATTACTTCTGAGGGAGTGATAAAACCAACAGCCAGAATAGCTATGGTGACAGCCAAGACAAACCAGACCAGAGCTTTATATTCTCGCATCAGAAAAGCCATGGCTCCTTCGTGTATGGCGTCTCCGATTTCTTCCATGCGCTGATCGCCGGAAGGCTGTTTGTTTATCCAGGTTGCTAAGTAAAAAGCATAGGCAAGGGCCAATACGCCTACCCCTGCTGCTATTAACTCATAGGGCATATGCGACATCCTCCTCCTTTTATTTCAAGAGGGAACGCTAAAATCAGCGTTCCCTGCGGTCTATTCTTTTATGACCTCAACTAGATCCCCATTTTTTAAACCGGATGCATTTGCTTCGTCCGTATCGATGTGAAACTCCAGAGCAAAAGCCTCATTGACTCTGGCCAGAACTTGGTCAAAGCAGAGAGTTCGGGGATTGTCTGTCGTTCTCACTTTGATCATATCCTGGTCCTTAATGCCGAATGGTGCAGCTTCATCAGGATGGAGATGAATATGCCGCATGGCAACTATGACTCCTTCTTTTAATTCTACCTGGCCTTTGGGGCCTTGGAGAATAATCGGAGCAGAGTCCTTTAAATTTCCACTGTCTCTGATGGGAGCTTTAATCCCGAGAGTAAAACAATCGGTCAAAGAGACTTCTACTTGAGTCTGCTTTCTTTCAGGTCCTAAAACTCTGACGTTTTTAATCGTATTTTTAGGTCCAACCAGATCCACTCTTTGCTCGCAGGCAAATTGCCCGGGCTGTTTTAAATCTTTGATGTTGATCAAAGAGGCATCTTCTCCAAATAGTACAGCCAAATCTTCTTTAGAGAGATGTAGATGCCTGGCAGAAACACCGCATTCAACCATTAAAGTCTTCAAGGAAATCCTCCTATTCGATTTCAACTAAAGCATCACCGGAGTTTACGCTCTGACCCTTGGTTACGAAAACACCTTTGATTGTGCCAGCTTTAGGTGCCGTGATTTCATTTTCCATTTTCATAGCTTCTAAAATTAAGAGCAAATCGCCGGAATTAACGGTTGTACCGGGTTGAACTTTAATATCGAGGATTGTTCCGGGAATCGGAGCATTGACAACTTCTCCTTGTCCGGAAGGGGCTGCCTGAGGAGCGGGAGCCGCCTGAGGTGCAGGCGCAGCTTGCGGAGCTGGTGCTGGTTTGGCTGCTACTTGAGGTGCAGCGGGTGCGCTGACCTGGACCGGAGGTCTTGCTACAGGAGCTGCAGCTTCGCCGCCAACTTCTTCAACCTGAACTTCATAGGCAACGCCATTGACATGAATCTTATAAGTTTTCATAGAATTTATTCTCCTTTATCTTGAATGATTAATCTCTGTATAGATTCTGCCGATCACTGATCGTTTGATTGCGACCGGTCACAGACCAATTATTATCGGCAGAGGCAATTCTTCTAATGCTACGAACTCTCAAGTAGGAAGCTTTTTCCTCACCTAAATAAGCGTTCAAAGCAGCCGCTATTACAGCGATTAGTTGAAGCTCATCTTCTTTACTAGTCTCTTCTATTTTTGGTTCTTCCTGAACAGCGGGAGTAATTTTTGCAGGTTCAACTGCTTCTTTTTTCTCCTGAGCTGTATTCTTCAATAGATTAACCACAAAAATCAGAAGTATCAAGACGACAAAAACAGTACCCAACCCTAAAAGTATGGTGATCAGACCTGTTTCGGTTTTTTCCATCATGGTTAATGTTAGTTCCATATTGCCTCCTTACAAAGGAATGTTCCCGTGCTTTTTAGCGGGACGGCCTTCCCTTTTGGTGATGCACATTTCTAAAGCATTGATCAAAGTAGGTCTAATCAAAGCGGGATCGATGACATCATCGACGAAGCCGCGACCTGCTGCTACATAAGGATTGGCAAATTGATTGCGATACTCATCAATTTTTTCCTGACGTTTTTGCATGGGATCATCTGCATCTCTGATTTCGTTGCGGAAAATAATATTGGCTGCACCTTCGGGGCCCATGACTGCGATTTCAGCGTTGGGCAAGGCATAGACCATATCAGCGCCTAGATGACGGCTGCACATGGCGATATAAGCGCCACCGTAGGCCTTACGAGTGATCACGGTCAACTTGGGTACATTAGCTTCAGAATAGGCATAGAGCAATTTGGCTCCGTGACGAATCACGCCGTTATGTTCTTGGTCAACACCGGGTAAATAACCGGGAGTATCAGTAAATGTAACCAAAGGAATGTTAAAAGAATCGCAGAAGCGGATAAAACGTGAAGCTTTATCGGAAGCATTGATATCCAAGCAACCTGCCATTACCTTAGGTTGGTTACCCACGATACCTACGCTGCGTCCGTTTAAGCGACCAAAACCGGTAATCATGTTGGCAGCAAAATCTTTATGAACTTCAAAGAAATTGTTGTCATCGACTACAGTTCTCATGATATCTCTCATATCATAAGGACGGTTGGGGCTTTCAGGTATGATTTCCCTTAAAATTTCATCGGTTCTGACGGGAGAATCCTCTGTAATATAGACAGGGGTTGTTTCCAGATTATTGGAAGGGATAAAGCCAACTAAGATACGGACCATATCCAAGGTTTCTTCATCACTATCACCGACAAAATGAGCTACGCCGCTTTTAGATGCGTGCACAGATGAACCGCCTAATGTATCAGCAGTTACTTCCTCACCGGTTACAGATTGAACAACCTGAGGACCTGTAATAAACATGTTGGCATATTTTGTCATCAAAATAAAGTCTGTCAAAGCAGGAGAATAGACTGCTCCGCCGGCACAGGGTCCCATGATGACTGAGATCTGGGGGATCACACCGGAAGCCAAGGAATTGCGGTAGAAAATATCGCCATAACCTTGCAAGGAGTCCACGCCTTCTTGAATTCTGGCTCCGCCGGAATCATTGATGGATACAAAAGGTGCACCCATTTTAACTGCCAAGTCCATGACTTTACATATTTTAGCTGCGTGCATTTCTCCTAAAGACCCACCGATCACGGTAAAATCTTGAGCAGCTACATAGACTAAGCGTCCGTCGATGGTTCCATAACCGGTGACCACACCTTCGCCGGGAGCTTCGGTATTTTCCATACCAAAAGCTGTGCAGCGATGGGTTACAAAAGCATCAATTTCTATAAAGCTATCTGCATCGAATAAATAATCGATGCGTTCCCGAGCTGTCTTTTTGCCGGCAGAATGTTGGCGTTGAATTCTTCTTTCGCCGCCCCCCTGCTCAACAACAGCCCTTCTTTGCATCAGTTCATTTAATTTATCCATAAACTTAGTTCCTCCTAAGATTTAGTGCTTTTCACAGAGTTCGACCAAAACACCATTGGTTGATCTGGGATGAACAAAGGCGATTTTGACTCCACCGGCCCCAATTCGAGGCACTTCATCGATCAGACGAACTCCACTGTCTTTGAGCTTCTTTAAAGCAGCTTCAATATCATCAACCTCAAAGGCCACATGAGCTACACCTTCACCACGTTTTTCGATGGTTTTAGCGATCGGGCTATCTTCAGAAGTAGGTTCTAAAAGTTCAACTTTGCTTTCTCCTACAGCCAACATAGCAACGGTTACCTTTTGTTCTTCAACGACTTCAGTGCCTAGATATTCCAGACCTAAAACATCTTGATAAAAACCCAAAGCTTGTTTCAAATCCTTAACGGCTATGCCTAGATGATCGATTTTGTTAAACATAGTCATTCTCCTTTTTGTTGTTCATTTAAAGGAATATTCATTTCCTTTAAAATAGTTATCGCTTCAGTATAAGCGTCTGTGTGCCCTTTCGTCAAGTCCTTTATCAGTCGCTCTTTACTTAAATACAAAGAACTATCTTTTAATATACGATTGATTTGGGCTTGAACGTTAATTTCCAGTTCTTTGAACATTCGTTCTTCTCTTTTCAAATCCCATTGTCCGCTTTCCAAGGCGTGTTCTTTGACCTTTTCCAAAGCCTCGGCTAAAAGATCGATTCCCTCTCCCCGAGTCGAGACTGTTTTAACAACGGGAGGTCGAAACTGGTTTTTTGGAGCCAAATCCAAGAGCATATTGATTTCTGTAACTACTCTTTCGGCGCCGTCACGGTCAGCTTTATTGACCACGAAGAGGTCGCCTATTTCCATGACACCGGCTTTCAAGATCTGGATATCATCTCCTAAACCAGGGACTGAAACTACTACAGAAATATCGGCTGTTTCCACAATTTCTGTTTCTGATTGACCTATCCCCACAGTTTCCACAATGATTTTGTCGAAACCATAGGCATCCATCAATTTTATAGCATCCTGAGTGGCAGCTGAAAGGCCGCCTAAACGGCCCCTCGACCCCATGCTTCTGATAAAGACATGGGGGTCTGTTGAGGCTTCGCTCATCCTGATTCTATCGCCTAAAATTGCTCCCCCGGTAAAGGGGCTGGATGGGTCGACTAAAATAACACCGAGGGTAAAGCCCTGACTACGATAATGTTTGATCAGCTGACCGGTCAGAGTGCTCTTGCCGGCTCCGGGCGGACCGGTTATGCCTATAATATCGCTTTGGCCTCGATTAAAC
>JAAYKD010000056.1 GCA_012522585.1 Bacillota bacterium | reverse complement strand
GTATAGAATCAGTCCTTATGCTGGCACTATGCAGAATATGCAGTTTTCATCACAACTCTGCAAAGCTCTTGAAGATTACTGCCAGACTGTTAGTAAGGTGACTGAATAGGTAATATAAGATACGGGCAGGTTTGCAGTTTAGCCTGTCTTTTTTTTATAATCAGTAAATTTTCTACTGTTATTTGGTAAGCGTCAAATCTGCCCTCACATAGAATTAGGGGCTAAAAAGTAATACAATCATTAGAAACTTAGTTTAAAAAGCTATCGAAGTTGAAAAAGTTTGCAAACTTTTTCAACTTTGCCAATTAAGTCAACCGAGGAGTGATTGTATGGATACACAAAAGGTAACAACAGAATACCGGATGTCCCAATGGGCACAAATAATAAAAGAAAGGCAATCTACTGGTCAAAAGGTAGATGACTTTTGCGAAGAAAGAGGTTTGAGCAGGCATTCATACTTCTACTGGCTAAGGAAAATCCGAAAAGCTGCATGCACCGAACTAGCTAAAATAAGCGGACCTTCCACCTGTTCAGCTGAGGGGTGGATACAGCTATCATCACCGGAGCAGAGGAAAGAAACCATTAGTATAGAGGTAAACGGCTGCAGTGTAAATGCAGATATGGATACGGATCCGGAGCTTTTAAAAAAGGTCTGCCACATATTGAGGACGTTATGATGAGATGGAATGAGAAGCCCGTATACTTATGCTGCGGACATACGGATATGAGAAAACAGATTAATGGGCTAATGACATTAGTTAAGGAAAGCTTCCTCCTCGATCCGTTTTCAGAAGCACTGTTTGTCTTTTGCAACCGTAGCCGTAATAGAATAAAAATCCTGGAATGGGATGGGGACGGATTCTGGCTGTATTTTAAACGCCTTGAGAGAGGACACTTTCGCTGGCCAACCAAAGGAGACAGCGATACTATGCTGCTGAACAGAAATGAATTGTCTTTTTTAATTGAGGGTGCCAAGCTTGAAAAAAAGCTCAAGAGAAAATAGGTTTTTGAGCGACAAATTTCATAGAAATATAATTACTGAAAAAGCAGCTTAAAGCTTGATTTTATGCGGGTTACGTGGTAAAATGTATTTATGAAAACACAAGAAATTTCGGCAGAAAAACTTCATGCCATAATTGAAGAAAAGGATCGTAGAATCACCGAACTAGAGAATCAGATAGCATGGCTTATGTCCCAAATGCGTCTTGCCAAGCATAAACAATTTGGCAGTTCAAGCGAGCAAACTGGCAGTGAGCAGCTTTCCATTTTCAATGAAGCTGAAGCAGCTACTGATTTATCCATTCCAGAGCCGGTGATTACCGAGGTGAAGGCTCATTACCGCAAGAGAACCCGCCTGACAACGGACAAGCTTCCAGAGGATCTGCCAGTCGAGATAATTGAGCATGAACTGCCGGAATCAAAGTGTGTCTGCCCGGACTGCGGCGACCAATTACATACAATGGGCAGGGAAATTCGTGAGGAACTTAAGGTTATACCTGCCAGAGCGGTAATTGTCCGGCATGTGCGACACGTTTATGCATGCCGGAATTGTGAGAATACTTCCGATCATGTGCCAGTTTTGAAGGCAGACATGCCGGAACCTGTCATAAAGGGAGGATTTGCTTCTCCCGAAACGATAGCGCACATTGCGACACGGAAATTCATGATGGCCACACCATTATACCGACAGGAACAGGAGTGGAAGCAAAACGGCATCCGACTTTCACGGCAGACCATGTCAAACTGGCTCATCAAAGCTAGCGAGAACTGGCTGGAGCCAATATACACACAAATGAAGCGACGATTGTGCGAACACGAGGTACTCCACGCAGACGAAACAGTCCTGCAAGTTCTTAAGGAACCGGGCAAGGCGGCGCAATCAAAGAGTTACATGTGGCTGTACCGCACCAGCGGAGAGGCAAAACACCAGATTGTGCTTTATGATTATCAACCCGATAGAAGACATATACATCCTGAAAAGTTTTTGAAGGATTTCAAGGGCTATCTTCACGTAGACGGATATAGCGGTTACCACAAGCTTCCTGGTAGTATAATTGTTGTTGGCTGCCTAGCACATCTTAGGCGGAAGTTTTTTGATGCACTAAAAACCCTCCCAAAGGACAAGCAACGTAATTCCAATGCAGCCAAGGGAGTCGCCTATTGTGATAAGCTGTTTAGATTAGAAAAACAGTTTGCTTTGCTCACCCCAGATAACCGTTTTAAGGAACGTGAGCGGTTATCCGAGCCTACGATTAACGAATTTTACAATTGGATTGAAGGTCTTGCTGCATTGCCTAATACTCTTCTTGGCAAAGCGGTGCATTACGCACAGTCACAGCGCAAATATCTTGAGAGATATTTATTGGATGGTCGTCTGGAGATTTCAAACAATCGTGCCGAGCGCAGCATCAAGCCATTTGTGATTGGCCGAAAAAATTGGATTTTTGCCAACACCCCAAACGGTGCAAGAGCTAGTGCAATTTATTACAGCCTAATCGAAAGCGCAAAAGAAAACGGTTTAAATCCGTTTGAGTATTTATCATGGATTTTTACTAATGCCCCTAACCTTGGCAAGCCCGGCTATGCATCAAAAATTGAAGATTTTCTTCCTGGTAGTGCAGCATTGCCGCAAAAGGTGTTTACACCGAAGGCAAAGGAAACAAAGCCCGAAAAATATGCTTGGGAGGAAGACTGATGAATTTTAAAAAGCACACGGCGTTTATGATTGATTTTATATCAGATTTCGTAAATGGCGAGATAGAGCGGTATTTTTTTGATTTGGATTACTCTGCCTATGTGATAGAGCATTTTCCACATATGGAGCTTGAAAACAGCAGATTTGCGGACAAGTTTGCTTATACAGTAGACCGAGCATATGAGCGCGGAACTGATCTTGGTCTGTCAGATGAAGAGTTTAGGGTTGAAATCTCAAACGCCCTTAATAAATGGCTGGATAAGTAAATAACCTGACATAATCTAAATGAACAGGTCTGACACTATTTGACGCTTAC
>JAAYKD010000055.1 GCA_012522585.1 Bacillota bacterium | reverse complement strand
TGTCAGTTCCGCTTTCCGATTTAAAAATCATACTGGAGTGTATATCTAAAATGCAAATCGGGGACAGTCCCGGTTTTGCATCAGAAATCAGGCAAACTTCTATAGAAGCTTTGCAAATCGGGGACAGTCCCGGTTTTGCATTCGGGTATCGAAACTAAATTTAAAATATCTATTTTTTTGAAATGTAAAAGGATTTTAGAAAGTAGTTAGAGAACAAAGCATTTACTAATGGGTGTTAATTAAATAAAACACAGAGCGGAGGTGTGTTTATGCAAGCGATCGACATGTTAGTAGACGACTACATTCATTGGATAAAAAAAGAAATCCAAATTGCCAGTGTAGGCGAATACTATGAGGTTACGACGCCGTTTCTAGATCATTTTAATGATTATATCCAACTGTACATAAAAAATGATAACGATCAGGTTATCATTTCTGATGACGGTTACACAATTCGAAACCTTGAGATGAATGGTTTTAATTTTACGACTAATCGCAAAAAAACCTTAGAAAAGATTTTAAGTAAATATGGTATTTCAAGCAATGAAAGCGAACTTTTAACTAAAGCTACAAGGAAAAATTTCGCATTGAAAAAACATTTATTTTTGCAAGGTATATTACGAGTTAACGATATGTTCACTGTGACTCGTAAATCACAAAGTCTTTTGTTTTACGATAAAATTTCTGAATATTTCGACAAACAAGAAATTTTTTATTCTGATAATGTCAATTTTGCAGGGCAATCGGGTTTAATTCACAATTTTGACTTCTTACTTCAGCGAACTAAGAAACAGCCCGAACGCTTGTGTAAAGCTATTAACTTACCTTCTACTCAAAATATGAAAAATTTGTTGTTTCAATGGAGCGATACAAAAGAGCAACGTCACTCAGATACAAAGCTCATAGTGTTCTTAAATGATGAAAAGCGTTTTTCACCAAGCATAGAAGAAGGATTTTTGAATTACAACACTTACCCGATACGTTGGAGTGAGCGCAATCAAGCGAAAACTTTGGACCTTCTAGCTTCAGCATAAATAAAAAATAAAATAAAAAAGCACCAGGCATAAAAACCCGGTGCTTTTTTGGTGGGCCATCAGGGATTCGAACCCCGGACTGGCTGATTAAGAGTCAGCTGCTCTACCACCTGAGCTAATGACCCGTTTCTGTGAAAAAATTATAACACCAACTTTATTAAAAGTAAATACTCAAGCAATTTCTCACAGAAAAAATCAAAAACAAATCTCCAACAGGCAACTCATGCAAATCGGGGACAGTCCCGGTTTTGCATTTGATTCACTGGTTTCATATGCTCCAGTATGGTGCCATGGCACCATACCGGAGTTACGGAACCGGCCAACTTCGTTTGCCTAAGTTCCTTATAAGTTTGCTGGTTCCGCTAAACGATTTAAAAATCATCCTGCAGCATATAATCTAACAGCTTCTATAGAAGCTTTGCAAATTGGGGACTGTCCCCGATTTGCATGGATACAAAATTGGGTTACAAGGCAGAAAGGGAATAAAAAGGTAACAAATTGAGTTACAAGGGTATGTTTCGTGTGTTGTAACAATTGTTCCTGGCGGATTTTTTAAAATTAAGTAAATTTCTAGTATTTTGCATTATTTCAATTATTAGCTTAAAAATCTTTGCTCTTTTGTTGAATTCAGCTTATAATATAAGTGAAACAACTTTAAAGCTGAAATCTCTATTTAATTTGTTTTCAAATTAAATAGGAAAAAGGAGGTAAAATATGAACTCCCAAGTCTTGATCTTGAGTTTTGTTGTAGCCTCTTCAATTCTAACAACCTATATCGGTCGCTTAGGTCGCATCACTTTTCCTGCTTTAGCCGCTACAGCCTTCACTTCTGTCTTTACCGTCTTCATGTTCCTCTGCCAACAGCTAAAAAGCGGCTGCTTAGGTTCTTGCAGTTTTGTCTACTTAATACCTTGGGCCATGTTCATTGGGGCCGCCTTGATCTTTTACGAAGTCTGGCAATATGAATAAGCCTAAAAATACTACTGGCAGACTTTAGCTTGAAGAATTAGAAAAACACATGCCTAGGCTTTTGCACTTTTGTTTACTTAATACCTTGGGCCATGTTCATCGGGGCTGCCTTTATCTTTTACGAAGTTTGGAAATTCGAATAAGCTTAAAAATACTTCTGGCTAACTTAGCTTGAAGAATTAAAAACACATGCCTAGGCTTTTGCAGTTTTGTTTACTTAATACCTTGGGCCATGTTCATCGGAGCTGCCTTTATCTTTTACGAAGTCTGGAAATTCGAATAAGCCAAAATATACTTCTGGCTAACTTTAGCTTGAAGAATTAAAAACACATGCCTAGGCTTTAGCAGTTTTGTCTACTTAGTTCCTTGGGCCATGTTCATTGGGGCTGCCTTGATCTTTTACGAAGTCTGGCAATATGAATAAGTTTAAAAATACTCCCAGCATACTTTATCCTGACGGACTAACAAATTTCAAAATAGCCGTTTCAATTTAATTTATAAAAGCCTTAAATTTGTCTTTTAACCCTTGACACAAGCTCTCTGTTTAGCTATAATACACAAGCCAGTTAAAAATATCGCGGGGTAGAGCAGTCTGGTAGCTCGTCGGGCTCATAACCCGGAGGTCATAGGTTCAAATCCTATCCCCGCAACCAAACCTGGCGGAGTAGCTCAGCTGGCAGAGCAAGCGGTTCATACCCGCTGTGTCGTTGGTTCAAGTCCGACCTCCGCTACCATAAGTATATTAGGCCATCTCTTTAAAAGAGGTGGCTTTTTTGTTTGTGCTGTTTTATAATAAAGCTAAGATGTAACAGGTAAAACTACAAAAAGCCACAGAAAAACTTCAACTCGAAATTTAAGGGGGTAAAAAATTGAGCAGGCCCGATTTTTATATTCTAAACGATTCATCCGACAAACACAGCCACGACTACGCCCAAATATTTTTGCCCTTAGCCCACAATGTTGAGTTCTTTTGTAACAATATAACCCACACAATCAAGCCCAACCAAATGGCTTTTATCCCCCCTAACACCGAACACATCTGCCTCTGTCAAAACCCAGTGCTGATCATCAACATCCCGACGGATATGATCAAGCCAGCAGACATCGTCAATTTGGGGCGGCAGCGTATCTTTCCTATTAAAGGAACATTGATTAATCTCATAGAAATAATAAAAGATGAAATTGCTCAAAATACTACAGGCAGCACACTGAAATATCTGTTTTATTACCTCTACGATAAGCTAATTGAACAACATGTGGCCATTTCTTTGAGTTATATTCATCAGCATTACGACGAAGATATAAGAGTTGCTGACCTAGCTAAGATGGAAAACTATAATATTTCCTATTATAACGAATGGTTTAAGGCTCAAACAGGCTTAAGCCCCTGGGCCTATGTGCGCCAGGTGCGCCTAGAAAAGGCAGCCGAGCTTTTGATCAACAGCCAATACACGGTGCTGGAAATAGCTCTGCAAGTTGGTTACCAAAACCCAGCTTCTTTTACCAGAGCCTTTGGCAAACACTATGGCACGACGCCCAACGAGTATAGAAAAGCCAGGCGCAAGGGACAATAAAAACCATAAATTTGGACCTAGTTGCAACTTAAAATAAAGTTTAAAAAACATATTGACCAAATAAAAAATCTGCAGTATAATAAAAGCAGGCAAATAGGTGAAAAAGTAAAATTTTGTAACCAAAAGATATTGCTCTTGGCAATAAGAAAGAGAAACAGCCATGACTGCTAAAGTGTATAAAATAGGTAAATTCGCATTTGCTGCTTTGCTGATAATCATTTTATTGTTAAATTTAACCACTGTTTACAATACTATAGTCAAAAAAGAGCAAGTCTCTATGGTTTTTGGCTATGGCAGTGCAATTATCTTAAGCGGCAGCATGGAACCGGCCATTTCGGTTGATGATGTAATAATTATCGCCAGGCAAAATTCCTACAATATTGGCGATATTGTAACCTATAAAGGCAACAACCGTTCGGTTACTCATCGCATAATTGACCAAGTTGAGGCGGGGTTTGTAACCAAAGGAGACGCCAATAACGCCCCCGACAACCCAGTAAGTGAAGATCGCATCATTGGCAAAGTAGTGGCCAGAGTGCCCAAGGCAGGCAAGGTGCTTTCTTTCTTGCAAAACCCGGTAGGCATAATAGTTTTGCTGGGGTTATTAATTACTTTAGATAGAATTTCTGTGTTAATAGATAAAAAGCTTGAACCTTAGTTTTAAGCAGAAAGGCAGGGGAGTGCCGAGATGAGTGGATTTTTACCACGTCTTTTTAAAAGATCAAATAAACATAAAAGAAAAGAGCAATTCAAAGCTTTGCCCTTAATGAGATATCTCATATATTTGGTATTAGCCACAACTATAACCTCAGGCGTGTCCCTGTCACGGTTTTACACCAGTTCCCAAGCAGGGGATATTGCCAGGGTGGCAAAGTTTGATGTGGAGATAACTAGCTCATTTGGGCAGTCTGATGATACCGATGTAACAGATGATCCAGGTAACTCTAAAACATATACTTTTACAATAGAAAATAAAAGTGAAGTTGCGGTAAGAGTAAGGGCCGTAAATCCGAGTACAAATAACACTTATTCATCGCCGAATGATTACTCATTTACCGATGCATCTTGGAATGATGATCTGAACATAATTACAGATAATAATGGCTGGTTTGAATTAACGCCTAAAGGTTTATCTGGTGATACGCGTTGGCTTAAATTTGAGCTCATAGTCAGCAGCGGTGGTGATTCGAAGCAAGTAGAAGTGTTTTTTGAATACGAACAGATTGATTGATTGAAAGGGGCTGCGGAAAAATGTATAAGAAATTAAGAAACATTTTAATACTTACACTAATTGCAGCTTTGACTATAGCTGCAGTAGCTTCTTTTTCAACGTCAAAATATGCCGGTAAAACAGGCACTTACACTATGAAAATTTATACGGTGCCTGAAGTGTCTGATGATAATGAATTTTATTATAAAGATTATGGGCAAACTTTCATTGCTCCACAGCCTGGTTACTATTACATCTCTGCCTGGGGTGGAGATGGTGGAAAAGGTGGCTTCGGTGACGGCGGCAGTGCTAATGACCAAATTGCAGGAGGCGTGAGCCAAAAAATTTCAGGTGTCTTTCAATTAGAAGCATCGGATATACTCTCGCTGTATATTGGAAGTGCGGGCGGAGATGGAGCAAATCATGGTTCTACCGGCCAAGGTGGTACGCAAGGTTCAAACCCATTAGCTGATTCAATTTACTCTGTAGCCTCAGGTGGCAGCGGCGGTAATTCCGGTACACCATACTCTAGCAATCCACAAAGTGCTGGCGGTGGCGGCGGTGGCGCAGCTACATTTGTTTTTAAGGGGGAAACTACAGACTCTGAACGTATTTTGCTAGTATCCGGTGGCGGTGGTGGCAGCGGTGGGAATCTGGGAGATAAGGAAGGCGGAACCGGTGGTGATGGTGCCAATCAACCTGATCAAAATGGCACTAGCAGTAATGGGGAAAACGGTGGAGACGGTAAAGGCGGTGGAAAAGGCGGATCATCAAATAAAAGTAACGATCTAGGTGGAGAAGATGGGAAAGCATCAGATAAGCAGAATAAACACCCTGATGCTGGTGGCGGTGGCGGTGGCGGTGGTTATACCATGGGTGGTCAAGGCGGTCAAAAACCTAATGGAAATGAAAAACCCGGCGGTGGCGGCAAAGGCGGCCAAAGTTATATAGATGGCACTACAACTACTTCTTATCCTATCCCAGATCACTCACGAGGCGATGGTGCCAACGGCTACGTCATAATAACCTTCTTAGGCCCCTCAACAAATCCATAAATCCCCCTCCAACCCCTCATTTCCCACTTGTCAATTTCTAATAAAAGTTGTATAATATCCCTAATATAGACATTTTCATATAAATGTGTCGTATGAATTACGACATAACTGTAAACGAACAAAAAAATGCGACTTGGGGGCTTTGTATATGGAAGAAACAAAACAAAACAGACCTAACAAAAGATTTACTCCCGGGGTAATTGTAGGAATTATCCTCTGCGTAGTTTTGGTTCCGGCCTTGGTTGTTAACTTAACCCTAATAATTAAATCATTTACCAGGCCCGACGAAGTACCTTCGTTTATGGGTTATAAACCGTTCATTGTTTTAACCGGTTCGATGGAGCCCGTTTTTTATTCCGGCGATTTAGTCCTATGTAAGGAAATCGACACATCCGAACTAAAGGCCGGAGATATTATAGCTTTCCGCGAAGGCAAAGCAGTGGTCACCCACCGCATCCAGTTTGTAGAAACTACCGATGACGGCATTCAGTTTGTGACTAAAGGCGACAACAATAACGCAACCGATCGCAACCCAGTTTTGCCCGAGGTTGTAGAAGGCATTTATCTGTCGAAAATATCCGGCCTAGGCAATTTGGCCATGTTTATGCAAACACCAATTGGAATGGCCTTGTTTATTGCTGTGCCCTTAATTGGCTTTATCCTTTATGATGTGCTGCGTCGGATGATCTTTGAAAGACAGAAAGCCCAGCATACCCAAGAATTACACGAAGAATTGCAGCGTATGCGCAAAGAGTTGGAAGAGCGAGGAAAAGAGAATTCTGAAGAAGAGTAAATTGTTTTTGGGGGTAGATATGAAAAGAAATTTACTTTTACGTTTAGGTTTGTTAGCCCTTGTACTTACCCTTATAACTATGCCCTTAGTAAGCGGAACTTATGCTAAATATGTGACAACAGCTCAAGGCAGTGCTCAAGCACGGGTTGCCAAGTGGGGCGTTGACATTATAGTGGATGCAGATAATATGTTTGGCCAGCAGTATTATGATGCTAAAGAAGGGCAAAACTATGCGCCTAATACCGTGGTAGAAACCAACGACGATCAGAATACTGCAAATATATCGGTTATAGCAAACGGTGGTAATAAAGTTTTAGCCCCAGGCACTCAAGGTCATATGCTTTTTGCTATTTTTGGTCAACCTGAAGTTGCTTTTAGGTTTGAAGTGGATTCAAGCTTTGTTTTTGATGAAGGTTGGAAAGTTTTTGAGAAAGAATATGAACCAATAAATTTTGCTTTTGGGATTCAGATGGAGAATGAAAACACTGGTGAGATTAAATATCTTTATTTAGATGCTGTACCTCGGGATACTGAACTTGGTGATATGAATGGCTATTCTTTACTTGAACCAGTTTATTTTAATAAAGAACAAATTGAAGATATTTTAAACGATGCAAAGTATAATATGTACCCTAACACGAATCTGTTAAGTTTAGACAAGAATGCATTTCCTAATTCTCCTTTATTAGATGAAGGAGGGGAACTTGCAGACTATGAGCAAACCAATTATTTTATTTTGGAATGGATTTGGCCTTACGAAGTTGAAGATGATGGTAATGGAAATTTAAAAGATGGCTATATAAGATGGGAAGGGATGGAAGAGAAAGTCCGAGAAAGATTGGGTAGCGATGCTTCTTTAGCGGATATCTATAATTTTGCAGATACATCCTTAGGTGACTCAGAGGATGACCTCGAGTTAGAGATTATTATCAATATTACAGTTACCCAAATTGATTAACTCAAAACAAAGTAGAGCATGTTCAAAGCAGCATGAAAATAAATAAAAAACCTTAATAGCAAACTGTCTGAAAGGGCAGGGCGCAAAGTTCTGGAGTCTAACGCATTTACTTCAGGTAATATAGCTATGACAGTCCGGCCGCGAATTATTTCCGGCCGGTCTTTTTTTTATTCCTATAATTAACGAAAAACCATATTATATAGGAAGAAGAAAATTCAAAGCATCTTGGCTAGTTTAATAAGTTAACTAGAACTGGTTACATACATAGATAGAATCTGTTTTTATAAAGTAGAATTTGTGCTTTATGTCTTATAGATTCATCTGGTATACCTAGCGACCTATATAGCTTTAATTTTGTCTTATTCGGTATTGGCTTTAAAAAACCAGCCTGACAAGCCTAAAATGAAACAAAGCAACTATAAGTAAAATTTAGAGTTTTAAAAGGTTGAAAAGCATAAAGTGCTTAGAAAACCACGAACTTCTTGTTATAAATATCACAAACACATATTAAAACCTCATTGCTTCAACAAAAGCAGTGAAATATTTTTTTAAAAGACGATAGATCAATTGAAATTTAACACTTGCAATTATAAATAATCAGAATAATTTCAAGCCCAAAACATACTTGACATATGATATTAATCTGGTTACAATTATATTGTATTAAAAAGAAAATTAATTGGCATACTGTTCGAAAGGGCAGGGCGCAAAGTTCTGGAGTCTACAGCTTATATAAAGCCATGATAGTCCGACCGCATTTGTAGTAAACTGCGGCCGGGCTTTTTTTATTCTACTATGCAACTCAGGGACAGTTATAAGGAACTTAGGCACAACGTGCCGGTTCCGCAACTCCGGGTTGTGCCAAAGGCATCAAGCTGGAGCATAGTCCCCGTTTTGCATTAGTTGCAACAATGCAAGTA
Organism: Bacillota bacterium; assembly: GCA_012522585.1. Classification (GTDB taxonomy): domain Bacteria; phylum Bacillota; class JAAYKD01; order JAAYKD01; family JAAYKD01; genus JAAYKD01. Next base: position 1,310 of record JAAYKD010000055.1, on the reverse strand, counting down.
CACAAAAACTCCCCCGCGAGATTAACTAAGGGCTAACCTTAAAGTTTAGCCAGCAAAAAATCACAGAGAGGATAGTTTCATGAAGAGGAATTTTATTTTTAAGTTTAGTTTAGTAGTCTTAATTCTTACTTTAATAACAATGCCTTTAGTCAGTGGCACCTACGCAAAATATGTTACTCAAGCAGACGGCAACGCCAAAGCTCGTGTAGCCAAGTGGGGTGTAGAGATTGTGTTGGAAAAAGATCGGATGTTTGGAGATGAATATTATGGTAAAGAAAATAGCTTTGACAAAGATCTGGTCGTTTTAACTAGTAATGATGAAACACCGAATGTTATAACTGTAAAAGCATCTAAGGAAGAAGAAGTTGTCGCACCTGGCACTAGAGGTTACATCACCTTTGATCTAAAGGGTAAACCTGAAGTAGCAACCGCTTTAAAAATTGACCCTAAATTTAATTTTACAGGGGATTGGGAAGTATTAGGAAAAAAATATTATCCGCTAAACTTTGCTTTTGGTATCGAAGTTTACGCCAGTGTCCATTCTGGAAGTGGAGTAGGCGAAACAAAAACTATTTACTTAAAGGTGGAAGAAGAATCAAGCAGAATAAAAACCGAATTTCAATCTAAGCCTTTTTATTTCACGCACCAAGAGATTATGGATGTTATTAATTTTTTAAATATTGAAACAGCAAAAATTGAACCTAATAAAGATATATCAAAAGTTTTGTATGATGTTTTTGAAGAATTTAGCGATAGCAATGGGGACAATGTAGTTTCGGAATGGACAGAGCCTACCGGTAAATATATCTTCGAATGGATCTGGCCCTATGAGCGTGGTGATAAAGATGCTTACGCAAAATGGGATGAGATGGAAACAGCTGTTATAAGCTCAGATGTTTTAGGATCTAATCCTTCTATTAAAGACATTTATGATTATGCCGATACAGTTTTAGGCGACAAAACTGTTCTACCTGAAATCAAAATCGACTACTCCATATCCATAACTCAAATCGACTAACTCTCACCTACCACACCACCCCCCCACTCCCATAAAACATTCTTGACAATTTTGCCAAACAGTAATACAATCGTATTAAATCCCTGCTCATTCAGTTTAAGTTACACAGCTGTTACGAGGGCGACTTATTAATGTTCAATTCTACAAATAATTACGAGTGCGATTTTTGAGTATTGCCTCGGCAGAGAGCCACTAGGGTCTTCTTTAGAGCCACCCAGGGCCATAAATAGAGCCAGTGAAGGTCTTGATGAGGGCCACTAGCAGTGCTAGTGGCCCATGATTTTTATTTTTT
>JAAYKD010000054.1 GCA_012522585.1 Bacillota bacterium | reverse complement strand
TACTGGTTCCTATGGCTAGTTTATAGACTTCTTCGTCATCTAATTCTTCTATATCAGAGCCTAAAACAACATTTTCAGAGGGAATGCCTACGTCGCTGGCTATTTTCTTGGTGACTATATCGTTGTCGCCTGTCAAAATTTTTACATCTATGCCATGCTTATAAAGAGCTTTGATGGCAGTGACGGAAGTTTCTTTTGGCGGATCGAGAAAGCCCATGTAACCAATGAGGATCATATCCTGCTCGTCTTGAACGCCAAAAATGTCGACATCTGGCACGTCATCTTTTTTGGCGACGGCAATAATTCTCATTCCTTGTGAATTGAGCTCTCGCACGATTTCAAATACTTCTTCTTTAATTTGGTCGGTGATGGGAATTATTTCGTCTCTGATTTCAACAAAAGAACAAATCGACAACATCTCTTCGACGGCACCTTTGGTGATCAGTTCTCGGTTGGTTTCTTTGCTCGTCACAACCACAGACATTCTTCGGCGGGTAAAGTCAAAGGGAATTTCGTCGATTTTCTTGTAAACATTTAAGGCTTCGTCAATTCCTCTTTTGTTGGCTCGGTCGATAACGGCCAAGTCCAACAAGTTTTTCAGCCCCGTTTGGTAATAGCTGTTCAAATATCCGTAGCGTAAAACCCGTTCGTTTTCTTTGCCTTCTAAATCTAAGTATCTTTCCAGCACTATTTTATCTTCGGTGAGGGTTCCGGTTTTATCGGTGCACAATATGTCCATGGCACCAAAGTTTTGAATTGAGCTGAGTCTTTTAATGACGATACGCTTTTGAGCCAGTGAAATGGCTCCTTTGGCCAAGTTGGTCGAAACCAAAGTGGGCAGCATTTCGGGGGTCAAGCCCACCGCTATGGAGATGGAAAAGAGCAGGGCACCCAGCCAGTCTTTTTTGGTGATACCATTGACGAAAAAGACTACAGGCACCATGACCAGCATAAAGCGGAGAAGCAGCATGCTGACACTTTTGACCCCTTCTTCAAAGCTGGTTTCACCTACATCTTTGGCAATAGATTCGGCAATGCTGCCAAAATAAGTATTGTTTCCTGTTTGCAAAACAATGCCCTTAGCCGAGCCAGATACTACGATTGTGCCCATCAGAGCGATATTGCCTAAATCGGAAACGTTTTTATTTGCCACATCGTCTTTGGCGTCGGCAAATTTTTCTACAGGCTCAGATTCCCCTGTCAAGGCCGATTGGCTGATAAACAAGTCAACAGATTCGATTAACCTCATGTCTGCCGGAATCAAATCCCCGGCAGCTAGGTGAATGATGTCTCCTGGCACGACTTTGGTCATGACAATTTCGCTTGCTTCCGAGCCTTTTCTTTTAATGGCAGTGGTTGTTGGTATTAGATCCTTTAAATTATCTGCAGTGATTTGAGATTTATACTCCTGTGTAAATCTGAGAATAACGCTGATCATTATCATGGTCAGAATAATGATAATGGTAATCCAGCTTCTTTCAGCTTGCGATGCAAAAGCTACATCAGTAAAGAAGGATAGAAAAACAATGACCAGTAAAATTAAGATAAAGGGGTCGAGAAAAGATCTGAAAAGATAAACATACCAAGGGCTTCTCTTTTCGTAGGTAATCTCGTTAGGCCCATGGTCTTTTAACCTTTGAGCTGCCTCCACCGGTGATAAACCATCCAGGGAAGAACCAAGCTCAGAGTAAACAGACTCTATATCTTTTAAACTGGTATTTCTTAAATTGTCAGTTATTTGATTAGAGTTAAGAGTTTTTTCCATGTTGCAATTGTACCTCCATAATTAAACCAAATGAGTTCCATTATATACAAAACAAAAGTCCTTCCAATCAGGACGCCAATATAGTATAGCCTATTCAGGATAAAAACTCAAAAAAGGCGTGCTGAAGCTAGAGAAGAGACTTTTGAGAGGCAAACCTAAATAAACAGCCTTAACTATTTAAGGTATGTGTCTAAATGGTAATGTTATAAACTTTGATGCTAAGGAAAAATATAATGCTAAAATCCGAACTTTGGGTGATGTAGTAACCGAAGCACATAAATATCATAATAAAGAATATGATGACTATATTATTGACGGACTTGAATTAGAAAAATGGGTATATCTTAAAGGTTCCAAAAGAATTGAAAGGGTTAGCAAAACAGGACATAAATATGTCTTTTCCGAAGGTAGTATGTCTTTCCCAGATTCCTTAGAATTACCCGGTAGAACAATGTTAACAAGTGAGAGTACTGTTAACAGATCATCACATGTGATTTTTGATGAGAATCTTGATAAATACAGGAAGATAACAGAGGTTGAAGCTGAGTTATTACAAATGTTTCCGCCGAACTGGACAAATACTGGTATGTCTAGTAGGCAGAGATATTTTATGATGGGAAATGCATTGGTAACAGGAATTGTTAGTAAGTTAGAATTGAAATTAAGGAACATTGTTATTGAAGAAGAAAGAAATAAAATTTCTCGGTGCAATCCTAATTAAATAATCTTAAAGCATTTTAACTGTAAGATGCATATTTTATTATATCGTTCACTATGATTAAACGAAAAATGCCAATGTATGATTCTATCATTCATTGGTATTTTTATTTGCCTAAAATATTTTCTTGACAGTTGGATTTTTAAGTGTATAATGTATATGTAGTATATATACATTATTTTATTGAAGGGTGGTTCTATGGAAATAATAATCAGCAATTCCAGTAAAAAACCCATCTACGAACAAATTGTTGTTCAGATTAAAGATCAGATTATATCCGGGCTCTTGCAAGAAGGGGATGCTTTGCCTTCCATGCGTGTTTTGGCTAAGGAGCTGCGCATTAGTGTTATCACTACTAAAAGAGCCTATGAAGAATTGGAAAGAGAAGGATTTATTCATACTTTTACTGGTAGAGGTAGTTTTATCGCTGCAAAGAATATTGAGTTTATTAAAGAGGAACAATTGCGCCGGGCCGAAGAGCATCTTTTAAATGCTGTAGAAATTGCTAAAAGCAGCAGTATCTCTTTAGTTGAATTGCTCGAAATTTTAAAAACACTTTATGAGGAGGTCTAATATGGATTACATTTTAAATATAGAAAATCTCAGTAAAAAATACGAAGGTTTTACCTTGCAAGAGGTTAATTTTGCCATCCCTAAAGGTGTTATCATGGGCTTAGTAGGTGAAAACGGTGCTGGCAAAACTACCATCATCAAGCTTATTTTAAATCTAATAAAAAAAGATGCAGGCAAAATTCAGGTTTTTGGGCTAGACTACCTGCAAGAAGAGTTAGAAATAAAAGAGCGCATTGGTGTTGTTTTAGATGAAAGTGGCTTTTATGGGGATTTAAGAGGCAAGGATATCGATTTGATTATGTCCAACATTTATAAGAACTGGAGTCACAGTGATTTTTCTTATTTTATGGAAAAATTCGAGCTGCCTTTCAATAAGCCTATAAAGGACTTGTCTAAAGGTATGAAGATAAAATTGTCCATTGCCATTGCTATGTCCCATAAGCCCGATTTGCTCATATTGGATGAGCCTACCAGCGGCTTGGACCCTATAGTTCGCAATGAAATTTTAGATATTTTCTTAGAATTTATTCAAGATGAAGAGAAATCAATTCTGTTTTCTACTCATATTACTAGTGATTTGGATAAAATAGCAGATTATATAACATTTGTCCATAGAGGAAAGATCGTTTTCAGCAAGGATAGAGAAGAGCTTTTAGATAACTATGGTGTTGTAAAGTGTAGGCAAGAAGATTTGGTTAAGCTGGATAAAGAAATTGTTGTAGGTAGTCAGCAAAATCGTTATAGTCATGAGGTTTTAATTAAAGATAAACAATTGGCCCAAGTTAAGTACAAAGATATGATTATAGACCCAGTTAATATAGAAGAAATTATGTTATTTTATATAAGGGGGGGTATCAGATGAAAGGTTTAATCATAAAAGATTTGCTGAATTTGAGGAAAAGCTTAAAGACTATGTTGGTCTCTTTGCTATTTTTTGGTTTTTACTCTTTTGCCATGAAGAGTCCTGAATATTTAGTCGGTATGGCCACTTTTATGTTATCCATCATGGCTATTACTTCCATTGCTTACGATGAAGCTAGTGAATGGGAAACTTTTGCTTTAGCTACGCCTCTTTCCAGGAAACAACTTGTTCTTAGCAAATATGCTTTGGCTGGGTTGCTTATATTGATTGGGGTCTTGTCTTCAGGCTTGATTTCATTATTCATCATCATTCCCAATAAGATTAGTGTTTGGCAATTAGCAATAGGTGCATATATTGTCGCCTTTATTGCTTCTCTTTTTATTGCTATACTTTTACCCTTCGTTTATAAATTTGGAGTGGAAAAAGCTCGAATAGTTTCAATAACTGTTTTTGCTATTCCGGCTATGTTGGTTTTTTTCTTAAGTAAGCTTAACGTGCCAATGCCCAATGCAAACCAACTCCTTACATTGGCTAAGTTTTCGCCAATATTTTTAATATTAGCTTTTTTCATCTCAATTAAGCTTTCAATCAACTTTTTAGCCAAAAAGGATATTTGACGAAATAAAAAAGACGGGAAGACTTATTCTCCCGTCTCTTTTTTATTAAATATGTTTTTTCAGTTTCTCCAGATAATCTTCCAGTAGCTCGATGGTGCTTTCCTTACTGTCGGCTAAACGCTTATTGACAATTGATTGTAAGAAGCTCCAAAAAGAAGCTACCATATTGCTTTCATTCATGGCGAGTAAAACAGGTGGCTGGCTTGTTTTGGCTACGACAACACCTCTGTTTTCCTTTAAATAGACCATATATCTTTCATCCACGGTGCTTTCAACCAGGCTGACCTGATAGTTTTCTTCTTTTTTTAATAATTCAACTACATATTTCAAATGTTCATAGAAGAGAGCAGGGGTATAGCTAATTTCACCTCCTGCCATAACGAAAGAAAGGGCAATATTTACCTTGCCTTTGACTATATCGTCTATTGAAGGTAGTTTTATTATTTCTGTAAATTGTTTGTGTTTTAAAGCGACTTCAAAATTCTCTTTTCTTCTTTTGTGCAGCTCGATATATTCGTCAAAAAAATCAGTGTTTGCTAGAGTTTTTTCTAGCAGCTGATCTGACATGGTCAGTAAAGAGAGAGCTTCTGTTTTTTTAATCGTGTTTGTCAATTCTTCTTCAAATTCGGTTAAGGTCCTCATGGCCCGATCTTTATCGTCTTCTGTATAAATGAGCATGAGGGGTTGGCACTGATTTAAAAGTAAATGAAACTCTTCTTCGTAGGCTGCTACAGCTTTTGGTTCTTCGATGATTAAGTTTGCCCCATAAGAAGTAGCGTCACCGACAGATCCGGAGACCATAGCTAAGCTGCCCGGTGTTATGAAAAGAGTGCGTTTAAATAGGCCATCTCTGGTTTTAGGGTAATAGTAGGGCTTGATAGAACCGGTCAAATATAAGGGCATCCATTGGCCAATGGCATTTAACATTTCATCAAGATGTCGGCTGATCGTATGGATGATAACGATGTTGTGGCCTTTATTGATGATTTCAAACATCAAATGAGCCCACATTTTGGCAAATTCTAAATCACCTGTCATCCAAGTCGTCTCTTCGTCGCTAAACAAGAGCATGGTCTGCGGTTCTAAAGTCAGCATTCTGTTTAAGGTGTACAAAACAGCTTGGCGCTTTCCTTCGATTCCGTAAAATATGGAGGTATGTGAGGCTAAGTCGGGAAAATCCCCAATACCTTGGCCAAAACCATGGCTTTCTTGGCTGCTAAAGCTTATCTCTGGGCGAATGAATTTCGGAGCTATAATAATCTGTTCGTCTTTTTCTGAGGTCAGCCACAATTTTATAATTTCTGGCAAATCCTCCACATTATGTAATCCTGCTCTTATTCCCATAGCTTCAGCTAATGCGTGTAGTTGGTATTTTTCATTCATGTTTCTGGCAAAGAACGCGCACATATGTTCTATAATATAATCGTTTTTAGGAGGCTTTCTTTTTCCGCTGCGCAATCTGCTCACATAGGATGGATCTACAATAATATGTCGAGCCAAAACACTGTTACTTGTCTTGGTTATATCGAGTAGGAAGTTCAGCTTTTCATGAAATTCCATAAAATCACCTTTTTTTATTTTCATTATAGCAAATCCACAATTTTTATCAAGCTTTATGTCATACTTTGTGACAGCCGATTTGTCATTGACAAAACACTTCCAAGCAAACATGGTTCCTAATATATAATATATAATAATACTCGAGGTGACTTTTATGAGTATTGATATCAGGTTAAGAACTGGTTTCTTCGAAACCAAGCCTTATCGCTTGATGATTATAGATAGAGATTTGCTTTTGCAGCCTTTGAATCCGGAAAAAGACGGAAAAATCACTTTAACCGAGGATAGTATTGTGGCAATTAACTTCTTGCAAAAAGCCTCTAGGTTAGAAATATCCACTAAAGGCGCAGTCTACAATTGTAATTTAGATGAAGAGCTGAATTCTGTCGATTTATTTAAATTTTTCAAAAAATTCAATGGAACGAAAATTATCTATGATTTTGAGAATGACCGCTATGGGACCTAAATTTTGTTTTCTTCATGAACTTTTAGCCGGAACAAGAAATGAACAAAGTGCAAATAAAAAAGGCTTGGCTTAAATGTAAAAAGGGCATTTAAACCAAGCTGTTTTTTATAGTCGATTTTAAGTAGAGAAAAAACCATTAGTTGATAAGGTGGCTTACTTTCAAGTGAGGGCTTAGCTCATACTCAGATTGCAAACAAATAGGTCTTAAAATTTACTTTCATCGTATTGCTTTTTTAATAGTTCTTTTATTTCGTCTTGGGGCAAAGGCTTGCTGAAATAGTAACCCTGAGCCAAATCGCAATTGTGGTCAATTAAGTAATCCAGTTGTTCTTTGGTTTCTACACCTTCGGCAACTACTGTTAAGCCTAATTTGTGGGCCATAGCTATGATATCTCCGGTGATCAGATTTTCCTTTTTGCCTATATTGTTGATAAAGGTTTTGTCAATTTTTATGATGTTAATATTCATATTGCGCAGCTCAGCCAAAGAGGAGTAGCCGGTTCCAAAATCATCTAAGGCCAGCAAGATATCTAGGCTTCTAAATTCTTTAATAAAACGATTGGCTAAATAGAAATTGTCCATCAAGACCGATTCTGTTATTTCAAAGACTATATTTTCCCATTTTTCTGGGTCGGCTTTTTTCATTTCTGTTACAGTATCGACAAATTCAGGGCGTAACAATTGTGACGCCGAAATATTAATGCCTATCCTTATTTCTTGCAGGTATGCTGGTCTTTCAGCTTCTAAAATTGAAAGGGTTCTATCTAAAATTTCATTTCCCAATTGATAGATTAGGTTTCTCTTTTCAGCAATTTGAATAAACTCAAGTGGAGGAATATTGCCTAAACATGGTAGATTTAATCTGGCCAATGCTTCCAGGCTTACAATTTGCTTGGTTTTTAGACTATATAGAGGCTGGTAGTGCATATATAGATAGTCTTTGTTTTCTCCTGAGATGACAGAAAGCAGAGCACTTTCTATTTTCTCTTCGCGATCAATTGTTTTGCGCAGGTCAGGATGAAAAACAGCAATTCCACTTTGATTCTCCTCTTCCATACTTCCTATGGTCAGGGATAAATCCTGCAAAATCCTGTCCAGGCTCAGGCCGTTGCCTTTGACTTCGTAAATTGCTATTTTCAAATTCAAGTATTCATATTTAGGAATTATTACTGCTGGGCTATTGAAATCATTTAAAATAGTATCTGCCAGTTTTTTTAATTGGGCCAGTTCTTTATATCGCTGGACGACAATAAGGAATTTGTCTATGTCGATTCGAAATAGCATATCTTTTTCTTCCAGATGGTCTCTGTAAAAACTTGCTATTTGCTTGGCAATTTGATCTCTATGAGCGATGCCATAAGTTTGATCTAACAATTTAAATTTCTCTATGTCCAAAAGCAGCAGAGCTGTTTGGCTTTTGCGTTTTTCCTTGGTGCTAGATTCCAAATACTCTTTCAAATAATTACTGTTGGGCAAGCCCGTTGTGGTGTCGTAAAAAGCTAAGCTTATACTTTCTTGTCTTTGACGAAAAGCGAAGATACCTACACCCAAAAGGATTAATCCAATTAAAGAGAATCTGAATACACTGCTCACAATAATATTTAAAATTTCACTGGTAATTATGGATGAAGACCAAACTACAGTCAGAGTTCCTATCTTTTCTCCTTGGTAAAAGACTGGAGAGCAGACGTGAAGGGTATCATCGTTGGTGAAATTTCTGCCTATTTGTAATTTGTCTGAGGTAAAATGACTGTGTATGTGGTCGCCGTCAAAGGTAATGCCAGCATAGTTTTCGTTACCGCTTGCTATTAAATTGTAATCCAGATCTGTAAAAAAGATATTATCAACAAATTTTGTTTCAATAAATTCTCCAATCAATTGGTTGATTGTAAAATTGTCGAGAAAATCATGGAACTGTTGAGCTGAAATACCTATTTGCACAATCGAACCTGCGTCGTCTTTCAGATAAGCATATTTATTAAGCTCACCTGAAATAACACTTTCTCTCATACTTTCGGTCAAAAATTGTAAATCGCTGTTGATAAAATTAAAAACAGGATGACCTTCATAGGGTTTCCAGCCGATATTTTCATCGAAGGTGCTGTTTTTAATAGTTCCGTCTTGTCCGTAAAGATTTATTTCATTGACTCGATATCTCTTTGCTAAATCTTTCAAATCCTGATATTCTAAGTAGGGGTTAGTTTCTAAGATCAGCTCACCTAAAGCGAACATTTTTTCATCGATCAAATCTGTAATTATATCTTCGGCTAATCTTGAATTAGCTACTTGCCTTGTATAACTTTCAGATAAGGTTATGGAATATTCTTCGATATTTTTATATGATTGATCGACGTGTTGTTTTATAGAAAAAATGCTTAAAGTAGTAAAGATTAAAAGG
>JAAYKD010000008.1 GCA_012522585.1 Bacillota bacterium | reverse complement strand
CAGCAATGTTTTAAGCGGACTGATACTAATAGATCGAGGGCTTGACCATTAACAAAATTTGTTTACAAGTTAATCGTTAAGGTGAAAGTAGCCCAATTACTAAGACTGAAGTGAATTTTTCAAAACTCTCTATGCAATTTTCAGGGTGAAGGTTAATACTTTCAACTTGACAACAGAATAGTCCGGTGGTGATAGCGGAAGGGTCCCACCCGTTCCCATCCCGAACACGGAAGTTAAGCCTTCCCACGCCGATGGTACTGAGGGGGCAACCCCTATGGGAGAGTAGGTAACTGCCGGACAACAAAAACAAGACCAGTTTTTAAGGAACTGGTCTTGTTTTTGTTCTAAGGTAGTAATGAGTCTCTGGGACTGACTGCAATGGTGATGCAGTGAATGTAAAACATTCAGCAAGGACTGAACCATCATTCTTGCTTTAGAGTTGTTATTTGTTGCTCCAGCATGTTGCCTGTGGCAAGAAGCTTTGCGAGAAGGAGGGTGCTCCAGCATATGCCTTTGGCACAAGCCGGAGTTGCGGAACCGGCTCACTTCGTTTGCCTAAGTTCCTTATAGGACAGTCCCCGAGTTGCATTGTTCCTAGTATGCAGCCTATGGCACATGCCGGAGTTGCGGAACCAGCATACATAGTATGCTTAGATTCCTTATAGTCTGTCCTTGTGGCTTATGACTGTTTTTTTGCGACGCGTCGAGCTATATATACCTAGTATCCTATTTAGCCCCCTAACCTAAAAGTATCGTTCATTAAGATCTGGTTCTTTTTGTTATATTAGACAGTCAGGTGCCTCAGGGACTGGTATGGCGTCCTGCGTTTGTTACGGTTACGGACCGGCATACTATGCGTGCCGTTGTTGCAGTCCTAATCTCACTACAGCTGCTAATTCTGAGCTCATTTAAAGATTTCCTGGAGTAAGCCTTTTAAGGCAAAGCGTCAGATTTGAATTCAATCAAGCTTTGCCGCGATGAGCTAACGGAAGGAATTACTTTAACAGAGCTCTTATATGCAGAATTCTTTGAGGCTAGAACAATACACCCCTTGCAGTAGGAGCCTATTATTTACTTGTTTGTGTGCCGCTATAAGCCAGACTTGACTTTAAAATTGCAGTATATAAAGGCCTGTGATATAATTTTTATTACCATGTAGAGACAATTGAAACAGCCGTGGTAGAAGTAGATTTAGAGAGAAAATTTATAATTAGAATTTAGCTAAAAAAGTAAGAACGATTTAAACGAGTCTATATAATCGGATGAAATAAAACTAAGGGGAGAGGCCTAAAAATGAAAACTTTGTATAAAGGTAAAACTAAAGATGTGTTAACTGACGAGAAGACAGGCGCTATTTATTTACTGTTCAAGGACAGCGCTACCGGTGCAGACGGTGTCTTTGATCCCGGTTCTAATACTGTGGGCGGAAGTGTTGAAGGTAAGGGCATAGCAACATTAAAGATCTCTTCATATTTTTTTGAGCTGATGGAAAAAAATGGCATCCCGACTCATTATTTAGGTGCAGATTTGGATAAAGGACTGATGGAGGTGCGTAAGGTTACTGTGCCGCCCTTGGAATTTGTCTTGCGCTATTTTACGGCCGGCAGCATCTGCCGTCGCTTCACCCTACCTGAGGGCATTCCTTTTGATCCTCCCTATTATGAGGTCACTTTAAAAGACGATGAACAGGGTGACCCTTTGATTAGCGAACGTCTCTGCCTGTTAAAAGGCTTGCTTGGCCCGGGACAATATGACGAAGCTGTTGACCTGCTCTTGCGGGTGGGAGAGGTTTTGAAAGAGGAATTAGCTGCTCTCGGCTTTACTTTAATCGATTTTAAAATTGAACTGGGTTACGACGAAAATGGAAAAGTTCTTGTGGCAGATGAGATAACCCCGGATATTTGGCGGATTAAAGATGAAAAAGGTAATATTCCTGATCAAATAAAAAGCGCCGCTCTGCTTTTAGACAAAATAGACAAAAATATAGGTGAAAAGTAATAAGCGTGTAATCGTTAAGAATAACGCAAGTTCTTCACTGGTCAAGCAGGAATCCAGATGTTTGACAGAGCGATGAGCAAATGGTACAATAATTGAGCACAAAAGGGAGCTAGAGGAATCTGGCTGAGAGGAAACTGTATTGTTTCGACCTATAACCTGATCTAGGTAATTCTAGCGGAGGGAAATATTTTAAAACCCATACCCTTGCTAGCTTTGGCAGGGGTATTTTGCTCTTTATGTGCAGAAATTAAAAGACTTTAAGGAGCGCAATATGGAAATATTTGATCTGGAAGCTAAAAATTATGACCAATGGTATGATTCAAAATTAGGAAAATTTGTTGATCAAGTTGAAACGGAACTGGCTTTTAAGCTTTTTAAGCCTTATCCAGGAATGAAAGTGTTGGATGCAGGCTGTGGCACCGGTAATTTTAGTCTAAAGCTGGCTGAAATGGGATGTCAGGTGATTGGTATAGATATATCAGAAGAAATGCTAAAAATAGCTCAAACTAAAATAAAGCCGGGGTTGGACTTAGAATTTAGACTAATGGACACTTATGATTTAGATTTTGCTGATCAAGAATTCGATGGAGTGCTTTCTATGGCAGCCTTTGAGTTTATTTATCAGCCTCAGAAAGCATATGATGAGATGTATCGAGTTCTAAAACCTCAGGGTAATTTGGTTATAGGCACAATTAATCTGGAAAGTAAGTGGGGCGAGTTTTATCTTTCTGATGAAATCAGAGAAAACAGTGTCTATAAGTATGCAGATTTTAAAACACTGGCAGCTTTGAAATCTTTAAATCAGAAGGAAGTTGTGGGAAGCGGGCAATGTCTATTTATTCCTCCGACAGCAAAGGAAGATGAGATTAGCTTGGAACTTGAAAAAGAATTATCTGAAAAAGAAAAAGGAGGCTTTATATGCGTGAAATGGCAAAAGGAAGCATAATTTCCTGTCAATTGAACTTTATACCAATCGGCACAGAAGAATATTTAAGCCCAATAGAGGAAGTTCTCAGTTTGATTAAGGCTTCAGGTTTAGAGTACACTATAGGTGACATGTCTACCACTTTATTGGGTAAGCCTGAAAAGATTTTTGGTTTACTTGCTGAGATAAATCAAAGCATGTCGGCTGCTGATTGCAATTACACCATGACTATTGTCTTATCCAATCTTTGCGGTTGTGAGTGAAAATTAATCTTAGAGGTATGAAATAAGAAAAGCTCCCTGGTAAGTTTCGGGAGCTTTTTCAGTTTTATTTGATCAGCAGATGGACTAGGACTTTAAGCCTGACTGTGCTTGTAAAGGATGTTGGGCCTTTTTAGGCGAAATTAGATGTATCTTCTTCAGGAGGTTTCTTTTTATGGAAATTGTTTTGCGTTGTTCTTCATGTGATGCTTCCTATGATGGAGTAGTTCCTAGGTGGCAATGTCATTGTGGAGGCTATTTAGATTTGTCTCACGATGTAATAATAAATCGCCAGGAAATTTTATCTGGCCCTAATAACATCTGGCGTTATCGTAATTGTTTGCCGCTCGATCCGGATGCTTCGATCATCACTTTAGGCGAAGGGATGACTCCTTTACTGAATATAAAAGGGTTCTTTGGTAAAGCTAAAATTAAAGCTGACTATCTGATGCCTACCGGTTCCTATAAAGATAGGGGCTCTGCTTTGATGCTGAGCCAGTTAAAAGCTTGGGGAGTAGAGAAGATTATTGAAGATTCTTCAGGCAATGCAGGAGCCTCGGTGGCAGCTTACAGTTCCGTGGCCAAGATAGACGCTGATGTCTACATACCAGCCTATACATCTGCAGGCAAAGCCCTGCAAATTGGATTATACGGTGCCAATCTGATTAAAGTCGAGGGAACCCGTGAAGCGACTACCAAAGCCGCCTTAGAAGCGGCGGTATCGACATTTTATGCCAGCCATAATTGGAGCCCTTGGTTTGTCCATGGAGTCAAAACGCTGGCTTATGAGCTTTGGGAGCAGCTGGGTTTTCAAGCTCCTGAATCTGTCATCGTGCCGGTTGGCAATGGTTCCTTAGTCTTAGGTTTAGCTCAAGGTTTTTCCGAATTGCTTTTTAAAGGGGAAATTAAAAAACTTCCTAAGATCTATGCCGTCCAAACAGCAGCCTGTGACCCTTTGACTAGGGCTTTTGACCAAGGCTTGGATACTGCTGTCCCGGTCATAAAAGAAGAGACCGTAGCAGAAGGTATAGTTTCTGCCGAACCTGTTAAGGCTCGGGGGATTTTGCAAGCAGTCCGAAGAAGCGGGGGCAGTATTATCTCTGTCGAGGAAGCTGAAATTTTAAAATCCTTAAAAGAGCTGATCAAACTAGGTTTTTATGTTGAACCCACTTCAGCTGTGGTGGCTGCTGCTTTACTCCAATTGAGAAGAAAGGGCATTATCTCAGCTGAGGCTCAACCGGTTCTGGAATTGACCGGTAGTGGCTTAAAGGCGACGGATAAGCTTTTAGAATATTTTAAATTTTAAACTACTGTTTTGAAAGTGAGGAGCGATTATGAAAACTATTGGTATTTTAGGCGGCTTAACTTGGCAATCTACCTTGCTCTATTACAGATATTTAAATGAAATGGTCCGGGACTTGAGACAAGGTGAGAGCAGTGCGGAGATTGTTTTGCGCAGTATAGATTTTGCTCCTTTGGATCAGGCCCAGCGCAAAGGTGATGAAGAGACTGAAAAGGAAATTTTACTTCAAGCGGCTCAATCTTTAGTTCAGGCCGGAGCTGATTTTTGGCTGATGGCTTGCAACACCACTCATCGCTGGGCAGACTATTTGCAAGAACAAATAGATTTACCCTTTCTGCATATTGCCGAATCAGTTGCCACAGCTCTTGATAAGGAAAAAATAAAAAGGGTGGCCTTAACCGGCACACCCTATACTATGGAAGCAGAATTTTATCCGAGAATTTTTGCCAAGAAAGGCATTGATCTAATTTTGCCCGAGGCTGTTGAAATAAAGAGGATAGAAGAAATAATCGATTTGGAATTGAGCCAAGGTATTATCAAGGAGCAATCCTTGCAAGAATTCAGAGAGATGTCTTGTAATTGGCAGGAAAAAGGTGCCGAAGCAGTCGTCTTGGCTTGTACCGAATTGGGACTTCTGATCAAAGATGATCCGAATCATTTGAGAGTCTTTGATTCTCTTCTAATCCATTGCCAAGACGCTGTAAGCTTGGCTTTAGCTTAAAATTGAAGGGGAATCAGGGTAAGATGTGTTTGTCATAATATGCTAAGATTAAATCCAGCATGCGACCGTAGCTTTTTACCCCGTCTCGTTGTTTATTGCTCTGTAAATATTGATTGTTGATCGATTCGGAAAGAGTTTCCACGGGCCCCTCATAACGAGCCCAAAATACTCTGGAAAACCTGAAATCAGTTTTAACGCCTGTATTTAAACGGTTGTAGATCTGGCTGTAGCCTGAAGGGTCAGACCTGTGATAGGCATTCAAACCATAGGCTAGGGCCAGCATGTTACCGCTGTATTTAAGCTCAGCGGGGCCATCGCTTTCGCGTAAGACCAACCAGGCTAAAAAATTGGCTTCATCTTCCCGAGCAAAACCCTGACGGTGAGCAATTTCGTGAACCATAGTAGCCAGAATTTGGTAATCGGGAACATTGATGTTGACATTGGCTTCTCCGCTAAAAGGAAAATAAAACCCACTCGTTTTGGTAAAGGACATCAGGCCGGAAAAGATTATGGGTTTAACTGATCCAGGCAAAGCCAGGAAAGGCAGATCTGGTTTGAATTTAGGATTGTCATATAATTTAGGCAATTCTTGGTAATAGTAATTCAAAGGCAGGCTGAGCGTTGAACTGCCTCCCATAGAATTGTTCAAAGATAATCGCAATTGGTTGGTTTCATCGATTAGTTCCAGTAAAACTTCTTCTAGAAAATCAACCTCTCGCTCTTTTACATCTAAATCAAGATGAGCGCTCAAGGGCAATCGATAATAATTTAAGCCCCAGATTAATTGGAATGAAAAAGCTAGGGCAGTCAAAAGCAAGGCTAATTTAGCGAGCAAATTGAAAATTTTATTTTTATCGAAAAAACTTTTCATTTCTTTGGGTTTGGTAAGAAATAGAACTAGACGCCTAAAAACTTCTAGACCAATCAGTAAAAAGAGGATCTCTGCTAAGGAGAAAGGAAAAAAGCGGTGGAGAAAGTTTAAGCCTTGGGCAATATAAGGATAAATACCTTGACTATAAAAAGTTTCGATAAAGGCGTTGTTTTTCTGGGCCCAATTTGTCGTCAGTTTGTTTGAAAAATAGAGGAGTATTGATAGTGTTAAATAGAATATATTTTTAGCCTTGCTTCTTTTCAAATTTTACTCCTCCTTTATATTTTTCAGCTAAGAAAACATCTTTTTACAATTTCTTAAAATTGTTGCAATTAAGTCTTCATCTTTATTATACTCATTTATCTAGAATAAGGAAAGGAACTTGCCTATGAATCTTAAACAAAAAAGAATGGCTGTACTAGTTTTTATCATAATAGCCCTGGCTCTCGGGTCGTTTTCTGTTTTTAATTTAGTCAAAGGGCGTTTAAACAATGTGGAACCACAAATAGAAGATCCCTCAATAGTCGAGCCTCCAGTGGTCGAACCGCCGGAGACCGAAGATCCAGATTTGCCAAGTCAAGAAGAACCTGATGAAGATCCTCCAATAGAGATTGATGAGTGCTTCTTGTTAGGTCTCTGGCCTTTGATCTTAGTCAATCAGGATAACCCTTTGCCTTTGAGCTATGAACCTATAGCTATGTCCAGCGTCGATGGTTATTATGAATTGGATGCAGAAATTGTCCCAATTACCCAAGAGATGATTGCAGAAGCCTATGGCCAAGGCATCCACTTACGCTTAGTCTCTGCCTTCCGTGATTCCGGTTTACAAAGCTATCTCTACAATGCTGAGGTGGAATATTTTATTGGTCAGGGCTACGATCAAGAAGAGGCTGAAGTGGAAGCAGCAAAATGGGTTGCTCTGCCCGGTCAGAGCGAGCATCAGACCGGCCTGGCAGCCGACATTGTTTCCTATGACTGGTTGGCAGCAGGGAAGGGCTTAACGGTGGATTTTGCCGAAGACCCAGCGGCTATTTGGTTAAAAACAAATGCACACAACTTCGGCTTCATTTTACGCTATCCTGAAGACAAGACGGATATAACAGGTATCTCCTTTGAGCCTTGGCACTATCGCTATGTAGGCAAAGAGGCTGCCAAGATTATCTATGAGTATGATTGGTGTTTGGAGGAGTTTTTTGAACATTGTAAATAACCAGACCTTTGATTAAATGGGTTATCTGAGAATGTTTATATTTTATCAGATCTTACTATTGCAATTTTCCCTTTTATCTGCTATGATGTTTCTAACGGTAAGATAGGAAACTGTTCGTTTTTTATCAAAGCCGTTAGGCAGAGGTATAATCTGCCGAATAATATAAAATGTAAAGGGGATGATTAAATGAAAGATGCTCAATTTTTCATTTGCGAAATCTGTGGTAATTTAGTTGACAGCATTCACAATTCAGGTGTAGAGATGATATGCTGCGGGCAACCCATGACCGAGTTAATCGGCAATACGGAAGAGGCTGCCTACGAAAAACACATTCCTGTAGTTGAAGTAGACGGTCAAACCGTTACTGTTAAAGTGGGTTCTGTAGCCCATCCGATGATCCCGGAACATTACATTCCCTGGATTTACCTGCAAACCAACAAAGGTTATCATCGCATGATGTTAAACCCAGGCGAAGAGCCAGTTGCTGTGTTTGCTTTGGCTGAAGGAGAAACAGCCGTGGCGGCTTTGGAATATTGCAACCTCCATGGTTTGTGGAAAGCCGTAGTCTAGACAAATGAAAAAAATAGCCATCGGATCCTCGTGAGAGAGAGCCGATGGCTTTTTTGTGTTTTAAAGTTTCTTTCGGACTTTGGTTTTTTGTAATGCTTCGTCTATTCTGTTGCTTTGAAAAGATCAGAAAAGAATCTCTTCTGTTACTTTGAAAGGCTCAGGTAACGTCTATGCTGTTACTTTGAAACGTTCATGTAAGAGTTTCACTTTAGCTATACCGTTACTTTGAAACAATTAGATAAGAGCTTTGCCTTCACACCTACTATCACTTTGGATTCTTCAGGATAACGGTAAAAGGGATAGGTTCTAATTAACATTCAGGCTATTCAGAAGTCTTTATTGTCCGAATTGAATTATGCTCTTAAAATCTTGACAATAACGTTTTTTATCTTCCTTGCTTAGTTGCAAGAATTTTTCGAAGGTTTCCAAGCTGACTCTACCCGCTGAGAAAAGCAGCTCTGTATAGGGTTTTTCGCCGTAGCCATATTTCTTCTCCAAGTCCATCAGCCGCTTAAACCCATAATAATAACAGGTGAAATAGCCTTGCATGGTTTCCATGGCCTGAACTTGACCTCTAGCAGTGTTGTAATCGAAATCCAATTCATCCATAAATGTTTTGACGCCAACACCGATGGGAGTGCCGAAGTAACGCAAACCCAAATCTACTTTAATCCGCACGGATGTATGGTGTCTGCGATAGGCTACGAAGAGAGGATAGAAAGGATCTTCGGGAAAATTACTTATGAAAAGTTTTTCAGAACGGTGGCAAGTTCCTTCCGTTATCGGAACGGAACGGCTGCCCATTTTTATTGTCTCAGGTGTTTTATCCAGAGCACTTCGTACAAATTGGACATGGTGGCCTGGGTATGCTTCGTGAACAGTATTCATTTTGATCCAACCATCCGTGACTGCCTTGTAATTGTGGTTGTTTAAGAACATTTCTCCAATCAAAGGTCGGCGGGTGCTGTCTCCGCCTCCATAGCCACCCCAGGGGTAAGAAAACTTGAGCTGTTCCGGTATTGGGTTTAACTCGCAAATTTCATCATCGGGCAGCCAAACATGATCTCGACAAGCGGCCTTGCTGATCGCTAAGTAACGGTGACCAGCTTCGAACATTTCTTCAGGAGAATCTTTAGGACCGGCATATTTCAACAGTATAGCATTGACCTGCTCCATGGTTGTAGGAGCTTTTTCACTGATCGGTAAATCTGCTGCAATTTTAAAGACTTCGTCCCTGGTCTTTTCTACTTCATCTTGATACCAGTCGAGAAGTTGATCCAAATCGACTCCCAATTCATCCCATAATAGAGAACGATAAAAGGGTTCTTCAAAAGGAATACACTCATCGTCAGAGAGCATCCCTTTCACCGGGACGCCTTTCTTATCTAAAATTGAAGCTGCCAGCTCCCGCCAGATATCGCTCTTTTGACAGACTAGTTCAATTTCTTTTTGTAGCTCTCTGATTTTGTCTAAATCTAGCCCGGCAAAACGTTCCTCGAATTTGAGAGCCTCTTTGCTTATAGTCTCCTTCATTATGGCTTGGGCGTTGATTAATTCCTGAATATCGATGGCACTGGCATCTTCCAGCCAGGTCATTACACCTTGCCAGACTTCTTCAGATTGCTTTAGGCGACTGAGTATGATTTTTGCTCTGGTGGCCGAGTCTCTTGAATCTTTACGACTAAGATTAGTCACTGTATATGTAATATTGTTGATATAGCGAGCCGGCCGTTGGAAAGCAGAGCCTATATTTTTATACTGGGCTTGTAAAAAATGTCCGTAATGTTCTTTCATTATTTCGAAAACAGGGTCTGGAGCTTTTAAATTATTAACTTCAGCTTGCAATTGCGACAATTCAATTTCCAATTTGCTTTTCATATCTCTGTGAGGTATTAAAAGGGATGTTTCATGTGCTCGGGCATTTCGCAGCTTATCGGCAAAGCGGGCACTTTTTTCATCTAGGAGACGATAGGTCAGAGTTAAAGAATCCTGTGACATATTTTCAATCCTTTCTTTCTGAGTGCTTTTTTTAACAACCTCCTTTTGAATGCGAGGTTATATTCTGGTTTCTATGATACCCAGCCAATTTCCTAGTAAAAACTGCAAGCGGCCCAATAAAACAGACATTCTAGACAAAACCGTGTTGCCATAGGCGGCACCAAAACCGATCATCATGATATATCTACCAAATTTTGGGAAAACGTTGAGACCCTTCGGCAATTCGAAACTGAAAAAGAAATAGGATAAAACAGACAGAACACCCACTACCATTACAATATTATTTACCATGATTAGAGGATCATTATTGATCATAGGCATGAAAGTTGCGGTTACTTGAGAAATGAAATTAGCCTTAAAGTTTTTGGTTAAAACGACAGCAGACCCTATGCCTACCCAAAAAGCTAAAGGAATGCGGTTGAGCCAATTTATATTACGATTTTTTGAGAACCTAGTGTAGACTAATAAACCTATTAGTATTGGTATTAAATAAGAGTAGGTACCGTTTTGAAAGATGTCTATAGTGATTGTAGGCTTGGCATAGTTATCAATAGTTGAGACAATACCGTTGCCAGCTGATACTCCGACATAAATATGTTCAACTAAGCGGTAGATGGGATTTTCTTTGTATACGCCGCTGTAGATGGCCAGAGTCATACCAGCAGTTAACCAAACAGCGAAGCTTGTTGATATTTGCATACTAGTACCTCCTTATTGTTTTCTGCTTTCGCGTTTTTGCATGAAATAAGAGACATTTCCTAAAATCATTAAAACGAAGACTAAAATATGAGAAAGGCTTTGAGCATCCATACCGGAAACAGCAGTACCTTTTTTCTCGGTTAAAAGTTCCATTTCAGCTCCGGCACGAATGCCGTTTAAGTAAACAGTTATTTGACCTGATTGTATAAAAGGCGCATTAATTGTCGCATTGACTGCTGAAGCAGCGACGACAAAAGGTTTATTATTTGGTATGGCGTATGCGGTGGCATACATAGGTACCCATTCTGAAGCACCGGGCGAACCATGGTTCCCGCAAATTACCACTTTGGCATCTTTGAGAGTGACAAGATCTTTCATAATTGGAAATTGTGAAAGATTACGCCCCTCGTTATCTACATTTGCACAAGCTTCTATTAGGCTGTCCATGGCTTTTTCAATATACATCTGTCCGCCAGGTTTATAGCCGAGGTTCAAGAAATCTACTCCTTCAACAAGATGAGGGTATTCTTCTTGCATTTTTTTGAAAGCATAATTGGCCTGTTGAGCTCCGATAGGCCAAAGAGCACCGCTAACTACCCGCCCTCCGTTCTTTAAAACTAAACGCATACAAGCTTCAATGGAAGATTGGATGTCTGTTGCTCCTGCGGAATCGTAGTCAAATGAAACGTAAAGTATATCTCCGGATTCAAAACTATCAAATGTTTCATAAGCTGCTTTGGCAGAAGTTCCAATTTGTATGGGCAGACCCATAGGCCAAATCAATGCCCAAATCATGATAACTAGTAAAGCGGTGTAGATGATTCTATTATCCATTTTTGATAATTTTTCCCAAAAAGACATTATTATTCCTCCTTTCAGCTGAATCTATTCGCCGCCTCCTAGATAGGAGCGTTCTAAGCCCAGAAAAACACGTATTGCTGTTGCAGATGCCCCTAAAGCAGCCCCCATGGTTATAGCTCGCATTGCAGCAGTATTTGGTATATCCATCAGCCATTTTCCGATAACAGGAATTCCCTGCCAAACAGCCGCTCCAACTGGGACATTGTAAAACATTACGAAAACAGCTGCTATAAGCATGAGGCTTGCTTCCAAGGAGCGCATTCTTAAAACCCTAAAGGCTGCTGTTGTTATATAGAAAGCTATTTGAGAGAGAATAGCGGCTTCCAAAGGAACGATTGTCATATTGTACCAGGTTTGATATAGTTCTCCTTTACTGGTTTGGATTAAACCTAAAACAACAGTGCCGTACAATGCTATAATTAAGGTCGTGCTGTAGATGAGGCGTTCTGGCCTTCTGAGATTACGGAAATGTACCATAGATAAACTGATTGCCCCAATTAAAACCGCAAATGCTGTTGAAATTTGAAACCATTTGTCTAATAAATTTTTCCATGCGCTGATTTCTGGCAAAGCACCGCTTAAAATATAACTTAAACCGATGACGATGGAAATTATGAACGGAATAGTTCTTCTATACATAGCACACCATCCTTAATAAAAAAAACAGAGCATCTCTGCGTTAAAAGAGATGCTCTAGTAATTTAAGAAATTCTTTAAGTGAGAAGCGTCGCCGAAAGTTGCCAGTAATGCACCGATAATAATAACAATAACAGTTATAGCCTTAGCATAGTCAAGAGCTACAAGATTAACTTTCTGAACGTCGTCTTTTGACAAATAAGCACCGGCAGCATAGAATTCTTCTCCGATTAAAGTGTAATCGCAGGATGAAATCATGAAGGGAAGCTGAGCGGTATTGGCGGTACCTGCAACTTGAATGGCTCCTAGGTTGGCTCCCACTTCGGTAATCATTGTAGTCTCAGCGTAATAGGAACCCATAAATAAACAAGCAGCCACCCTTTCCCGGCGCATAGTTCCTTGTAAAGCCGATGCTGAAGCGCCCCAGCCACTGGCGATAAATCGCACTGTATTGACTGGATCGTAAGAATCGCCTTTACCAAGTTCTAAATAACTGGTACGAACTATGGCTTCCATAACAGGGTAAACTGATGCCACATAGCTTACAGCTATTAGTTGGGTGTCATAACGAGCACATGACCGAGCTGCGTACTCTAAAACAGAAAAAGAAGCAATTGTTTGAGCGCTGTTTAAACCCCCTGAACCGTTTCCGAAAATAGTCGGTCGCCCCATTTCAGTAGCTCGTCCGATGGCTTCGTCTATGGCATCCAGGCCGGCTAAACGCCGAATTTTAGGCAACCTTTCTCCACTACGAGATCTTCTCAGTAAAGCAAAGATTGTAGCTGCTAAAATTAATTGTGCTATCATAGTAATTAGTTGACCTTCAAAGATAGGCACGAGAAACACCTCCGCTTAAAAAATTTGAAATCTCTAAAAATCTTCATTCAAATCAACATAAGTCTGCTACATAAGCATCGCCCCTTTTAAAGATTAAGTAAAATTCAGGGATTAACAAAGGCTGCGCAGGTTTTTTGTTTTATAAATTTCTGTTTTATTCTATGAAATAGACGCAAATACCTTCTTTTTTCTAAATTCTTCTTTCTTTTTTCTTTCATTGACTGGTAAACTTACATTAGTTTTAGAGTTTTTATCTCTGGTCTTTTCGATTTTGCCTTCATATCACTCAAGAAATTGATTCAAATCACCTCCCAATTCGTCTCGGGATATGAAACAATAATAGGGTTTTTCAAAAGTAAGACATTAGTCATAAGAGAGCACTTCGTTCATCGATACGCCTTTCTTGTACGACATTTAAGCTGCAATATCTCGTTATGTTTCATACTTTAGCCAGATAAACCCAACCACTTTTTGAAGTTCTTTGATTTTTTAAACCAGTTCGGCAAGATGTTTTTTTATTCTAAAACTGAGTTTGTCAGAGCCTGTAATGGAAAAAACACCCAACCGAAGGCAATCTTCACTGGTTGAGTGTTTTTTAATGTAGTTAAGATAAAAGGATTTGGAACAGGCCTGTGTTGATTTGAGTAACGTTGACTTCTCTTCCTCTCAGCGATTTGCACCTAAGAAAGAGGAGTGAGTAAGGAATTTATACAATGTCCTTTTTCTTAGTTAAAATTATCTTGTCCTTATTATTTAGAAGCGGAACAGGCCTGTGTTGATTTGAGTAACGCCGGTTTCATCTCCCATTAGCGATTTGGCGTCGTCCAAATTGACAATTACTCCGTTGAGATATTTTATTTTGGCTTCTAGAGCTCCGTGTAATTTTCTGGAGGCACTGATCACGCCATTGCAGCCAATCGAAGAGATAGCTTCTAAGTCAGCCAGGGTGATATTTTCTTTAAAGAGCAGTTCGCCGTTAGCCCGCAATGCATATTCAATCTCTTGGTTTAAAGCATATTGCAGTATCTCGTGATCAATTATAACTTTACCATTGCCTTCTTTGAGCAGACCTTGGTACAGGTCGTAGTCTTCAGCTTTGATTTTGTTTTCACAGTCAGAGGCGGCTGAACTAGGCAAGGTAGCGGTGCCCTTGACTATAATCGAGGTAAAATTCTTTAAGTGCACAGCTTGGTCTTTTTGTACCGTCAGATCTCCTTTAACAAAGAGTTTTTCTCCGTAGAGATAAAAAGTATTAGCGTCAAGAAGAACATCTTGAGCAATCCCATAGCCATCGGGAATGAGTTTAAGTTTTTCAGCTTGGAACAAATGAGAATACTCTTCAAAGAGACTTTGGTAGATTGTCAGGCTTTTACAATGGAAACGAATGGACTTTTGGCTTATTTCTTCAAGCACTTCTCTTTTCAGAGCGGATATGCTGCCGTGAACCCAGTACAGGGCTTCTTTTTCTAAAGAAGGAATCATATTTTCATCCAGAATCATATTCTTCAGCCAGAGAACTGCATCATCTTCATAGGTGATTCTGTTTGCGGCAACTATGCCTTTGAGAGAGGATAGATCAAGGGATTGAGGATAAAAAATGCGATTGGCATATAAACCGGTAATTCCCTGCAAGCCATCTTTATTTGTCACGATTAGATTACCTTCGCAAATTATATAGCAACCTTGATAGTTGGAGCTTTGGTCAACTACTGAACCACCGGGAAGTTCGACGACTTCACCTTCTATATCCAGAATATTGATCTGACCTGTATTAAAAGAGACATTCATTCTGATCAGCGTGTCGTATACTTGTCGGGAAATCAGTACGCTGCCAGCATTAAATTTTATTGATTCGTATTCAGAGTAAGCCTCGGGGGGATTCTTAATCAGAATAGCTTGACCTGTATTGATCTTCAATTTTTTAGCCATTATACTTCCTCCTGCTAAACATATTTTTTTAGAATGGCGATTGCTGCACGAAGCTGTGTCCGTACCGTTGCTGCCGGTATCCCAATGAGCTTACCGATTTCAGTCGAATTGAGGTTGCCATAATAACGTAAGGAAACCACATGAACTAAATGTTCAGGTAGATGATGGAGCAGCTGTTTAACCATGATGGTCGTGGTGTAGTCTCCGGCCGGGTCGACTTCTTCGTAATCTTCATAACCATCGTAATTAATTAGCCTAGCGGTTTTACGTTTTTCATCTATCAGCGAATTTTTGGCAGTGGTATAAAGCCAAGACCAGATAGACCTCTCCGGCATTTGACAAACTAATTGGCGATTTGCCAAGGCTTTAAGAAAGGCTTCCTGAACCGCATCCTTGGCTGCTTCTTGGTCGCCGGAATAGCTTGCCAATTTAGAAATCAGTTGGTTCTTATTGTTTTGATAAAAGTTTTCCAGCAGCAAAGAATCACCCCTTCTATACTATAGACGTTTGAAACCCGTCAAGTGTTTGGCTGAAATTACTTTTTTGGTATTTTATTGATTGTAATCAGAGCTGCACTGAGTCCTCAGAACAATTATCTTAGGTAATTTTGTCATTGATTCTTTCTTTAAAACTGCAATTTGGCAGCGTTGAGTGTGCTTAAGATGCTTTGCTTTTCCAAACGCAGGTCGTTCGTGATTTGCGTCGGGGGCAATTGACCTTTATTGATAGTTAAGCTAGCTTCAATATATCATGAAATTCACCGGAGTTCTTTTAATTTTAGTCTTGACCGGCTAACTTGATTATAAAATCTCCCGCTTCAATATAGCATGAAATTCACCGGAGTTCTTTTAATTTTAGCCTTGACCGGCTAACTTGATTATAAAATCTCCCGCTTCAATATATCGTGAAATTCACCTGAGTTCTTTTAATTTTAGCCCTGACCGGTTAACTTGATTATAAAATGTTCCAATATATCGTGAAACTCACCTGACGCCTTTTTAATTTTAGCTCTGATTAGCCAACTTGATGATAAAATCTACTCTAGTATGATTTTTGTGAAAATTTAGCTATTAAAAGGAAGGAATAAAAAGGTATAATCTCGAAGTAATTTAGTTAGTTTTTCATCTAACATGAGGTGATTGCATGAAGAACCAAGAAATAACCCCATTATTCTTAGTCAAGTTAGTCTTTCTGGCTCTGTTAGCCCATTGGGCTCTGCAGAATTTTGTTTTGGCCAAAGAGGCCTTGGCGATTTTTCTAAATATTTTAGCTCCGTTTTTTTTAGGTTTTGTCATAGCCTTTGTGCTTAAAATACCCGTCAGTTTTTTTGAAGCCAAATTAGTTTCGAGATTATTGCCCCAGGGTAATAAGGCTGTTAAACGGTTGATAGCTCTTTTGCTCACCGTTTTTTTATTTTTTATTGTTTTGACTTTAATATTTTTTACGGTAGTTCCTGAATTGCGGGCTGCGTTAAAAAACTTAGCCGATTTATTTCCCAAATTTTTGGCTCAGAGTCAGGACAAACTGGGAGAACTTTTATCTTCTTGGCAATTAAAAGAAGCGGTCGCTTGGATAGAATCAATAGAGTTCGATTTCAATGATTTGACTCAAAAACTAACCAATTTTTTACAAACTTCATTGGGTGGAATTTTCAGCTCAACAATTTTAGTCATAGGCTCCGTTTTTTCCGGAGTTGTGACTATAGGCTTGGGCCTCGTTTTTGCTCTTTATATGCTTTGGCAAAAAGAAGAATTGTATCAACAGAGCCAAAAGGTTTTCAAGGCTTATTTGCCAGAAGAACATAGCAATTTTATTATCGAAACCTTGGATCTGGCTAATATAGTTTTTGCCGATTTTATTTCCGGACAACTTTTGGAAGCCTTTATTTTAGGCAGTCTGTTTTTTCTTGGCATGATTATATTCCGTTTCCCTTATGCCTTGGTTGTTTCGGTTTTTATTGGTTTTTCTTCAATCATTCCTGTTTTTGGTGCTTTTTTAGGTTTTTTTGTTTCGCTTTTTCTGGTTCTTTTGATCAGTCCGGTTCAGGCCTTATGGTTTATTTTATTATTCTTTGTAGTGCAACAAATCGAAGGGAATTTGATTTATCCCCGAGTTATGAGCGCCCGCACAGGTCTGCCCTCTCTTTGGGTTTTGTTGGCAGTTAGCGTTGGTGCCGGTCTTTTTGGAATTTGGGGTATTTTAGTTTTCATTCCATTGACTTCGGTAGTCTATCAACTTTTCAAAAGGGATGTAGCAAGTCGTCTGTCCAATCAGACAGGGAATGAAAACGTAAGTGATTTGGAAAAAGAACAAGCTGAAAATATATCCGACTCAAAAGGGGAGGATATAGATGAATGATGAAATAATCTGCAAAGTCTGTGACACTGAAGAATGTTGGCTGGATGAGAAGCGAACAACTCTTTTAAACGAATGGATTCAACCTTTTATTAGCCATCATAAATTGGATTTAAAGGGGCTCAAGGGCTTATCTTTTACGCCCAAACTGCTTGTGGGTAGCTATGGAGCCGAATTCCTGCGGCGTAAAAGCGGTGAATCAATAATTCTTATTTCGGAAGAAATGTGGGCTAAAGCAGAAGAAAACATCAATGATTTGCGCATTCTGCAAAACATTTTACAGCACGAATTGGCTCATGTTCATAATAATAATTGTCTGGCAGAACTTCCGGGCAAAATAACCTTGGTCAACTCCAGAAAAATTGAAGATATAAGTATTTTCGTCTATCGTCTCTGGGATGAGTTTTTTGCCACTCAATTGGCTGCTCATTCTGAACCTGCCGGTTTGCTCCAAGCCAAGATGACAGGTGTTCTGATGGAAAAAGAACAGTTGAAAAAAGTGATGAGAGATTCTTCTTTTAAACAGGATGAACAACGAGACCAGATGGATATGCTTATTTTAACAGCTACACACCTGGCCGGAAGCTATTTTGGCAACGAAGATTTGCGAGAGGTTATAATGGAAGGTAATCTTCGGTCTGAAAGGATTTTGCGCACTGTCTGGCAGATCAGCGAAACTGCCGGAAGTCTGCTTCAATCCTATCCATTTAAAAGCTATACAGACCTCTTACCTTTAGCTCAAGTCTATTTTACCTTTTTACAAGAGGCAAATAAAAATTATAGACCCTTTTGGAGAAAGATTCTATTTTCAAATAAATTCAAAAGTCTTACTGCTTTTAACCGATAAACAAGACGCTAATTTAAAAAAGGATGAGAAAACATGTCGAAACAAATTGATTATTTCAAACCTCTAGATGAAATCATCGGAGATAATAAAGGGGATGCCTCTCAGCTCATACCCATGCTGCAAAAAATTCAGGAGAGCTACGGTTATTTGCCCATGGATGTTATCGTCGAAATGTCAGAGCGGACGGGCATTAAAGTTACGGATATTATGGGGGTTGCTTCATTTTACGCCGGATTTAGATTGACTCCCCTAGGTAAATATGTGGTTAAAATCTGCGCTGGTACAGCTTGTCATGTCAATGGCGCTGAGACTATAGCAGAAACTATTTGCGAAGAATTGAATGTCAATCTAGACGAAACCACAGAAGACGGGCTGTTCACTGTGGAAACGGTGGCTTGTTTAGGCTGTTGCTCCTTGGCACCGGTCATGATGATCAACGGAGAAGTTTACGGTCGCTTGACCAGGGATAAAACAAAGAAAATATTGCGAGAATATAAGGAATTGGAGGGAGCTTAAAGATGAAGGTGATTGTCGGTTTAGGCAGCTGCGGTATAGCTGCCGGAGGAATGAAAGTATACGATAAGATCTATTCTCTGCTGGAAAACTACGGTCGTCAGGATATCACTCTGGCTTCCACCGGTTGCATGGGCATGTGTTTTGCTGAGCCCTTGGTAGAAGTTTTAGACGAACAGGGCAGTCATATCTATGGCCTCTTAGATGAAGAAAATGTTTTAGACGTTTTCCGCTCCCATGTTCTAGATGGGGAAGTGGCCGATCAATACTTGGTCAAATCGGAAAGAAATGATTGCACCAATGCAGCTTTCTTTTCTAAGCAGGTGAGAGTTGTTCTTTCCCGCTGTGGAGCGATTAATCCTGAAGAAATTGAAGATGCTATGGAATTAGGTGCTTATTCCGGTTTGGTTAGAGCACTATCCATGACCCCCCAAGAAGTTGTTGAAGAAGTCAAAGCCAGTGGTTTGCGAGGACGTGGCGGAGCAGGCTTTCCCACCGGTTTAAAATGGGACTTTGCTCTGGCTTCCCAAGCTGATCAAAAATATATGTTGTGTAATGCCGACGAAGGTGACCCTGGTGCCTTTATGGATCGTTCCATTTTAGAAGGAGATCCCCATAGTGTGATTGAGGGCATGATCATCGGAGGCTATGCAATAGGAGCCACTATCGGCATCATCTATGCTCGCTCTGAATATCCTTTGGCTATCGAGAGATTGGAATTAGCCATGGAACAGGCCAAAGAAAAAGGCTTTTTAGGCAAGAATATTCTTGGCTCAGGTTTTGATTTTGACCTGTCGATTAAACAAGGGGCCGGGGCTTTTGTTTGCGGAGAAGAAACAGCCATGATGGCTAGTATTGAAGGCCAGCGGGGCATGCCTAGAATACGTCCCCCTTACCCGGCTGAAAGAGGTTTGTTCAATCAGCCTAGCAATATCAATAACGTTGAAACCCTGGCCAATATTGGTTATATCCTGAATTTTGGTGCAGATGATTATAGACAATACGGCACCGAAGAGACCAAGGGCACAAAAGTCTTTGCTTTGGCCGGAAAAATTAAAAGAGGGGGCTTGGTTGAAGTTCCCGCCGGCCTGACCGTCAGAGAGGTCATAGAAGATATAGGTGGCGGTTCTTCTTCCGGTAAGCCGATTAAAGCCGTGCAATTGGGTGGGCCCTCCGGTGGTTGTATCCCGGTTGAGCTTTTTGATACCCCGATTGATTACGGTACCCTGGCTGAAACCGGTGCCATCATGGGCAGCGGCGGCTTGGTCGTCATGGACGAAGATAATTGTATGGTTGACATCGCTCGCTACTTCCTCGATTTTACTCAAAAAGAAAGCTGCGGTAAGTGCACATTTTGTCGAGTTGGCACCAAGCGCATGCTGGAAATTTTAACTCGGATTACAGAAGGTAAAGGTGTGCCCGGTGATATTGAAAAATTGGAAACCTTGGCTCATCAAGTGCAAAAGAATTCCCTCTGTGCTTTAGGTCAAACGGCTCCAAATCCAGTTTTGACAACTTTGAAATATTTTAGACATGAGTACGAAGCTCATATCAACGATAAAAAATGCCCTGCCCTTCAGTGCAGAGCCCTGATCAGTTACAGAATTGATCCTGTTTTATGCACGGGCTGTACAGTTTGCGCCAGAAACTGTCCGGTTCACTGTATCAGTGGGGAGCCCAGAGAAACGCATGTCATAGATCCGAGTATTTGTACCCGTTGTGGCAACTGTAAGGCAGTCTGTCGTTTCGGAGCGGTCATAGTCGAGTAAGGAGAGAGTCAATGAGTTTAGTCAATTTTGTTTTAAACGGTAAACCCTGTCAGATTGAAGCCGGGACCAGTGTTTTACAAGCTGCTTTGGCCAATGGGGTAGAGATACCCAATTTGTGTTATGACCAGCGCTTAGAAGCCTTCGGTTCTTGCATGCTCTGTCGGGTAGAAATAGATGGCAGCAGGGGTAATCCTTTGGCTTGTGCTACTAACATAGCTGAAGGTATGGTGATTACCACTGAAAGCCCGGATATTGCCGATTCAAGGCGAGTCTGCTTGGAGTTGCTCCTATCGGAGCATACAGGTGATTGTGTTGCTCCCTGTACTGTTGCCTGTCCGGCTCATATCGATGTGCATCATTATATTGAACTGATTGCCCAAGGGCAGTTTTTGGCAGCCCTACGCTTAATCAAAGAGCAGAACCCTTTGCCTTCGGTCTGTGGCAGGGTTTGCACTCGCCCCTGTGAAGATGAATGTCGTCGCAATATAGTCGATGAAACAGTCGGCATCAACCATCTCAAACGCTTTGTCAGTGATTACGATCGTCTACACGGTCCCTTTATCCCGGAATTGCAAGAGAGCACCGGCAAAAAAATCGCCATCATCGGTGCCGGACCAGCCGGCCTATCCTGTGCCTATTATTCGGCTATCTTCGGTCATCAAGCGACCATCTTTGAAAAACATGAAAAACCGGGTGGTATGTTGCGCTATGGAATTCCATCCTACCGCTTGCCCAGAGAAATTTTGGATTTTGAAGTTGGGATCATTGAAGAAATGGGTGTCAAGTTCAACTATGGTGTGGAATTTGGCAAGGACATCACCTATCAACAATTAAAAGAAGAAGGCTTCGATGCCATCTTTGTCGGCGTTGGTTCTCAAAAAGGTTGGGAACTGGGCTGTGCCGGTGAAGATAGTTGCAGCCGGATTTATACAGGCGTAGATTTTTTGGCCCGGATTGAAAAATACAATGATGTTGATTTAACCGGTCTGAGTGTGATGGTTGTTGGAGCCGGTAATACTGCTATCGACGCTTCTCGCACTGCTTTGCGTTTGGGAGCTTCCAGGGTTCAGATGATCTATCGCCGGGGTCGTGCTGAAATGCCAGCCCATCCGGAAGAGGTCAATGCAGCCGAAGCTGAAGGTGTAGAGATCGTTACCTTGACCAATCCCAGTGCCGTCGCTATGGACGGAGAGAGTATTGCAGTCACCTTAATCGATATGGCTCTAGGTGAGCCTGATGCCTCCGGGCGCTGCCGACCTGTGCCCATTGAAGGTTCAGAACACATGTGTGTGGCTGATATCATCATAGCTGCAGTCGGTCAGACTCAAGATTTAGCTTTTATTAACGATGATTTTCCTTTGGAAATGAATCGAGACAATATTAAAGCCAGTTTGGATACTGCGGCTACTAACTTACCCGATGTTTTTGCCGGCGGTGATGCCGTTACCGGTCCAGCCACTGCTATTGAAGCCATTGCGGCAGGTGCTAAAGGTGCTCGGTCAATCAATCGCTATCTGATGAATCTACCTCAAGTCAAAGAAGATTATAACCATGTCATGGGAACGAGTTTGTCCAAAGTTTCCCCTGAATATTATAAAGATGAAAAGAAAAAGGCCAAGAATCATCCCAAAGAGCTCAGCCCTAAGACCAGAATAGCTGACTTTGCTGAAGTTGAGAGCACTTTCACAGAAGAGCAAGCCATTGCTGAAGCTTTGCGCTGTTTGAGTTGCGGTTGTGGCGATGCTGATGATTGTCTCTTACGTAAATATTCTACTGTTTATGATGCTCAGCAAGCTGCTTTCGTCGGGGATAAACATGCCAAACCTTTGGACGAGACGAATCCGGTCTTTGTTCGTGACCCCAAGAAATGTATTCTCTGTGGAACTTGTGTCCGGGTCTGTCGTGATGTGGCTGAGGTCAATATGATTGCCTATATGTATAGAGGCAGTCATGCCGAAACCGTGCCTTATCTACCCGGCATGATGGAGGGAGAGAAGGCTTGCGTCAACTGTCGTCTCTGTGTGGAGGCTTGCCCCACCGGTGCCCTTCTCTTTAAAAAAGAATAGTTGCATAGAAAAACAAAAAAGCATCCGTGAAGAATCCACGGATGCTTTTTTAGTCTTTAAGGGCTAATTTGAAGGTAATAATCCATTGTTTTAAAATTTTTATTTTTTCTTCTGTGCTTTTTTGAAAGCTAATTCGAAAGCGGAAACGCTTTCTTCCTTTTCTCTCTTGGCCTGTTCTTTTTGATAACGGATGACATCGGCTCGACCTGCTTGGTTGCGTTTTTTTGCCAGCTCTTGGTTGAAGCGGTCGAAGCGTTCTCTAAAACCACAGCTGCAGGTGTAAAGCCTCTTATCACCTTCTCCTACTACTTCCAATTTTTTGTGACAGACTGGGCAGCGGGCATTGCTAAGATAAGAGAGATTTTGTCTGAAACCACATTCTCGGTCAGAGCAAACCAACATCTTGCCTCTTTTTCCATTGATTTCAAGCATGAATTGATTACAGTTCGGGCAACGGTTGCCGGTCAAATTGTCGTGGCGATAAGTGCCTTGAGTGGTCTTAACCGTTTTAACCAGATCTTTAGTATACTCGATTATTTCCTTTAAAAAAGCTTTTTCGCTGAGCTTACCTTGGGCAATTGAATTCAATTTTTCTTCCCAGACTGCGGTTAAGGCAGGTGATTTTAAATCTTCAGGTACCAATTCCAATAACTGTCTGCCCTTGCTCAAAGGGAAAAACTCCTTGCCTCGGCGCTCAACATAGTTGGCAGAAATCAGGCGCTCAATAATTTCGGCTCTGGTGGCAGGTGTTCCTATGCCTTTGGCTTCTTGCAGTACGCTTCTCAAGTTTTTATCCTCGACAAAGCGGGAGGGGTTTTCCATGGCAGAAAGAAGAGTAGCTTCTGTATAGCGTTTAGGAGCTTGAGTTTGCCGCCTGTTCAATTGCACATCCTGTAAAGGAATGCTCTGCCCATCTTTAATCGCCGGCAGTACTTGCTCCTGGTCCTCCTCATCTTCGTCTTCTCTATCTAGATTTAAAAGATTGCGCCAGCCCAAAGACTTAATGGCCTTGCCTTTAGCCGTAAATTCTTCTCCGGCAATCTTCAAAGTTAAATCCAACTGTTCGTAGAGAAAGTCAGGGCTGAAGGCCGCCAAGAATCTGGCCACTACCAATTCATAGATGCTTCTTTCATCCTGAGTCAGAGCCAGGTAATTTGCTCGTTCTTCCGTAGGAATAATAGCATAGTGATCGCTGACTTTTTCATCGTTGAAGATCCTCTTGTTGTTTCTTAAAGGCTGATTCAAAAGAGCCTGCGCTATTTTGCCATAAGTGGGTGAGTGATTGAGATTCTTCAAGCGCGCCGGAATAGTAGCGACTAAATCACTGCTCAAATATTTTGAATCGGTTCTGGGGTAGGTCAATAGCTTGTGTTCTTCATACAAACGCTGGGTTAAATCCAAAGTTTTCTTGGCAGAAAAGGAATAAATTCTGTTGGCTTCTCTTTGCAATTCGGTCAAATCGAAGAGTAAAGGGGGCAATTCTCTTTTATTGCTCTTGACTGCCGATTTGACCAAGGCGCTTCTTTCCCTTTGGCATTTCTTTTGCAGGTTTTCCGCCTCTTCTAAAACATTTAGGCGTCTGTCTCCTTTGGGCCTGTGTTGAGCCTTGAAGCCAGAGAATAAGGCACTTAATGTAAAGTAAGTTTGGGGCTTAAATTTCTCGATTTCCTCTTCCCGGCCTGCTATGATCGCCAGAGTCGGAGTTTGCACTCTGCCCGCCGAGAGGGAGGCATGATATTTACAAGTCAACGCTCTGCTGATATTGAAGCCAACCAACCAGTCTGAGATGGAACGTCCCTTGGCCGCAGCATAAAGATTGTCATACTCTTGAGCTGATTTTAGCTTGGCAAAGCCTTCTTTCACAGCTGCATCCGTCTGGGAGGAAATCCATAACCTTTTAGTCTCCTTGCGCCATCCGGCTTTTTCCATAATCCAACGGGCGACTAACTCTCCTTCGCGGCCAGCATCGGTGGCGATAATTAAATCCTTAACATCCTGTCGCTTCATCAGTTGACTGATCAATCTAAATTGATGTCGGGTGGAAGGTATGATGACCAATTTGAATTCTTTTGGTATGATGGGAAGATGCTCCATCTGCCATTTTTTATACTTTTTATCATATTCATCGGGAGTTGCTAAGGTGACCAAATGACCTAAAGCCCAAGTCACTATATAATTGTTGCCCTCAATGTAACCTTTACCTTTTTGCCGGCAATTGAGCACCCTGGCTAACTCTCTGCCTTGATAAGGCTTTTCTGCTAAAACTAGTGTTTTGTTTGCCATAATATTTTCACCTCATATCGGTTTTCATCTTAACATCTAATGCCTTTCTAGGCAAACTCAATTCTGTTAGGCTAGAATTGATAAATCTATGAATTTTTAACTGAGGAGATTGTGAAGAGGAAACAGCAAAGTTTTTAAATACTGCAGAAGATCT
>JAAYKD010000053.1 GCA_012522585.1 Bacillota bacterium | reverse complement strand
GCATCATGAAGATATTGCCAAAGGAAAAGAAATAAAAGGCCAAAACATCCAGGCGGCTCTCTGGCAAATTAAAAAAGAATGGATTGTTAAAATCAACGAGAAAAAAATATCATATGCAGAAAAACAGATTGTTAAAACTAATGTCAACGATTAAGAAAAGCACCCCTGACTGTGTGATGCAGTAAGGGGTGCTTTTTGATTTGATTGCTATAAGAATTCAGGCAGCTAAACTACCATTTAAAGGGATCTTCTTTATGGGGTTTGCGAATATCCGTAACGATACCAGGATACTCCCAGATGAACCACTCATCGCCTTTGCTGCGCATTTTAATGGCTCGCTTAGAGTCAGCACCGGCTGTCTGTAGATACAGGCGCATATAGCCTTCTTCCATATCCTGGGGTCTGCCGTCTGGATAAAGCTTTAATACAAAGGGCTCCTCAGGAGTGTAATTGTTTTCCGGAGTGGCGCCTTCAAAATAAGCTAAGGGAAGATAAGTCTTGTCGCGAAGTCTGTCGGTGATGAAATTCTTCTCATAGGTGCTCAGCTCGACCGGACCTTTGAGCAAATTAATTGCATCGATCCCGACGTTCTTGTCTTGAACAAAGAGGTTGAGAGCACATAAGAAAAGGGCACAGGTGTTTTGGGGCTTGGTTAAATCCATGATTTCCATGGCTTTAAACTCTGCTAAATTGCTCGGTAATTTTTTGATTACTACTTCCATTTATCTTTCTCCTATCTTTAATTTAATCTAAAATTGTAATGCGTGGGTCAAAGACACAGTGATGCTTTTGATGATATGATAAAAACTCGGTCAAAATATCGAAGGAAGAGGTTGCCAAAATTCGTGGCTTTCCATTTTGTTCAATTTCTTCACGAGTCAGATTTAAAAATTCTTTAACATTGAGGAAATGAAAGTTTTGAATTCCCATAGTGTAAACATTTTCAGGGTGAATCGCCCTGCCATCCAGGCTCATTTCCTTGATGGCTTTTTCTGATTTAGAATAGATCAGCCTAAAATCTTGGGAGAGTTGATAGTACTCGGTTATACCTAAAAATGCATCGTCTCTTAGGATGTGTAAAAACATCTTTTCCAACTGGGCACCGGTCAATTTGACCATGTGAATTTCATCATCATAGGGAAAGATTTCCGCTAGATCACGATATTCAACAATTGGGCCTAATTTTTGCCCGCGAATACTGCCAGAGCCCATCAGCATCAGGTCGACACCTAAACTCTCTCGAAAGACATCAGCCATCAAACAGCCTAAAGAAGTCTCAGTGTTCCTAACCGGGTGAGTCAAAGCCCTGCTCAAACGGGTGATGATACGCCGATACTTTCTGTCAGTTTCATCCTTATACTTGTTGATGATCTCTTCCAGCTGTAAATCCTTTTCGGCCGTGTTTTCGTTAATCGGAACGAATTCCCAGGTATAGGAATCGATACAATTATCGTCAGTATCAACGTCAATATCGAAGCGGCCAATATTATCGGTGCCATGACCTGCCTGTGCAATGACAATATTGTTGATAGTGGTGGGTTCATCCATAAATGTATGGGAATGGCCACCGATAATCAAATCAACACCCCATTCCGGTTCAAGAATGGCTGCCAATTTTTTGTCTTCTTCAAAACCAATATGAGTCAGTAAAACTGTAAAATCTATATCTATTGCATTATAAGCATTGCAGATGCGACCAACCTCTTGAGCAGCTTCATCAGTGTCTATAAAGGAGCCAACTAGGCCGTCTGCCTTAGCCGCAGCCAGCACTTCCTCGGTGACTATACCTATGAATAGAATCTTCATATCCTCTATTTCTAAGATCTTATAGGGAGTAAAAAGCCTTGTTCCATTCGTCTTAATGTATAAATTTGCGTTGATGATAGGAAATTGTGCACATTTTTCAATGAACAATAAATGCGCTATGCCGTAATCGATTTCGTGATTGCCGATGGTAACAACATCAGGTGAAAGCATATTCATGATTTCGATAGTCGAGATGCCCTTATACTCAGAGTCGATGACCGACCCTCTGAACATATCACCGGCTATAGCATAGATAACATTTTCTTCTTCTTCTCGTACCTTATTAATGTAACCGGAAAGCATGGAAACTCCGCCCACATCAATATTTCCAATTTTTTCTTCTAAAAAGTCACCGTGTAAATCGTTGGAATGTAAAATAGAGTCAAGTCCTAAATCCTGTGTAAATTCTGAGTATAATAGTTCACTATTTTATAGATTCTCTAAAGCTTCAAATAAATTCTTGGCGAACCAATCCAAGCCTCATTT
>JAAYKD010000052.1 GCA_012522585.1 Bacillota bacterium | reverse complement strand
CTAATATCGATCGCAAATTATTTTCTAAAATACGCTCGGTCAAAAATTATATGCCTAGTAAGCGCACAATTATCTCTCTGGCCATAGCCTTAGAATTAGATTTGCAAGAGACGAATAGTTTGCTCAAACGAGCGGGCTTCACCCTTTCCCGCAGTCAGAAATTTGATGTCATCATTGAATATTTTATAACTAATGAAATATACGATATATTCGAAATCAACGAAGTCTTATTCTTTTACGATCAAGCTCTTTTAGGCGGTAGTTAACAATATGATTTGGTTAAAAGTTCTTCGCCTAGCGCCAGAAAAGTAAGTTGAAATTTGCAAAATATGACAAATCCCCTTATGCTTAGGTTAGACTTTAGTATAGGGGCTTCTGTTATTTTGGTTTTAGATTCAAAATAACAAACCAGAAAGTTCGAAGCATAATTTTGTTTTCCAAAGCAATTATAAGCAAATTTGGGCTCTTGTTTAGATAAAAACAAAAAAGGATTTTAAAAAACTTAAAATTTAGAAGTTTTTAATTTTTTTAGAAGGAATAACAGTGCAACCTGTAGAACAATGTCTCTAATTATCTCGTAATAGCTTTTTGTAACGATGGGGTGAGGTGGATTTTGAGAATCTATCTCTATATGTTGCTTATGAGAAGCTCATACTAGGGAGGTGGAACCTAACAGACTCAGTACAATTTTTCAAAATAAGAGGAGGTAAATTAATGAAAGGTAAGTCTAGATTATTAGCACTAATGTTGGTTTTTGTATTTCTATTGAGTTCTTGTGGTCCAACCGACCCGGTTACTCCAGATGACAGTAGCGATCCTAAGATTTTAACGTTTGCCCAATTCAATCCACCAACCGGTCTTTTTATTCCCGATATCTTAACAACGGATTATGATGGCAATATTACAAGTTTAATCTTTGAATCCATGATAGCTTATGACCCGAATATGGAGTTCTATGGAATCTTGGCCGAGGATTGGGAAGTTTCTGAAGATAACTTATCCGTAACTTTCGATCTGCGTGAAGGTGTACTTTGGCACGATGGTGAGCCCTTTACTGCCGAGGATGTTAAGTTTTCTTTGATGTTTGTAGGGCATCCCGATTATACTGGACCCAGATATTCTAACGTTGAGAACATCTTAGGTATGGCAGCCTATCATGATGGCTTGTCAGATGATGTTGAAGGTTTAGAAATCATAGATTCCCATACCATCAAAATTACCACAGATGGCATCCTCGGTTCTTTCCTCTACAGCATTGGCACAAGACCTATTATGGCCAAGCATATTTGGGAAGATGTTGATGTAGCTACTTCTGAGAACAACATAGAATTATCAACCAATCCTGTTGGAACCGGTCCATTTAAAATTTCGGAATTCGCTGCTGACTCCCATGCAATCGTGGAAAAATATACCGATTACTGGGGCGGCGAACCTAAAGTTGATAAAATAATCCTGAAGGCCGTTGCTGTCGATACAGCTCAAACCCAGATGATTAATGGCGAACTTGACACCTTGATTTTAAGCGACTTTAACCCGGACGTTTTAGAGTTGTTGACTAATGCAGATATTGATTTACGCTTTACTAATACCGTTACTTCACAATACATGGGCGTAAATACCAGATTACCGCAATTCGCTCAAAAGGAAGCTCGTCAAGCATTAGCCTGTGGTATTAACAGACAGGAAATTGTCGACGAATTGCTCTACGGTCGCGCTACCGTATTAAATAATCCATTTACACCTGCAAGCTGGGCCGATCCAGATCCGGAATTAATAGATGCATACGAATATGATCCGGAAAGAGCAATCGAACTGTTTACCTCGGTCGATGGATACGAATATAAAGACGGAGTAATGTACTACAATAACAGCCCCTTTGAAATTGTATTGAAATATCCTTCCGGCAATAAAGCCAGAGAGCAATCGGCTGTGGTAATTCAACAAAATCTGCAAGATATTGGTATTGAAGTAGATCTTCAAATTATGGAATTTGCAGCTTTAACTGCTGCTGCTGAAACAGAGAACTTCGATCTCTTCTTAATGGGCTTAGGAACCAGCTTTGATGCAGATCAAAAGTATATTTGGGAAACCGGCGCAGGCTTCAACTATTGCGGTTGGGATGATGAATATACAAATAACATGTTAGACGAAGGTCTTAAATTTGTTTCTGTTGATGAGAGAAAACCCATTTATAACGAGTGGGCAATTTATATGAACGACCATATTCCAAACGTATGGTTATACAATCCTCAGTCAGCAAGAGCGTTTGCTCCAAGATTTACAGGTTATGAATTTGGTCCTTCTGGCTTCTACTACAAAATGCAAAATTGGGATGTAAAATAAACAGAAATTTCGGAAAGAGGCCGAACAAGTTTCGGCCTCTTCTACTTAAAGGATGAGTCAAATGAAATCCTATCTTATCAGAAGACTTTTACTCATGATACCCGTTATATTTGGTGTATCGGTAATAATTTTCACTTTAATTTCACTGGCACCTGGTGATCCCTTTGCTCAGATGATCGAGGCGAACCCCAGTATGTCTAGGGCGGACTATGAGAATCTTTTAAACTCCATAGGGTATTACGATCCTATTCCAGTAAAATATGCAAAATGGGCCAAGCAAGTTTTTAGTGGAAGTTTGGGTTATTCAATAAGTCAAAAGCAACCTATTGCCGATATGATTGGTCGTAGATTAAAAAACACTCTATTGCTTTCTATTCCGGCCTTGGTTTTGAGTACGATCATAGCAATACCTTTGGGGGTTTTGTCGGCGACTAAGCAGTATTCTTTTCTGGATTATATACTGACGCTTTTGGCCTTAGCGGGAATATCCATTCCAGCCTTTTTCTTGGCACTTTTACTTCTTAAATATTTAGCTTTCGATTTAAAACTCTTTCCTTTGCAAGGAATGGAAACTATCGCTGCCGGCTATACAGGCACTAGGTGGTTACATGATCGATTGCATCACTTAGCTCTTCCTCTCAGTATCTTGACAACAATTCAAGTCGCTGGCCGTATGAGATATACCAGGTCTTCTATGCTGGAGATTATCAATCAAGATTATATTAGAACAGCTCGAGCTAAAGGTTTAGGAGAAAAAAGTGTCATCTATAAACATGCCTTGCGCAATGCACTCATCCCAGTAATTACTGTCCTCAGTATATCCTTGGGGTCGTTACTTTCAGGGGCTATTTTGACCGAAAATGTTTTTATGTGGCCAGGAATGGGCACTCTAGTTTATCAAGCAATTTCTAATCGTGATTACCCCTTGGTAATGGCAGGGACTATGCTTTTGGCTTTAAGTATGTTGATAGCTAACTTGCTGGCGGACATAGCTTATGCTTTTGCTGACCCACGTATTAGATACGATTAGGGGGTTTGCCATTATGAATAAATCAGCACCTCTTAAAATTAGCAAAGGACAGTCTCTATGGGCTATAACCCTGACTAGGCTATTTAAAAACAAATTGGCTATAGTAGCTTTCTCGGTGATAATCTTGCTTATATTGATGGCAATTTTTGCACCTGTTATAACAAGCTTTGATCCAAACAGGATTAATTTATCGAATAAATTTCAAAAGCCGGATGATATCCATAGACTTGGCACTGATGATTTTGGCCGAGATGTTTTAACCAGGTTGATCTATGGAACCAGAGCTTCTTTGTTGGTTGGTTTAGCTTCAACGGGAATTTCTGTTACTATTGGTGTAACTTTAGGGGCTTTGTCCGGCTATTATGGTGGCTGGATAGACAATTTGGTCATGCGTCTGGTTGATATTTTTATGTGTTTCCCGTTTTTCCTAATGGCCATAGTTTTGGCTTCAATTTTAGGGCCAAGTATCTATACTGTTATGATTGTCTCTGGCATTCTCAGTTGGCCCAGCTTAGCTAGAATGGTCAGAGCAGAAGTATTGGCCTTAAAGAAAAGAGAATTTATCGAGGCTGCTAGGGCTCTAGGATTAAATGTATCAAGCATTATTATTTCTCATATTTTGCCCAATGTTTTCTCTGTAATAATAGTATATGCCACTTTAGGAATTGCTGGAGGTATTTTGGGCGAAGCAGGTTTGAGTTACCTAGGACTTGGGGTTAAACAGCCACAGCCAAGTTGGGGTAATATGCTTTCTGCTGCTCAAAATATGAGCTCTCTAATGTTTTATCCTTGGCTTTGGATTCCGCCTGGAATTATGATTTTTCTGACTACTTTATCTATAAATATTTTTGGGGATGCTTTACGTGATGCGTTGGATCCAAAACAGAAGAAATAGAGGTGTTAAAGATGAGTGAAATTTTGAGAATTAGAGATCTCGCTATTGATTTTAACACTTCTGAAGGTATAGTTAGTGCAGTTAGAGGCGTTGATTTAAAGATAAGTGAGGGTGAGGTTCTTGGCCTAGTTGGTGAATCCGGATGCGGAAAAAGTGTTACCAGCTTAGCAGTTATGGGCTTGCTACCAAAGCCAGAAGGGGTTTTGAAGAGCGGTCAAATAATATTTGAAAACAAGAACTTGACAGCTTTTAGAGAAGAAGAATGGCAAAAAATACGGGGAAATGAAATTTCTATGATCTTTCAAGAACCCATGACAGCATTAAATCCAGTTTTAACTATCGGTGACCAGTTAGGTGAAGTTTTACAAGTCCATAAAGGAATACGTCTTGGCTCAAAGGAAAACATTGATATTTGCGTCGAGAATCTGATCAAGGTGGGTATACCCAGACCTCAGCAGGTTTTAAACGAGTATCCCCATCAATTTTCGGGTGGAATGCGTCAAAGAATTATGATCGCTATGGCTTTAAGCTGTGATCCAAAATTGATTATAGCAGATGAGCCAACAACCGCTTTGGATGTCACAATCCAAGCTCAGATACTGGATTTACTCAGAGAACTGAAAGAGACAATGAAAACATCAATTCTCTTCATTACACACGATTTAGGTGTAATTCACGAAATGGCTGATCGGGTCATGGTCATGTATGCTGGGAAAATTGTTGAAGAAGGCCCTACAAAAGAATTGTTTGCCAATCCATCCCATCCCTACACTCAAGGTTTAATGCATTCTAGACCTGGAAAAGTAAAAAAGGGTGACCCTTTATACTGTATTCCCGGTATGGTACCATCTGGTAGACAACAAATAATCGGTTGTGCTTTTGAGCCTAGATGTCAGTATAGCTTTAGACCTTGTAAAACCATTTGTCCTCTCTTGGAATTCAACGAAAAAGGACATGGGTATGCATGTCACTTGTCAAAAGAAGGAGGTATAGCCAATGTCGGAAAAGCCGTTAATATCAGTAACTAATATAAAAACATATTTTCCGATCTATGGGGGTGTATTTTCCAGACAAGTAGGTGATGTTAAGGCTGTCGACGGTCTTAGCTTTGATATCTATGAAGGTGAAATTTTTGGTTTGGTT
Organism: Bacillota bacterium; assembly: GCA_012522585.1. GTDB lineage: Bacteria > Bacillota > JAAYKD01 > JAAYKD01 > JAAYKD01 > JAAYKD01. The sequence continues at coordinate 1,513 of JAAYKD010000052.1, read as the reverse complement.
GGGGAATCCGGTTGTGGTAAATCAACCGTTGGTCGAACGATTTTAAGGTTGTTAGACCCAACAGCAGGTAAGGTAAAATTTAGGGATGATATACTTTTTTCAGTTGAAGAAAATGAGCGACTTTCAGAAGAGAAAATGCGTCTTTTGAGAAGAGATATGCAGATAATTTTCCAGGATCCATTTGCTTCTTTAGATCCGCGCATGAATGTAAGCAATATTGTATCGGAAGGTCTGATCGCTCACAAGTTAGCTAAGCGGTCTGAAGCTGTTGAAATTGCCATCGACTTATTAGAACGCTGTGGAATAGCTGGAGAGAACGCCGGTAAGTATCCTCATGAATTTTCCGGTGGACAGAGACAGAGAATTAGTATTGCCAGAGCTTTGTCTTTTAATCCAAAGTTTATTGTCTGTGATGAACCTATTGCCGCTTTAGATGTGTCCATTCAGGCGCAGATTCTAACCTTGATGCAGGAATTAAAAGAAGAGTTTAATTTAACTTATCTTTTTATATCACATGATTTAGGTGTAGTTCGATATTTTTGTGATAGAATTGGCGTTATGTATCTTGGCAATTTTGTTGAAACTGGCACAAGTGAACAGTTGTTTGACAACCCTCTGCACCCTTACACTAAGGCTCTTCTTTCTTCGATGCCGCTGTTGGATAGTGGACTGGAAATGGAAAGAATAATCTTAAAAGGAAGTGTTCCCAGCCCAGCTAACCCACCTTCAGGATGTAAGTTTCATACTAGATGTCCCTTTGTTTTCGAAAAATGCAAAATGGAAAAACCTGAAATGATAGAAGTCGAACCTGAGCATTGGGTAGCTTGCTTTTTAGTTGAGAACAGTAGCGAGAATCAAAATGAAGGATAAAAATAAGGAAAACCGTGATACCAGAGTGACTTTTAGAGAGTTTTGGGCTTTGTGTCTGATTCAATATAGATTAGCTCTACCAGGATTAATCATCATGATTCTTTCTTTGTTGAGTGTTTATTTTATCGTTAAATTTTGTTTCCACTGAGTTTTCTCTGAACATAAATTGAGAAAACAAAATATTATCTTTGAGAATATCCTCCTAATTAGCCTCCTTGTTTTCGGATTCTTCCCTGAATTCAAGGAGGCTAATTAAATTTTCCAAACATAATAAAAGCCCCCTATGCTTTAGTTGCAACAAAGCATAGGGGGTTAATTTTAAAATTCTGTTTGTTTTAAAATTAGAATCACTGATTAAAAATTATCGAGGCAGAATTTTGCTACTGATTTTTTCGGCAAGTTTTGTTTTCCAAGATTTTTCGGCAAATTTTCTCAGCCAATTTAAGTTTTTGCTGAAATTGTCTATTGTTTCAGTTTTATTGTTTGGCTTCTTCTTGGGTCACTATGCTTAAAATTGTTACGATCAGCATGATGATCGTGATGCCGACAAAGATTCCGGCCATTCCCTGGGCCATTAAAATCAAAGATTTTTCTAAATCTATCATTATTTCAGGACTAAACATAATTTATCTTCCTTTCTCTT
>JAAYKD010000051.1 GCA_012522585.1 Bacillota bacterium | reverse complement strand
CTGTCCCGGTTTTGCAAAGCTTCTATAGAAGAAGTGAAATAACAGAGCCTTTGCAGGTTAAAAACAACTGATTAGTAATAAAAAAGGTGCAGTCGAAATGAATCAACTGCGCCTTTTTTATCTTTATAAGTGATGTGTATCGACAGCAAAGCAATCGCAAAAACTGCTTCGATAAGGTCTAACTTCGATGGTGTTGCATTGAATTTGAGCTGACTATATATGCTCCAGCTTGGTGCCCTTGGCACAAGCGGAGTTGCGGAACCGGCACCTTGTGCCTAAGTTCCTTATAGACTGTCCCGGTTTTGCAAGGCTTCTATGGAAGAAGTGAAATAACAGAGTCGTTGCAGGTTAAAAATAACTGATTAGTAATAAAAAAGGTGCAGTCGAAATGAATCAACTGCGCCTTTTTTATCTTTATAAGTGATGTGTAACCCTGCGAAGCAATCGCAAAAACTGCCTCGATAAGGTCTAACTTCGATGGTGTTGCATTGAATTTGAGCTGACTATATATGCTCCAGCTTGGTGCCCTTGGCACAAGCCGGAGTTGCGGAACCGGCACCTTGTGCCTAAGTTCCTTATAGACTGTCCCCGATTTGCATAGGTTGTAGGTTGGATGTTGTTTTAGAGGACGGGGGGACCGTAGAAGGCGATGGTTTTATGGCGGTAAACCCACATGATGCGGCCCGGTGAAGGTTCTTGTTTTTTGCCGTCCAGTTTACCCTCGAGCATCAGCTGGGCTCCTTCTTTTAAGATGGGTAGGATATCTACGCCCAGGGGCATTTCGTTGTGGCAAGCATAGATTTTTTCAAAATCAGCTTGGCGTGCCTCCAGCTTTTCGATGCTTTGGATGAAAGAATCGAAAGAGCAGTGGGGCATGAACATATAGATGGGGCCGGTCTGGACAGTATCACCGGAGAAAAGCATTTTGTTTTCTTTATCCAAAAGGGCAATATGTCCGGGGGTGTGACCGGGAATTTCGATCACTTCTAAGAAGCGATCTCCTAAGTCAAAGCCCTGATCCAATGTTAAGGGGAGATATTTTCCCTTTGTATCAGCTGCCAGAAGGGAGAAATCAGCCGGATGCAGATAAGCAAAAGGAAATTTCTCAACGCCACCGAGGTGGTCACCGTGAGCATGGGTCAAGACAACTGTCACCGGTTTATCGGTCAGTTGGCTTACATACAAATTCAATTCAGCGCCTGGGTTGCCTGTATCCAAGAGCAAGGCCCTTTTACTGCCTTCGATTAAAAACATGCGCACATGACCTTGGCTGATAGCATAGACACCAGGTGCTAATAGTTCATGGCTATAAACGCTCATATAAATCTCCTCTCTTTTATGCTCTTACAGTATAGACATAGAGATAATCGCCACGGAATAGATATCTGGCCGGGCCGATATTCATTACCCTGCAATCTTGTTCGACGGAAATGGGCTTGCCGTTTAAACTACCGATGACCTGGCCTTTTTCAACCCATGTGCCTTTTTCTATTTGAGGTAAAAAGAGACCATCTTCAATAGCCACAACTCTTTCCAAAGGTAGGCAAAACGCCGGTTCAAAGGGCTCGACCTCACCGGGCAACATACCCAGTTTTTTCATCAGTTTGAGCAAAGCCTGATAGGCAATGTCGGCTGAATCTAAATCGATCTGGCCGGTAGGTTGTCCGCCGGATAATTCGATGATGACCGAGGGAATATTGCGTTTTTGGCTGGATTCCACGAAGAGTTGCCCAGCCGTGCCGCCAGATTTGATCACAACAGGAATATCCAGCATGGAAGCCAGTTCTTTGTCCCCTTCTGAATCCATCCAAGTAGCTAAAGTGTAGTTGCTGCCGTATAAGCCGCAGCAGTGTAAATCTACCAAGTAATCGGGCCAGGCCGCTTCTTCATAGACCAAAGCTGCTGTGGCTAGTGTGGGTTTAGAACCCATCTTGCCGGGGAAGATCCGGTTCATATCGATTTCATCGTAAGGATTGCTCCTTTGCATGCGACGATAGGCACCTTGGTTGCAGACCGGTAAAATTTTAACCTGTCCTTTGAGTTGGCTTTCATTTTCTTGTAAAAATTCGATCAGTCTTCTGGCTGCATGAATACCGGTGACTTCCCCACCATGGACACCGGCTGTGACCATGAGTTTGGGGCCGTCGCCTTGGCCAAATTGATAGATTTCCAATTCGAAACCGACTAAATCACCGACTTGTTTTTTAGAATATTCCATAGATTTTAAACCTCACTTAATCTAAGATTTTATAATTCGCCTAATTCGAACATAAAGCGATCATGGAGTTCCTTGAGCAATTGGATGATTTCTAACTGCTGAGGGCAGGCACTTTCACAAATGCCACACTCTATACAGAGAGAAGCATCAGCATCTCTGTCGATAAAGTTGTTTTTATACATTCTGGCTGCTTCTTTCCAATTGCCAAACATGGCTGCGTTATTGTATAGAGCAAAACAACCGGGGATATTTACACCTTGGGGGCAAGGCATGCAATAGCGGCAATCGGTGCAATCCACCTTGATTTTAGCTTTCCAAGTAGCTGCTACTTGAGCCAAAAACTCTCTGTCTTCAGGCGAGAGGCCATTGGCCACAGTATCTTCGGCACTACAGATTCTCAAATTGTCCAGAACATGTTCCATTGTGCTCATTCCGGAAAGCAGCAGGGCTACTTCTGGTAAATCTGCTACCCAGCGCAAAGCCCATTCAACGGGACTCCACTCTTTAGGATGATTATCGAACATGGCCTGAATATCTTCGGGCAAATTACCTGCCAGACGTCCGCCTTTTAAAGGCTCCATGATGATGACAGGAATGCCCTTACCGGCTGCATATTTTAAGCCTTCCAGACCTGCCTGGAAATCCGTATCAAAATAGTTCAATTGAATTTGGCAGAAATCCCAAGGGTATGTATCGATGATCTCCTTAAAGACCTCGAGGGAATCGTGGAAGCTGAAGCCAAAATACTTGATTTTTCCGTCTTCTTTGGCTTTTACTGCTTCATCATGTCCATTGAGCTCTTTAAATAGATCGAAACGCTCTTTGTTGAGAGCATGCTGGAGGTAAAAATCCACATGTTCAACATCAATCTTTTTCAATTGCTCATCTAAGAATTTAGTCCAATCTCCTTCTTTCTCCAGAAGAAAGGAAGGACTTTTAGTAGCCAATTTAACCTTCTCACGATAACCGTCTTTTAACATTCTGCCAACAATTACTTCGGAAAGACCACCGTGATAATTGTAAGCCGTATCCACATAATTGACTCCGCTGTCAATAGCGTGGCGAACCATTTTTGTTGCTTCTTTTTCATCCACCTCTTTGTCGGGCCCGATGGTAGGAAAACGCATAGCTCCAAAGCCCAGAAGTGAAGGTTTGTAATCCAATTTGCCAAAACTTCTTTTTTGCATAAAAAAAAGCCTCCTCTCTTTGTCCCTATATTTCGATAACCAAAAAGCTTTTCCCTTGTTTAAATTTAAGAAACATAGGACTTAATAACTTCATTATAAGATTCTACAATGCGGTTGACCAAAGCTAAGTGGTGAAAGCCCTTTTTATAAACAATATTTATTTCTCTGATCATGCCAAGATTTTCGATGGGTAAAACTGTCATCTTGCTTTTTTTCAATTCATCGAGACAAGCACTCCGCGACAAGATGGAAACACCAACATCCCGCCAGACTAAATCCTTGATAGTAGCTACATTATCCACTTCCATAATCAGGTTGAATTCATTTAAAGACATGTTTTTACTTTCCAAATGAGCTACAAAGAGGTTTCGAGTGCCGGAAGATGAGCTGCGCAGGATCAGAGGCTCTTTTTTTATCTCTTCTATGCTGACCATTCTCTTTTTAGCCAAAGGATGGTTGTTGCTGACCACAAAAACCAAGGAATCAGTGTCCAAAAGCACAGAATTTATGCCAGGTTCAGAAAGTTTACCCTCTACTACTGCTAAGTCAATCTCATAATTCCTCAACAAATCATAAAGATAATTTATAGCTCCTGAAATAATGATGATGGAAGTGCCCGGGTTTTCCAAACTATACTTGCCAAAAACCTCAGCAACTGCATTGCTCTCAGCTGTATGAGTGATGCCAACGCGCAAACGTCGGATCTGTCTTTTCATATCCTTGAGAGACTGTTGCAGACCTTCGTAAAGGGCAATATTCTTTCTGGCATACTCAATCAGCAGATTTCCTTGAGCTGTTGGCACAAATTTGTTTTTTACTCGGTTGAAAATCTTAATATCCAGTTCTTTTTCCAAATGCTTGATATGCTGAGTCACAGCCGGCTGAGTCAAGGAAAGCTTTTCGGCAGCTCGAGTATAATTTCCTGACTCCAATATTTCCAATAAAGTATAAAGTTTTGGGTCGACCATTGAATATTTCCGCTCCCGTCATAAGTTTTATTTATTGAATCTAAAAAAAGAATAAGTTTACTTTATTTTCAAATTGATTATAATGGTTACACAAGCATTCAACAAGATGAGTTTTAAAACACAAAAGCACTGGAACTTGTATTTTCCTTCTTTTTACTTCAACCAGTAATGAAGATTATCCTGCCTGGTGCTTTTTTATTATAATTATGATTGTTTAATTTCAAATATTATCCGTCAAATTCGTCTGAGCTTAGATTATTCTTACTCAGCCACAATTGAGCTGCTTTGAAATGGAGGGTTTGGAGTGGCATCTATATTACAACAGACTAACGAAACGACAAGAGCTTTGATGTCATTATCCTTGATTTTATTTTCTGGTTTTCTTTTAACCCGCCTGACTAAAAAAGCTAGCTTGCCCAATGTAACGGGTTTCATCATTGCCGGCATCTTAATCGGGCCTCACGTTCTCAATTTAATACCTGTTGATTTAATCAATAATATGGGTTTCGTTAGTGATATTGCCCTAGCCTTTATATCCTTTGGGGTAGGACGATTTTTTGTCAAGGAATCCTTTAAGGCGACGGGTAAGAGTATCATCGTGATAACTATTCTGGAAAGCCTTTTAGCCGGACTTTTAATCACCTTGTCCATGCGCTATTTATTCAAACTGGAATGGAGCTTCAGTCTTTTGTTAGGGGCTATCGCCACCGCGACTACTCCGGCCAGCACAATGGCTACCATCAGACAATATAAAGCCAAGGGGCCTTTTGTCAATACCCTCTTACAAGTAGTAGCTTTAGATGACGCAGTCTGTTTAATCGCCTTCAGCTTAGCCTTGGCTTTGATCACCGGAGGCTCCGGTGGTAGTCTATCTTTTCTGGCAGTAGCGACTCCAATACTCCTAAATATCGCAGCACTTCTATTAGGTTTTTTAAGCGGCTTAGGTCTACACAAATTGATGACCCCAGATCGCAGCCAGGACAATCGCCTCATCTTAACTACAGCAATTTTATTAGGCCTAGCCAGTATTTGTGCCTATTTCGATATCTCTCCCCTTTTGGCCAGCATGGTCTTTGGGGCAACCTATATCAATCTGAGCAGAGACGACAGCCTGTTTAAACAGATCGACGGATTTATACCTCCGTTTCTATCAATCTTCTTTGTCGTATCGGGGATGAACCTGGACCTGACCACCTTTGCTCACCTAGGTATCATGGGTGTAGTCTACTTCTTGATCAGAATCGTGGGCAAATATGCCGGAGCCTATTTAGGCTGTGCCATCACAGATACTGCTCCGGAAATCAAAAAATACCTAGGTTTGGCCTTGGTGCCTCAAGCCGGAGTATCCATCGGTTTAGCTTTTCTGGGCAAAAGGGTCTTGCCGCCGGCCACGGGCAATATGCTCTTGACCATCATCCTCTCATCTTCAGTGCTTTATGAGCTGATCGGTCCGGCCAGTGCCAAATTCGCCCTGTTCCAATCAGGAGCAATCAAGCGTAAGAAAAAAGAGGCAAGCCGTCCTTTAGAATATACGGCTCCCGTAATAGTAGCCACAGAAAGCACACCTGATTCGAAATAAAACCTTCCTTTCTAAATTAAGAAGTGGCCGTAGCAAAATGCAAACTTGCTACAGCCACTTCTTTTTTTATCTAATTTTAAGGGGTCAGACGGAAACGATCGCGCGGAAAGAGGACTGCTTCCCTGACATTGCTCAAATTCAATATTTTTATGACCAAACGTTCTACTCCGATGGCATAGCCGCCATGAGGAGGCATACCAAATTGGAAGATTTCTAAATAGGAAGCAAACTCAGCTGGATCGAGGCCTTTTTCCTTGATATTGTTGACTAAAACATCGTATTCATGGACTCTTTGGGCTCCGGAGTTCATTTTTAGACCTCGGAAGATCATATCGAAGCTCTCGGTCACATCAGAATCGTGGGCACTAGGCTGCGTGTACATGGGGCGGGCATCCTTGCCATAATGAGTGGCAAAGAGGAAATCGCTGCCCATTTCTTTTTTTACATATTGGGAGATCAGACGCTCCGATTCCGAATCCAGATCCAATATTTCTAAGGGCTTCTTGTATTCCTTTTCTAAGATACTGCCGATTTCTTTGATGGTCAGTCGAGGAATAGTCTTGACCTCGGGCAAGGTAGCATCGAAGAGGGCTAAATCCTGACTGTGATATTCTTCTAAATAAGCGAAGATATAGCGCAGCATCTCCTCTTCCAATTTGAGAATGTCTTCTAAGCCGGAAATAAAGCCCATTTCCAAATCCAAGGAAATTAATTCGCTTAAATGCCTGGAAGTGTTATGAGGTTCAGCTCGATAGACCGGCCCTACTTCATAGACTCTCTGTAAGCCGGAACCCACAGCCATCTGTTTATAAAATTGAGGTGATTGAGCCAAATAGGCTTTTTGATCAAAATACTTGATCTCAAAAAGCTCGCTGCCTCCTTCGGTTCCGGTGGCAACTATTTTGGGAGTATGAATCTCTGTGAACTTTTCCTTATCCAAAAACTGTCTGAAGGCCTTGATAATACCGCTTTGGATTTTAAAGACAGAAGCAGTTTTAGGGTGGCGCAAGCTCAAAACCCTGTGATCTAGAACATGTTCTAAACCGGCAGAGATCTCCGCTTGGTTCAATTCAAAGGGGAGCTCCTGTAAAACAGGGCCCAAAACTTCTATTTCTTCAACTTGTATTTCCACTCCCAAAGGCTGCTGCTTTGAAGGTGTGACAGTCCCTGTGACCCGAACTGCTTGCTCCCCACTGATTTCTGCTAAAAAAGGTGGCTTACCGGTGATTACTCCTTGGACTATACCTGTTTTATCCTTGATCAGGATAAAGGCTAGTTTGCCCAGCTTTCTGACCCGATGAAGCCAGCCCTCAACCTCTACCTTTTGACCTTCTGCTTGGGCCAAATCTTCTATCCAATATTTCTTGATCATGAAAACATCCTTCCTGATTCCTATTTAAATCATCTTTCCTTGCCTAATATCCATATTTTCGGCAGAGAAAACATTAGAATCAACATTTCATAATGACTATTTTAAAGGGAAAAGATGTTTTTGGCAAGGGTTTTTATTAAAACAACCATTAGATTGACAAGAAAAGTGCAGGAAGTGATGTGGACTGTATCGAATTTAAGGAAAAAGTATTGTATTGAGGATGTATAAATGAAAAAAACAAAAAAACTGCAAATCATCTTATTTTTCCTTTTAGCCTTGGTTTTACTCAGTTCCTGCCAAAAGACAGAGGTTGAGCCGGAGGAATTGCCGGAAGAAATCATCGAAGAAACAGAAAAAAGAATAAGCTTTTTGGCCGTCGGTGACAATCTGATTCATGAGCCGATTTATCAATTCGCCAAAAAGCAAGGTGGCGATGTCTATGATTTCACCTGGGCTTACGAACATATGGCTGAAACAATCGCCGCTGCTGATATTTCCTTTCTCAACCAAGAAGTGACGGTTGCCGGAGAAGAATACATCATCAGCACCTATCCCATGTTCAATTCTCCCAGAGAGCTCGCTCATCATATGGCTGAAATCGGCTTCGACATAGTCAATCAGGCCACCAACCATTCCATGGACAGTGGCATGGGTGCTTTGGTCGATTCCTTAGATCTTTGGAACCAATTGGAGGTCAAGGTGGTCGGGTTTTTCGACGCAGACAAGGGCCCGATTCAGTATCTTGAGCGAGATGGCTTGACCTTTGCCTTCTTAGGCTATAATTATGGCTTAAACGGCTTCATTGTCGATGATTGGCAGGGCTACGGCATGACTTTCTTAGAAGAAGAGGAAAAAATCTTAGAGGATGTGCGCCAGGCCAGAGAATCCGCCGACTTCGTCATAGTTTCCTATCACTGGGGCTATGAATACCACCATCATCCCAATGAGGAGCAGCTTTATTTGGCAGAATTGATGGCAGCTGAGAATGTGGATTTGGTCATAGGCCATCACCCTCACGTCATTCAGCCTGTGGATATTTTGACCAGAGCCGATGGCAAAGAGATGCCAATTTTCTATTCTCTGGGCAATTTCATCTCCAATCAAAAGGATTTAGTCAATCTTCTAGGGGGCATGGCTAATTTAACCTTTGTCGCCGACCAAGAGGGCTTGAGAATCGAAGACATAGAATTGATTCCCTTAGTCACCCATTATGATGTAAATTTCGAACATACAATAGTTTTACCTTTGACTGAATATACTGAAGAACAGGCACTTTTACACGGTTTGCACCAATATGGCGACCAATTCACCTTGGATTTGCTGTGGAATCTCTATGAATACGTCATCGAACCTGAATATCGCATTACAAGTAACTAATTATAAATAATGAATGAGGGAAGTTTTATGAGAAAAAAAGCATTGATTATCGACGGTTACAGCCTAGCATTTCGAGCCTTCTACGGCATTCCTCTCCTATCCACCCCCACCGGCATTTATACTAATGCTCTCTACGGCTTCGCCACCATCATGCTCAAAGCCATCGAGACTATTAAGCCAGATTATCTGCTCATCGCCTTCGACCGTTTGGAGCCCTCCTTCCGCCATGAAGCCTTTGAAGAGTATAAGGGCACCAGGCAAAAAGCGCCGGCCGAGCTGGTCAGTCAGTTCTCCTTAATCGATGAGTATATCGAATATATGAAGATCGCCCGTTTGGAAAAGGCCGGTTACGAAGCCGATGATATTCTAGGCACGGTCAGCCATATTTTAAGGGACCAGGATGTCCATTCCTATATTCTGACCGGGGACCGAGATGCTTTTCAATTGATCAACCCTCTGACGACTATACTCTATCCGGGCAGTCGGGGCATGAGCGATTTTCAGTTCACCGACCCAGAATGGATTAAAGAAAAATACGATTTAGAACCGGAGCAATTGATCGACGTCAAGGCTTTAATGGGCGACCCTTCGGATAATATACCCGGTGTTCCCGGAATCGGAGAAAAAACTGCTTTAAAGCTGATTCATGCCTATGGTAATCTGCAAGAAGTTTTGGAAAACATTGAAGATGTCAAACCCAAAAGAGCTAAAGAAAACTTGGTCACCTATCGAGAGCAATTGGATTTAAGCCATTATTTGGTGAAAATCGTGACCGACGTGCCTCTGGAGAGTTCACCGGAAGAATGGCTCTTACAAGAGCCGGACAATAGTAAGCTGAGAAGCTTTTTTGACACCTATTCCTTAAAATCCTTAGCAGACAGGCTGCCGGAACAAGAGGATGTCAGCCTGAGCGAAGCTTTAGAAGAGGTGGATTTTCCAGAATATGACGATCTGGATTTTCCAGCGCTATTAAAAAAACTGGAACAAGATGATCTGGATATTCTGATCTACAAGGAGAATGAGCCTGATTTAGAAAGTGCTTTAGTTGAATTTTTCTTCCTCTTTAAAAATAATAAAGCTGTGAAATTGGGGCCGGACCAAGAGATGATGGCAAAGCTAGCTGAAAAACTTAAAGACAAGGAGTTTTCGGCTTGGAACTTAAAAGGCTTAGCCCATCTGATTGAAACCTACCCCAGCAAAGCCGACGACCTGCACTTGCAGGCTTATCTGTTGAATCCGGGCCAAAACCTCTCTATCGACAGCCTCTTTGCCTCCATGGTTTTAGAAGGCGCCAATAGAGCCGCCACAGCCGGAGATGAATTGGAAGAGCTCTGGCAATTGCATAAATTAGCCAAAGAATTAGCTAAAGGAATCGAAGAGCGAGATTTAAAAGAACTATACGAAAAAATAGAATTGCCTTTGTCTGAAGTTTTATACCAGATGGAAGCCACAGGTATCGGAGTTAAGCTTGAAGTCTTAGGGGAAATTTCAAAAAACATCGAAAATGAAATCAATCAAACCCAAAAGAGCATCTTCGAAGTTGTCGGCAAGGAATTCAATGTAAACTCCCCCAAACAATTATCCCAAGTGCTTTTTGAAGATTTAGGGTTGACCGGTCTGAAGAAGACGAAAACCGGCTATTCCACCGACGCCGAATCCTTGGAGCGTTTGATCGACGACCATGAAGTAATCGAGCTGATCATCAAGTACAGAGGCTTGGCTAAATTAAAAGGGACCTATCTGGATGGACTGATTCCCTTAGTCGATACCCAAACCAGTAAATTGCACACCAGTTTCCATCAAACTGTAACTGCCACCGGCAGGCTCAGCTCCAGCAATCCCAATATGCAAAATATCCCTACCCGAACACCTGAAGGCCGCTTGATTCGCAAAGCCTTTACGGCTACCAAGGAAAACTGGCGACTAATCTCCGCCGACTATAGCCAAATTGAGCTGCGAATTTTAGCCCACCTCTCTCAAGACGAGCATTTCGTCGATGCCTACAAGCAGGGTCAGGATATTCACAGAAGAACCGCTTCCGAAGTCTTCAACATACCCTTCGCGGATGTCACCCCCGATATTAGAGAAAAAGCCAAAGCCGTCAATTTCGGCATCGTCTACGGTATTTCTGACTATGGGCTTTCCACTCAATTGAAGATCAACCGCAAGGAAGCCCAAGGCTACATCGATCGCTTTTTCGAAGAGTTCCCAGCCATCAAAGCCTACCAAGAAAAACTGATTAAAGAAGCTAAAGAGAAAGGCTTTGTCACAACCATCTTCAACCGCCGCCGCTATCTACCGGAAATTAACAGCAGAAATTTCAACCTACGCAGCTTCGGTGAAAGAGCAGCCTTGAACACCCCAATTCAAGGTAGTGCAGCTGATTTAATCAAAATTGCTATGATCCGCTTAAACAAAGCGATTAAAGAAAACAATTTGCAAAGCCGCATTCTCCTCCAGGTTCATGACGAATTGGTCTGCGAAGCTCCTCCGGAAGAGGAAGAGATTTTAAAAGAGCTGATCATAACTGCCATGGAAGAAGCCATTGTCTTAAGCGTGCCCGTGGTAGTCGAAATTTATAGCGGCGACAATTGGTTCGACTTAAAATAGAAAGTAAATAGATCAGGCAATAACAAAAAACAGTGATTGCAATCGCCCTTATCCAATTTAAGATAGATGAAAAAGGACAAAGCAAAACTCCCCGACGGTTCTACCTTCGGGGAGTTTCTGTTTTAACTTACATGTTATAAATAGCTTTCTTCACTCAGATATTAACAAATAAAGATCAGAGTGAAGCCTAGGGCAGGCACTCCTTATCGAAGACTCATTAAAACTAAGGGTTAAACCTCAATACTCAGGCCCTCTGAGGCCAAAATAATTTCTCCTTTGAAGACGGAAGCAGCCTCTTTAAAGATTTCTTCCGGCTTGCCTAAAGGAGGCAGATGAGTCAAGACGAGCTTTTTCACTCCAGCCTGCAAGGCAAGCTCCCCTGCTTGCAAGCCAGTCATATGATTGCCCAAAGCCAGTTCAGCATCTTGATCGAGAAAGTTAGCTTCACAAAGAAGCAAATCGGCGTTCTGAGCCATTTTTATTTGATTATGGCTGTAACCCCCATCTGCAGTATAACAAATGGTTTTAAAGCTGTTTTCAACCCTAAAGCCGTAACACTCAACGGGATGTAGAGTCTTAAAAGGCGTGAAGACCAGATCTTTGATTTGAAACCTTTCATTTTCCTGAAAAGATATGCCTTTAGTCACACTTCCTTCCTTATAAGTCAAAGAATAAAACTCCTTTTGGTCATCGAACGCATAAACAGGCAGAGGATTATCCCGTTCATGCAGGAGTTGATCGACTAATCTTGCATATTGAACTACACCCAGATCGCTCCAATGATCGGCATGATAGTGGGATAAAACAATGGCGTCAAGCTGGTCAATATTCAAATAGAAGAGCAATTTGCTCAAAACACCGCTGCCACAATCAATTAAAACCTTAGCTTCATCACTTTCCAACAGATAACCGGAAGTAGCCTCTCCTTTTCGCGGAAAGCCACCCCACATGCCTAATACTCTCAAGCGCATCTGAATTTTCTCCTTTCAAATTGAATAATCTCATTGTAAAAAATCATTATTAATTTATATATTTGAGCAATATCTCAAATATTCCATATAATCGACAGAAATCTACTTATTTTACCCTTGCCAAAAGCAAAAAATCCTTCTATACTGTAAACATCTGTTAGCTGCACTTAACTTTTATATGATTCGAGGTATTGTTATGCAAAATGTAGTTTTGGTAAGCGTTTTAGCAGGCGTTGCCGGTACAGGCTTAGGCGGGTTGTTTGGCATACTCTTTGGCCGTCAATCTCTGAAGAACATGTCCTATGTTCTCTCCTTTGCCGGAGGTATCATGGTCAGCATCGTGATGTTTGACTTGATACCAGAAGCACTAGAATTGACCAATGTTTGGGCTACCACTATCGGAGTTGGCATTGGTGTCGTAGCAGTTGCTGGTTTAAATCACATTATCGACATCATGACAGCACGCATGACCGGGAAAGAGACGATTGAAGAACATGATGCTTTGGAAGAATTGCATCATCAAGATCCTTTCTTGGCACAATTGGCCGAAGCCGGTCAATCCAATGTCCAGCTGATGAAAGCAGGAATCGTCATGCTCAGTGCGATTGCCTTGCATAATCTACCGGAAGGTATGGCAATTGGTTCCGGTATGATTCACGACACAGCAATGGGTATCATTTTGGCTATTATGATAGCCATTCACAATATCCCGGAAGGTATGGCCATCGGAGTTCCCCTTTATGCCAGCGGTATGAGCATGGGCAAAACCCTATTTTTAACAGCTCTATCCGGCGCACCCACTTTACTCGGTGCTATCTTAGGCTATTTCCTAGGCAATATGTCACCTTATTTAATCGCCATGTCCCTAGCAGGAGCAGGCGGAGCCATGCTTTATGTAACCTATTGTGAAATCATGCCCCAGGTAATTTTAATGAATAAAGGCAGATTGCCAGCCATCTTCACACTTATTGGTATTGTAGGCGGTTTACTTTTGATCAATATCCTGGGTCATTAGTACCACTTGTTCAACCGAATCTTTTAAAACCAAATAAGCTTGATCATATTCAATAGAATTTTTTATCAGCGCCACTGCATTGGGCCAGTCGCTCTTATCGAACCTAAGAGCCAGGCCGCAGGTGGCGCTGATTTTTCTTGGTACAGGTATCAACCTTACAGAAAACTCTTGTAAAACTTGTTTTTCAGCTTTAATCGCATTATGAATATTATCAAATGTCAAACAATAAAACTCGTCCATATAATTCTTCTCTCTTCACATCAAAATTAAATTTTGTATTGTAATCTTCTTTAAAATTATAGCATAGATTCTTTGCTTTATAAAATAATGATTGGCTCTTCTACAAAATAAATCGAGAACATCAAGGTGTTTTTGATTTTTCTTATACCTTAAAAAGATAACTGAATAGTGAGTTTCTAATCTTCCTATGGTTTTATAAAATAGAAGCTCCTCCGTTAGTTCGTTTAAAAGTTTTTTCTTACAGAAAAAAGTACGTTAATGAATTTTCTAATGGAGATTGAGTTTAAAAAACTTCAGCAATTACATATCGGAATTTTCTAAAGTTTTTTCTTACAGAAAAAAGTACATTAATGAATTTTCTAATGGAGATTGAGTTTAAAAAACTTCAGCAATTACATATCGGAATTTTCTAAAGTTTTTTCTTACAGAAAAAGTACATCAATGAATTTTCTAATGGAGATAATTTTTACTAAAAAATTATCTCCATTAAAAATAACTTTACAATTGTTTGAAAAAATATTATAATGGTCAGGAAAGGTCAAAGTTTTTTTCAACCTATAGGAGGTGGTTGATTTGAATATGAATATATTGACTCAAAGAGCCCGCGAATCTGTGCAAACAGCACAATCTCTGACCATTGGGGCTCAAAATCAACAGATGGAACCGGCCCATTTAGCCTTGAGCTTAATTGAACAGGAAAATGGCTTGATCCCGGAAATTTTGCGCAAGATGAAAAAAGAGCCTAACCGAATCAAAGAGGATTTAAAAAGAACCGTCGAAGGTTTCCCCAAAGTGTCGGGAGGCGGCCGTCAGATGGACACCATCTACGTCACAGCTGAAACGGACGCTGCTTTCAATCTGGCTGAACAATTAGCTAAAAGACTGAAGGATGAATATGTATCTGTTGAGCATCTATTCTTAGCTCTCTTACAAAAGCCCGGCCTGGTCTTGAATAGGATCTGGCAGCGCCACCAAATTGAAGAAGCAGAATTTCTAAAAGTTCTAGCTCAAGTCAGAGGAACCGCCAGAGTGACCACTGATAGCCCTGAAGGCACTTATGATGCTTTGAGCAAATATGGTCACGATTTAGTCGAACAAGCTCGAAACAAAAAGTTAGACCCAATCATCGGTCGAGACGAAGAGATTCGCAATGTGATCAGAATTCTCTCTCGCCGGACTAAGAATAATCCTGTTTTAATCGGTGAACCGGGTGTCGGTAAAACTGCCATTGCCGAGGGTCTGGCTCAGCGCATTGTGCGCGGAGATGTGCCTACAAATTTACAGGACAAGACCATCTTTTCTCTGGATATGGGTGCTTTGATTGCCGGAGCCAAATATCGTGGGGAGTTCGAAGAGAGGCTGAAAGCAGTCTTGGAAGAAGTAAAAGAAAGCGACGGCCAAATTCTTCTCTTCATCGATGAGCTGCACACTATTGTCGGAGCCGGCAAAACCGAAGGTGCCATGGATGCAGGCAATATGCTCAAACCCATGCTAGCCCGCGGCGAGCTCCATTGTATCGGAGCCACAACCTTAGATGAATACAGGCTTTACATTGAAAAGGACGCAGCCTTGGAGAGACGCTTCCAACCTGTCTTAGTGACTGAGCCTAGTGTGGATGACACCATAGCTATCCTGCGAGGCTTAAAAGAGCGCTACGAGGTGTTTCACGGCGTTAAAATTGAAGATCCTGCCATCATTGCAGCTGCTACTCTCTCAGATCGCTATATCACCGAACGCTTCCTACCGGATAAGGCCATCGACCTGAACGATGAGGCTTCCGCTTTGATTCGTACTGAAATAGATTCCATGCCCACAGAGCTGGATATTATTCGCAGAAAGATCATTCAATTGGAGATCGAAGAAGCCGCTTTGAAAAAGGACGATAACCCCCTCTCCCAAAAACGCTTAGAGGGCATCAGGGAGGAAATCCAAGAGCTGAAAGATCAATTCAACCAACTCAACGCCCAATGGGAAAACGAAAAAGCCGGGATTTCAGAAAACCAAGCTTTGCGAGAAGAGTTGGAAGTTTTACAGATGCAGATGGAAGAAGCGGAAAACAATTATGACTTGAACAAGGCGGCGGAGATAAAATATGGCAAAATTCCGGAAGTTAAAAAGAAACTGGAAGAGCTGGAAGTGACAAGTCGCAGCAGCCAGGCTGCTTCATTATTGCGGGACAAGGTTACGGAAGAAGAAGTAGCTCGCATTGTAGAGCGCTGGACCAAAATTCCCGTGGCCAAGCTGATGGAAAGCGAGAGGGAGAAAATCCTTCATTTGGAAGACTTACTCCAGGAAAGGGTAATCGGCCAAGAAGAAGCTGTGATCAGGATTAGCGAAGCCATCATTCGTTCCAGAGCCGGAGTCCAGGACCCGGATAGGCCCTTAGGCTCATTCATGTTTCTCGGCCCCACAGGAGTGGGTAAAACCGAATTAGCGAAAGCTCTGGCAGCCAATCTTTTTGATAGCGAAAAGAATATGGTCCGGATCGATATGAGCGAATACATGGAAAAGTTCTCTGTTTCACGCTTGATTGGAGCTCCCCCCGGCTATGTCGGCTATGAAGAAGGAGGTCAGCTGACTGAAGCTGTCCGCCGTGCCCCCTATTCTGTGGTCCTTTTCGATGAAATTGAAAAAGCCCACCCGGATGTCTTCAACATTCTTTTACAGGTCTTAGATGACGGACGAATCACCGATTCCCAAGGTCGCACAGTGGATTTCAAAAACACTCTTTTGATCATGACTTCCAATTTAGGTTCAGAATATCTCTTGGATGGCATCGACGAGCAGGGTGAATTATCTGAGCACAGTAAGTCTGAAGTAGAAAATCTGCTCAAACGCAGTTTTAGACCGGAATTTTTAAACCGGATTGATGAAATACTCTTCTTCAAACCTCTGACCAAAAAAGATCTTTACGGAATCATCAAATTGCTTTTAGGAGAGCTCAACGAACGTTTAAAAGAACAGCAATTATTCTGTCAGCTCAGTCAAAAAGCGGAGGATTGGATTATCGAAAATGCTTACGATCCTATTTATGGAGCCAGACCTTTGAGAAGATTTTTACAGCGACATCTGGAGACTTTAATCGGCCGGGAAATCTTGAAAGGCTCCCTGATTCCAGGCCAAACAATCATCATCGATGTAATAGCTGACAAATTAGTCATCCAGTAAAAACACTCCAACATAGCTTTAGTAAAGTCTTGTACTAGAAATATATTTCCTGCTCGGCAATCCATTGACCTAGTTGGATATCTCAATTTATCTCTTCGAATGAAATAAAGGTCGTACCCCCTATTTCCTAGTTCAGAATTCAAAAAGCGAGAGCAGAACAGTTATTTTGTTTTTTGAAAGTTCAAGCAGGAGAATTCAAGCATTAAAAAACCTCTTTACCCAGTGGGATAAAGAGGTTTTTTCTATTCTTTTTCTTCTTGTTGAGCAATGCGCAATCTGGATACTGCTCTTTGCTTAGCGGCTTGAGCTCTCTTTTCATCGGTTATGCCCGATGTTTTATCGGCCAGCCGCTTCTCTGCTCGCTTTTTAGCGGCTTCAGCTCGGGCCACATCAATATATTGAGGCCATTCGGCACTGCGTAGCAAAAATGTAGCTTTTTGCCCGGTCATCTCAGCAAAACCACCGCCAATGGAAATTACCATAAACTTTCCATCTTCATCCCTGATTCTCAGGGCGCTGGGTAAAAGGGCTGAGACGACGGGTATGTGCCCGGCCATGATGGCCATTTCACCTTCAACCGTTACCATGATGACCATATCCGATTCGCCTTGCCAAAATCTTCCTTGAGCCGTTACGATATCGACATTAAATTTTTTCGCCATCGTACTCTCCTAACTGCCATTGCGAACTTCGTCTATGGAACCCTTCATATAGAAAGCCGATTCAGGCAAATCATCATAATTACCGGCTAAAATCTCGGCAAAACCACGAACTGTTTCTTGACGACTGACATAGCGTCCTTCTTGCCCGGTAAAGGCTTCTGCCACGAACATAGGCTGAGATAAGAAACGCTGAACTCTTCTGGCTCTTTGGACTGTCAGCTTATCATCATCGGATAATTCATCCATACCTAAAATAGCGATGATGTCCTGCAACTCTTTATAGCGTTGCAAAATCTGCTGAACACCGCGAGCTACTCGGTAATGCTCCTCCCCGACGATTCTCGGGTCTAAGTACTTAGAACTGGAATCCAAAGGGTCAACAGCCGGGAAAATTGCCTGAGCTGCCAAACCACGATCTAAGTTGGTGGTAGCATCCAAGTGAGCAAAGAGAGTGGCGGGTGCTGGGTCTGTATAGTCATCAGCAGGTACATAAATTGCCTGGATGGAGGTGATGGAGCCTTTATTGGTGGAAGCGATTCTCTCTTGAATTTCTCCCAATTCAGTAGCCAAGGTAGGCTGATAGCCAACCGCTGAGGGCATACGTCCTAAAAGAGAAGAAACTTCTGAACCAGCCTGGACAAAGCGGAACATATTATCGACGAAGAAAAGGACGTCTTGGCCCAGTTCATCGCGGAAATACTCGGCCATGGTCAAACCGGTCAAACCGGCTCTCAGCCTTGCTCCGGGAGGCTCGTTCATCTGGCCGAAGACCATACAGGTCTTATCGATGACGCCAGATTCTGTCATCTCCAAATAAAGATCATTACCTTCACGGCTGCGTTCGCCGATTCCGGCGAAAACTGAATAACCACCATGTTCAGTAGCGATATTTCTGATTAATTCTTGAATCAAAACTGTTTTACCAACCCCGGCACCGCCAAAGAGACCAATTTTTCCTCCCTTAGGATAAGGACAAATCAGGTCAATGACTTTGATACCTGTTTCCAAAATATCGGTGGAAACAGATTGGTCCATCAAAGAAGGGGCGGGTCTGTGAATAGGTAAAAAGCTCTCAGTTTCAACTTCACCTTTTAAGTCGATGGGCTCTCCCAAAACATTTAGGACTCTACCCAGAGTAGAAAGGCCAACGGGAACTGTGATGGGAGCTTTTGTGTCCTCAACTTTACAGCCTCTGATCAAACCGTCAGTGCTGGAAAGAGCGACACAGCGAACTGTATTATCACCTAAATGCTGAGCAACTTCAGCAACAATGACTTGCTCAGTGTTAGGCGGAATAATTCTCAAAGCATGGGTGATTTTCGGCAGTTGACCGTCGTCAAAACGAGCGTCGATGACAGGTCCGATAACCGAAGTAACATACCCTAAAGACATAGTATTCCTCCTTGTTGTAAATTTAAAGGTTTTATCCTTTCAGCGCCTCAGCACCGTTGATGATTTCCAAGAGCTCATTGGTAATAGCAGTCTGTCTCAAGCTATTCATCTCCAGAGTCAAACGCTTGATCATATCGGCTGCATTACGAGATGCATTGTCCATGGCAGCCATCCGGGCACCATGTTCACTGGCTTTGGTTTCCAACAGGGCTTTAAAGAGGCTGGCCTCCAAATAGGATGGAAGCAAGGATGATACTACTGCCTCTGCGCCTGGTTCAAATAAGTATTGATCACTGGTTTTATCGTCTTTTTCTGCATTGACGAAGGGCAAGATATCTAAAACTCTGACATCATAACTGATAGCCGTAGTGTGATAGGCATAGACCACCTTGAGCTGGCCATAACCCTCTTCCCGCCATAAGCGTTCGATAATCGGGGTTATTTGGCGCAGAGTCAAAACATTGGCCATATCACCTACATCACGTCCTTCGTGAAGCATGGGGATATTCAAACGGCGCAATGAGTCTACCCCTCTGTTACCCAGCATTAAAATACTGGCACCATTGTCTTTTTCTTTTTCATATTCCTCTAAAGCTGCCCTGACTAAATTGCCGTTGAAAGCGCCACACAAGCCTCGATCGGAAGTGATGGCTACGATGGCAGTCTTTCCACCCTCTCTTTTTTCTAAAAAAGGATGGGGAATATCGATTGGGTCGATTTGGCTTAAGACTCTGTTGACCACAGAAATAACAGCATCTGTATAATCACGAGCCTGATAAGCTACAGTTTCGGCACGGCGCAATTTGGCAGCAGAGACCATTTGCATGGTCTTGGTAATCTGTTCGGTACTGCTGACGCTTTGTATGCGCCGACGCATTTCTCTAATACCCTTAGCCACGGGAATACCTCCTTCCCATAGCCTTAAGCCACACCAAAGATGGCTTTAAAGTCTTTGATCGCCTTTTCCAAAGCGTCTCGGTTTTGATCGGTCAGGCTTTCTGTTTCAGTGATATTCTGCAAAATCTCAGGATGCTGGTCTCTGACAAAGGCTAAGAAGTCTCGCTCAAAGGGCTGGACTCTATCGAGGGAATACTCGTCTAAATGACCGTTGACGGCTGTATAGATGGAAACAACCTGCTCTTCTACTGACATGGGAACATTTTCCCCTTGGATCAGAAGTTCGGTCATTCTGGCTCCACGATTTAAACGGAATTTTGTTTCTTCGTCTAAATCTGAACCAAATTGAGCAAAGCTGACCAATTCTCTGTATTGAGCTAATTCTGCTTTCATCCGCCCGGCAACTTGTTTCATCGCTCTGATTTGAGCGTCTCCACCTACTCGGGAGACGGAAATACCTACGTTCATGGCAGGTCTTTGACCGGCAAAGAAGAGGTCACTTTCCAAGAAGACTTGGCCGTCTGTAATCGAGATGATATTGGTGGGGATATAAGCGGAAACGTCGCCGGCTTGAGTCTCGACTATGGGCAAGGCTGTTAAGGAGCCTCCGCCAAGATCGTCAGACAATTTTGCTGCTCTTTCTAAAAGACGAGAGTGCAAATAGAAGACATCACCGGGGAAAGCTTCTCGGCCGGGAGGTCTGCGTAAAAGCAAGGAAACTGTTCTGTAAGCGACTGCATGTTTGGATAGATCATCGTAGACGATTAAAACATGCTTGCCATTGAACATGAATTCTTCTCCGACGGCACAACCGGCATAAGGTGCAATAAATTGCAGAGCTTCCGGTTCGCTGGCTGAAGCGTTGACTACGATTGTGTAGTCCATGGAGCCAAAGTCTTCCAGTTTTTTGATGACTCGGGCAACGCTGGAGGCTTTTTGACCAATGGCCACATAGATACAAATTACATCCTTACCTTTTTGGTTGATGATAGCATCCACAGCCAGAGCAGTTTTGCCTGTGCCCCGGTCTCCGATAATCAGTTCTCTTTGACCACGACCGATGGGGGTCATGGAATCGACTATTTTTAAACCGGTCGCCAATGATTCAAAAACAGGCTGACGGTCGATGATGCCGGGAGCCAATAATTCTATAGGTCTAAAAACTTCGGTTTCAATCGGCCCTTTGCCGTCAATTGGTTCTCCCACTGCGTTGATAACCCGACCTATCAATGCATCACCTACGGGGACCGACATGACGCGACGGGTTCCTCTGACTGTTTGGCCTTCTTGAATATCTTCTTCTGAGCCTAACAGAATACAACCGACGCTTTCTTCTTCTAAGTTCATAACCATGCCATAAACGCCGTTTTCAAACTGCAAGAGTTCTCCGGCCATGGCATTATTCAATCCGTATATACGCGCAATACCATCACCGACTGTTAAAACGGTACCAACCTCTTCAACAGCCAGTTTTTCTTCATATCCTTTAATTTGGCGTAACAGAATCGCGCTAATTTCCTCGGGTTTTAAGTGCATTCAAGTCACTCCGTTCTTTTGGTTTTCCTTTATTGTTTTGATCCGATCTATGAAACTTTGCCAAAGTTAACGGAACTGAGGCAATAAAACCTCGCGCATCTTATCCAAACGCCGGCGGATTGTACTGTCATAAACAGTATCTTCTATCTGGATGCGTATGCCGCCTAACAAGTGGGGGAGCACTTCTTTTTCCAACAGAATTTCCTTTTGGTGTTCTTCTTTCAGCTTGGTCAAGAGATTTTTTTCTTCCTCTTCTTGCAATGGCTGAGCTGTAGAAACCTTGACAACCAAGACACCTTGTTCTTCCAGTTGTAGTTTTCTGAAATCCACCAAAATTTCATCTAAGATATCGTTTCGACCCTTCCTCAAAAGAAGATTGATAAACTTCTCGGTGGTGGGTAGAAATTCCATTTTAGTCAATTCTTTGACCGCTTCTATTTTAGCGGCAGGTTTGATTTGAGGATGCTGCCAAAAGAGCCTGACTTGATCAGATTCCTTTAACAAAGTGGCAATCGTTTGCAACTGCCCCATGATTTCCTCGATGGCTCCCTGTTCAGCTGAGACTTGATAGATAGCGGAGGCATACTGTTTAGCAGCAACACCGTTTTTCATCTAATCGTCTCCCCTGCTGTTAATATATTCTTGAACCAAGCGTTTGTTAGTTTCGCTGTCCATTTTCTCTCCTAAGAGTTTTTCACTGGCAGCCAAAGCTAAACCTACAACTTCACCTTTCAGCTGTTCGTAGGCTTGTTCTCGTTCAGTTTGGATTTCAACGTGAGCTCTGGCGATGATATCGTTGGCATCTTGTTCTGCCTTTTGATGGGCATCCTGAACAATGTTTTCACCTTGCCGGTGGGCTCTGGTCATGATTTGCTGAGCTTCACCGCGGGCACTGGCCAACAATTGGTCATATTCGGCCTTCATTTGCAGAGCTGCTTCTCTGTCTTGAGAGGCGCCGCTGACTGCGTTCAATATCTCTTCTTCCCTTTTGGTCATCATCTCGACGACCGGTTTGTAAAGAATCTTATAAAGGACTACCAGCAGAATCAAAAAGTTGATGATCGTAAATATTGTATCCCCTGAAATATCGATCATGGGTTTATAATCCATGGTAACCTCCTCTTGGATTCAGTAAAACTAAATGCTAAATACACTTAGCAATTCATTAGTTTAGCCTACAAGTCCGACGAGTGGGTTTAACAGGACTAAAATCAATGCTACCAGCAAAGAATAAATACCTGTAGTTTCAGCTACAGCCTGACCTAAAAGCATGGTTTGAGTGATGTCAGCTCGGGCTTCAGGTTGACGACCGACAGCTTCAGTTCCTTTACCGGCTGCATAGCCTTGTCCGATAGCAGGACCAAAACCTGCTGTTAAAGCAATACCGGCTCCTAAGGCGGATGCGGCCAAAACGATGGAACGACCAAGAATTAAAGTTTCATTCATGAGAGAATACCCCTTTCAAATTTCTGTGTTTAGCACAGCTTAATTATAATTTAAAATTTTAATCGCCAACGGCATTAGCAATGAAGACCATGGTCAACATGGCAAAGATGAAGGTTTGAATACCTCCGGAGAAAATGTCGAAATAGATGTGAAACGGAATGGGCACTGCCACTCTCAAAAAAACCGGCAGTAAAAAATAGACCAAACTCATGATAACGCTTCCGCCAAAGAGATTACCAAAGAGACGGAAGGATAAAGAAACGGGTCTGCTCAATTCGCCGATAATATTGATTGGCAGAAATAGGGCAAAAGGATCGAGATAGCCCTTTAAATAAGCGACGATACCATTGAACTTGATGCTGTAATAGTGAAACATAAAAACAGTCAACATGGATAAGGCTAAAGTCGTATTTAAATCAGCTGTCGGAGGTCTTAAACCCACCAAACCCAATACATTGCTAAAAAAGATAAAAGGTATTAAAGCAACAATATAAGGAGCGAACCACATGTTTTTGGCACCCATAGCCTGTTGAACTAAGCTCTGTACCGTGGAGACCCAAAGTTCGGCTATATGCTGTTTGCCTTTAGGCGTTTTCTGCAAATTCCGCGTCACCCAATAGGCTAAGGCTATGATCAAAACCATGACAAGCCATTGGTTTGTGATGGTTTCGGTTATGGGATATCCGAAAACCCGAAAGAGTATTCGAGGTCCATTGATTTCTAAATTTCCCAAAAACTCTACCTCCTTTCATTATTTCTTTTGTCAACGTATAAAGATAGATGTTTTATTAAAGCTTCTAAGAAAAGAGTTATCTTAATTGCAAAAAACGGAGGGAGGGCGCCAATCAAAGCAGCCGGTCCCAAATCCTTTCTCAAAAGCAAAACCCCAAACAAAATCAAGGTGATAAGAAACCTGATCAGATAACGAGAAATAGCGAAAAGTCTGGCTTTATCAACGGGTAATTCTACCGATTGTTGGACACTGATGGCCAAAAGCCGAAAGTTGAGCAAGGCTACAAATCCGCCTAGAAGTGCCCCAATAGCTACCGAGGGTTGCACAAAAATTGCCGGAAAAGCAGTCATTGCAGTAATAATTAAAATTGCCTTGGCGTATTTTTGCCAGAGCTGCCAGTATTCTTTGAGTTGGTCGGGCATCAGTTACCCTCTCCGGTAAAAGGCTCCGGCGGGCTGCTCCTCTTCAAGAAAGCGTATTCGATGGCTTCGACGATCCGCCTGCTGGCCTGACCATCCCCATAAGGATTGACGGCTCTCTGCATTTGAGCATAGGCTTCTTGGTCATGTAAAAGCTCGGTCGTCTTGCTGACGATCAGCTCTTCATCTGTACCTACCAGTAAAACTGTTCCAGCTGCTACGGCTTCCGGTCTTTTAGTCACATCGCCCATGGCCAAAACCGGCTTTCCTAAAGCAGCTGCTTCTTCTTGAATGCCAACGGAATCGGTCAAGATAAGATAGCTCTGAGCCATCAGATTGTGCATATCACTGGGGTCAAGAGGTTCGATCAAATGGACATTGGCTAAATTGCCCAGTTTTCTGTGAGCTATTTCCATGACGGCTGGGTTTTTATGAACCGGCCAGACCATTTTAACTTGAGGGTTATTTTCAGCCAAACGCTTGACGGCTGAGGCTATCCGCTCCATAGGCTCGCCTAAATTTTCCCGCCGATGAGCAGTCACTGTAATCAAATAGGGCTCGTCTTTTAAAGTGTTTAAGATTTCCTGACTGAAGATATAATCCTGATCGACTGTATAGGCCAAAGCATCTATGACGGTATTGCCTGTGACAAAGATTTTTTCTGCCGGGATCCTCTCGGTGAGCAGATGCTCTCTGGAAAGAGGAGTAGGCGAAAAGTGTAAGTCAGCTAAACGGCCGGTCAATTGACGATTCATCTCTTCAGGGAAAGGAAAATATTTATCGTAGGTTCTCAAGCCGGCTTCCACATGGCCGATCATAATCTGATGCCAGTAAGCCGCTAAGGCTCCGATAAAGGTGGTCAAGGTATCTCCGTGAACCAGGATTAAATGAGGCTTGGCATCGATGATGACTTTTTCCAAGCCTTCGATAGCTCTGATTGCCACACCTGAAAGGGTTTGCCTTTGTTGCATGATATCCAAATCATAATCAGGCTCGATGGCAAAAGCTTGCAAAACCTGGTCCAACATTTCCCGATGCTGAGCGGTAACACAGACGATAGAATTCAAATGAGGCGATTTTTCAATCATCTTGACCAAGGGAGCCATCTTGATGGCTTCTGGCCTGGTGCCAAAGATTGTCAGTACATTGATTTTCGCTTCTTCCAGCAAGAGAACACCTCCATATTTTTTATCAGCGATGACGCTTCAGTTCTTCTTCAATTTCACGAGCTAATTCGCCCTTATAATCCTTGGTCTCAGCGGACATCTCTTTAAGACCCATGCTGCGGGCAACTAAAAACAAGATCAGTCCTAAAAAACCAACTCCCAAGGAAATGATCCGCCCTTGAATATTGTTGGCTTCAATGGCAGCAAAGCTGAAACAGGCAGAAATAGCATATAACCACAAGACTGTCTGTCTTTGACTGAGCCCGCTGTCGTAGAGAACATGATGAATATGTTGCCGATCCGCTTTCATGGGAGATTGACCCGATTTGATCCTTTTAATAAAAACCACCAGGGTGTCGATTAAGGGTAAGCCTAAGGCCATCAAGGGAACTAACATGGTAGCAAATGTACCTACTTTCATCGGTCCTTTGACTGAAAGACAGGCTAAAGTGAAGCCGATAAAAAGCGCTCCTGCATCGCCCATAAATATTTTAGCGGGATGAAAATTGTAAAAAAGAAAACCCAGACAAGCTCCTGCCAAAGCCAGGGATAGGATGACCACATCATAGGCATCGATGCGCCAAGCAACTACCATCAAGGTGATGGCAGAAATTGCAGCTGTGCCCGAGGCTAAACCGTCTAGGCCATCGATAAAATTCATAATATTGGTTACAGTGACGATCCAAATCACAGTCAAAGGCGGGCCGAAAAATCTTAATTTTATATATTTGTCGACAAAGGGCAAACCTATGCCTTCTATGAGAATTCCACTGCGTACAGCCAAGATAGCACAGCCGATTTGAATGACCAGGCGCAAAAGAGCGGAAATATCCTTCTTATCATCTATTGCCCCCACGATCATCAAGACTGTGCCGCCGATGAATAAACCGAGCATCTCTGAGCTGATAGGAATAAAAATCGTAGCTGCGACTAAAAATGCTAAATATATTGCTATCCCACCTAAATAAGGAACGGGTAAGAGATGGGTTTTTCTGGGATTTGGTTGGTCAACTATGTTGAACTTCAAGGCTAATCTAATAGCAATGGGTGTAAAACATACGCTCAAAAACAGAGCCGTACCAAATGTAAAAAGTATCTCTACAAATGTCAAATTAATAGCGTTCATAGTGACTCCTTTGTATCAGAATGAGTATACCATAGGAGATAAATTTGTCAATTGTAAACAATATAAACGAAGTCTTTCACAATCCTTTTAGTCAAAACTTTAGCCCTGGTAATCGCTTTTAATCAAGGGTATCTTGGCTTCCTTTAAAAGGGCTTTGGATAATTCATCGGGATAACCATCGCTATAATAGATAGCTGAGACGTGACAGTTAATCAGCATCTTAGCACAGAGCACGCAAGGAAAAGCTGTTGTGTAACAAACTGCTCCGTCGATACTGACACCGGCAATAGCCGCTTGGATAATGGCATTTTGTTCGGCGTGAACTGCCCGACAGATTTCGTGTCTCTGACCGGAGGGAATATTCTCCTGTTCCCTTTGACAGCCAACTTCGGCACAGTGGAGCAAACCACTGGGCGCACCATTATAGCCGGTGGAAAGAATCCGACGGTCCTTGACTAAAATAGCTCCGACCTGTCTGCGTAAACACGTAGAACGCTTAGCTACCACATTGGCTATTTCCATAAAATAATCGTCCCAAGAAGGCCGCATAAAAACACCTCATATATAATATAATAGACTATACAACCTTCTATATTCTAAAGGGCAAAGAGAAAATCCTTCGCATAAAAGCATAAACATTTTAATTTTTTATGTTTTTTCTTCATTTAAAGGAATCTTAGCGGACTATGGGAAAATAAGAACAAACGAAAAAATTATTGGAGGGGTCAAAATGAAAAGTCGGGTTCGCAGAGAGAAGCTACAGAACATTCTCAATCGAGAAAAGATCGACTGTGCTATCTACACTTTAGGAGCCAATCTGCAATATCTATTAAACGACCAAAGTTTAGTCTACCAGCGCACCGGTTACAGCAAGATGCTAAAAGGTGAAGGTTATTTTAGCGGTTTGAATTTAGCCGAGTACTTGTTGGTCATACCGGCCCAAGGAGAAGCTTTCTTGATCAGTCAACCCCATCACCAGGCAAGCTTAGAAAAATATGGGCTGAAGATCATCACTTCTTTTATCAGCCATTTTCCCTATTATTTTTTCCAAGAGCTGAAAGCTCAAAGAATTGCCATCGGCATGGATGCTCACGATAGTTTAGCTCAACTGTTCAAAGATTATGATAGCTCCCTCGAGATAATCAAAGGAGAAACTCTGACAGATGAGTTAAGGGTGATCAAAGACAGTGAAGAAATCCAGCTGCTAAAAAAAGCAGCAGCCATCACCGATCAAGTAATGGCTGCTACCATACCTTTATTGATTGAGGGAAGCATTCCCGTTGATGTAGAGGCCTTCATTCATAAAAAGGGCGAAGCCCTGGGAGCGACAGATGTCTCCTTCCCTGCTGCTTGTATCTACACCAGGCCGGGACATCCTTCAGCCCAGGAGCGCATCGGTTACCCTAAGCAAATGCCTTTGAAAGGCAATACTTCTATTGCTTTTGACTTTGGCTTTATCATCGAGGGATACTGTTCAGACTTTGGCCGTAGCTTTTATAGAGGTGAGCCACCTCAAAAAGTGGTGGATGCTTATGGGGCCTTACAAAAAGGTCAGATCAGAATGCTGGAAGAGATTAAACCCTTTCAACACAAACTCTCTGATATAGACAGATTGATCAGAGAAAGGGTGACCGATTTGGGCTTTGGCGAACAGATGCTATATGGAGATACAGGTATCTGCGGTCACCAAATTGGCATCGATGTCCACGAAGACCCTTGGCTGATCAACAGCGAAAACGATCTCCTCCGACCCGGCATGGTCTTTTGTGTCGAACCAAAAATTTGGTTCCCCGGTGAGTGCTACATGCGAGTTGAAGACATGGTGCTGATCACCGAAACGGGTGCCGAGTCTCTAACCGTCTTTGATCGCAATCTTTATAGCTTAGACTAAGGGTTTTAATAAAACTCTTTGATATCTTGCTCCAGTAAGAATTCTTGAACTTCAAATTTATAGCCTTCCTGATCAAAGAACATAACTGATTTTATACCTATTTCAGGGTTTTGAGCAGGTGGGTTGATGAATTCTATTCCCCTTTGAGCCAGCTCAGCCACAACTTGATCGAAGTTTTGGACGACGAAGCCGACTAAAACACCATCGGGGCTGCTGGCTCTAACTGAACCTCTGGTTTTATCAACGGCACCTAAAAAAGCACCGGCTGAGATGCGATAAACTTTAGCCCAACCTTGATCGAGGATTAAGCTTAAATTGAGTGTTTTTTGGAAGAACTCGTCTGCCCTAGCCAAATCATCGTAATAGAGAAATGTGATATTGCCTTGCCAATTGATCGTTTCCATAGTGACAACTCCTTTATATTTTATTCTTTTTGAAACAAAATTATACGATTGGTATTGGTGCCCTTGAGGTTATTCTTGACTCCCCAGATATTGGCTGTTTTACTGAATTCTTGGGAGTTGATCAAAAGAGCCTGAGGTACTAAGTCCGCCTTGATCAGCTCAGGCAGGACTAAATCTTCTAAATAGACTTTGCCTTTGCGCACTTCTCCAACCTCAAAGGCTCCCATGCCTCCGGGTTGTAAGACCCGATAAAATTCTCGAAAAATTTGGCCCATGGCTTGACTCCATTTTTCCGGAGAAGAGAGATGGGTGATCCGTTTCTCTATTTGATCAGCGTCTAAATGATTAAACCAACAGCGCAGCCAATTATCTTTAACGTATTGAACTTGATCTAAAAAAGGCGGAGAGGTAATGATCAGCTTGACTGAATTGTCTGCAATAGCATAGGTCTGAGCGGCATCGCTGTGGAGAAATTGCCCTCCCAGGCCGGGCCAATTTTCTGGTTTATCTTTTAAAAGACTTTTGGTCTTCTTTAAAATCAGGGCTTTAACATCCTTATATAAAAAGCCTTTGTGGGAATACTTGAGGTTTATTTTCTTCTGCCTTTCCGGGCTGACTGCCAGATTGGGGGGCATTGTATAATAAGAGAAAAAACCAGAAGAGTGGCCGGTCAGGCGGTTAGTTGCCACCATGCGAATCCAGCGATCGAGAATATCCTCAGTGCCTGAAGCTCTTTTTACTTGCAGATAATAGCGCAGAGCTTTTAGCTCTTGGAGAGTCTCTGGGTGATAAAAGGGCAAGAGGTCTTGATCGTCTTCAGGAGGCAGCTCAAGATCTAAAGGAATCTGCTCTAAGCGCTTGGCAACAGCAGCAAAACTGGGAGGATTTGTCCTGGGTTCGGCTAAAATTGCACTCAAAGGGTTTATATCGTTGGAGATAAAGCGCCTGCCCATCAAAGAGGCTTGCACAGCAGTGGTGCCACGACCAGCAAAAGGATCGTAGATAACATCCCCTTCTTGGGAATACTTGTCAATAAAAAAATGGGGCAACTCCCCTTTGAAGCAAGCCCGATAAGAAATCTCATGAAGACTGGACATCTGCCTTTGTTTGGCCGTCCAAAATTCATCCTGATAAACGGGAATGTGATTTTCTGTTTTGATAAATTCTGTCTGCTGGTTACTTATATTGTCAAGATCGATCATATATCTTTCATCCTTTTTTAAAAGCTATTACATTTTTCGCCACGACTTAAGAGAAACCCTTGCCAAAACATTTCAAACTCAGATAGAGGTGAAAACTATGGATGATAAAAAACTTTTCCAACTGGCCCAGGAACAAACGAAACATTCCTATGTTCCTTATTCCAAATTCAATGTAGGGGCTGCGCTTTTGACTGCAGGTGGCGAAGTCTATACCGGCAGTAATGTAGAAAGTGCCTCCTATGGAGCTACCATCTGTGCTGAAAGATCTGCCTTGGTCAGTGCTATCAGCGCTGGTGAAAGAGAATTCCGAAAAATGGCAGTAGCCAGCATCTCCGGTGATTTTACCTATCCTTGTGGTATTTGCCGCCAACTGCTCTATGAATTTGCCCCAGATTTAGAAATAATTGTGGGCAATGCTGAGGGAGTTTTACGCAAACACAATTTGAGGGAGCTTCTGCCCTATGGTTTTAACCAAGAGGAATTGAACAAAGGAAAATAGAAATTAAAAAAAACAACCCCAGTCTTCGAGGCTTAAACTTTGCTTCAAAGACTGGGGCTTTTCATTTTAAACTTATTGAACCGCTACTCGGGCCTCCCGAGAGCCTTGCTCTTTTCCCTCTTGTAGAACCAATGCTTTGGTTGGGCATTTTTCTACACAGAGACCACAGCTTACACATTTGGAGTAATCTATGATGGCAATATTTCTTAAACCTCGGGGATTTGGCCAGCTATCATTGGCAGGGTCTCTGACCACATGAATAGCGTCATGAGGACAGACTCGTTCACAAATACCACAGACAATGCAACCGGTTGCACAACCGGTTTTTCTGGTATCCGGCCCGGTATCCTGGGAAGAACAGTTGACATGAACGGCAGATGCTTTGGGCACCTCGATCAGCAAGTTCTTGGGGCATTCGATAATGCACTTACCGCAGTTTTGACATTTCTCTTCGTCGATGATGGGTATGCCCTTTTCGCTC
Source organism: Bacillota bacterium (assembly GCA_012522585.1). Lineage (GTDB taxonomy): Bacteria > Bacillota > JAAYKD01 > JAAYKD01 > JAAYKD01 > JAAYKD01. The sequence continues at coordinate 15,804 of JAAYKD010000051.1, read as the reverse complement.
ATATGAATGGCATCGAAAGGACAGACAGCGACGCAATCGCCAAAACCTAAACAGGCAAAGGCACAAGCTTGCGCCCCTCCGCCCATGATATGGGCTGCCCGGCAGGTATCAATACTCTGGTAATCGCCTCGAATATCACAATCGCCACTGCACATTCGAGCTGCAATTTTGACCAGACCATCTCCGTCAACAGCCTGACCCATAATTTCCCCTAATTTAGCTGCAACCGAAGGGCCGCCTACAGGACAACCATCGACGGGAGCCTTACCGCTGACCACAGCTGCTGCAAAGCCGGCACAACCGGGATAGCCACAGGCACCGCAGTTAGCACCAGGCAGAGCTATTAAAACGGCTTCTTCCTTAGGATCGACTTCTACCGCAAATTTTGTTCCGGCAAAAGCCAGGAGGGCTCCAAAAGCTGCTCCTAAAATTCCCAATGAAGCAATACTCTGTATCATAATTCATGCCTCCTTATAAGACTAAAAAGTCTTTAAACAAGCCTTGGAAACCATAGAAAGCGACTGCCATCAAACCGGCAGTGATGAATGCCATGGGGAATCCTTGTAAGCTTTTGGGAATATTGGAAAACTCCAGCTTCTCACGCACTCCTGCCATCAAGGTGATAGCCAGCAGGAAGCCTAAGGCAGCGGCAAAACCGTTGACCATAGCATAAAAGAAATTGTGATCGCTTTGAATATTCAAAACTGTTACACCTAAAACGGCACAGTTGGTCGTGATCAGAGGCAGATAAACGCCCAAAGCCTGATAGAGAGTAGGGCTGGTCTTTTGAATGACCATTTCTACAAACTGAACCAAGGCTGCTATGACTAAAATAAAAGCAACTGTTTGCATATAGGGTATGCCGAACAAATCTAAAACATAATGCTGAATTAACCAGGTTATCCCTGAGGCTACTGTCATAACAAAAGTAACGGCTACACCCATTCCCACAGCTGTTTCAACTTTTTGAGAAACACCTAAGAAAGGACAGATGCCTAAGAATCTGACAAAAATAAAGTTGTTGATTAAAATTCCGGCTAATAATATGGAAATAAACTTCATTTGTTTTCTCCTTTCTAAGCTGTTTTACTGCGAGCGGTAATCAGGTTGATCAAACCTAAAACCAAACCGAGGGTAATAAAAGCTCCGGGGGCTTCCACCATTACTTTGGCTACCGGGAAGCCGGCTGGCAGAACACGAATATTGAAAAAGGTGCCATTGCCTAAAACTTCGCGGAAAGTGGCAACGATCATCAAAGCTGCCATGAAGCCTAAGCCCATGCCAATACCGTCAACTGCTGAATGCAGGATGGAGTTTTTGGAAGCAAAGCTCTCTGCTCTGGCCAAAATTATACAGTTAACAACAATCAGAGGGATAAAGATACCCAATGTTTTGTGCATTTCGTGCATATAAGCGGCCATCAGCAAATCGACTATGGTGACGAATGTTGCAATGATCACGATATAACAGGGAATACGAATTTTATCCGGTATAAAATTGCGCAAGGCCGAAATCAACATATTGGAAAAAGTCAAAACAAAAATGACCATGAGGCCCATCCAGAACCCATTGGCAACTGCAGAAGATACTGCCAGAGCCGGGCAGGTACCTAAAACTAAACGAAACAGGGGATTTTCTGTGACGACTCCGTCGGTCAGAGTCTTTAGATATTTGTTCTTCATTTTACTTTAGCCACCTTTCCGAATTTAGTGGGCAGGGTATAATTTTCAATTAGAGGCGCACAGATGTTCATCAGTAAAATAGCGAAGGATACGCCTTCGGGATAACCTCCCCAGAAACGAATCAGGATGGTGATCAGCCCACAGCCGATACCATAGATCCAACGCCCTTTAGCTGTTGAAGGTGAGGTGACATAGTCGGTAGCCATAAAGATAGCTCCTAACATGACTCCGCCGCCTAAGAGATGGAACAGACCGGAATTGATACCGTCTACTCCAAAGATGGTAGCGAGAACGAAAACTGTGCCTAAAAAGCTCAATGGTATGCGATAATCTATGATTTCTTTATAGATGAGATAAATTCCACCGATCATCAGAGCAAGAGCTGAGGTCTCCCCTAAGCTACCGCCGACGAAACCGATGAACATATCCCAGAGCAAAGGCAAGGTGGCTGTATCAGGCACTCCTGCTTTAGCTATAGCCAGAGGGGTTGCCGTGGCAATGGCATCGATGGGAGTTACCCAAGAGACCATTTGGGAAGGCCAAGCGGCTAAAAGCATGGCTCGGGCTGCTAGAGCTGGGTTCATGAAGTTTTGGCCTAAGCCACCAAAAGCTTCTTTGACGACGGCTATAGCAAAAATCGAACCGACAGCACCTATCCAAAGAGGGGCTCCAGCAGGCAAGTTCATGCCCATTAAAAGCCCTGTTAGGATGGCGGAACCATCGGTAATGTTGATCTTCTTCTTCAAAAGTTTCTGAACAACAAATTCGGTAGCTACAGCGGCTACTACGCTGATCAGGATATGCAATAAAGCTTTGATGCCAAAAAACACAACCGAAGCCGCAGCGGCAGGAATTAAGGCAAGAATGACTGTGAACATGATTTTTTTAGTAGTCAGCGGCGATTTAAAATGCGGCGCTGAGAGAACAATCAATTTGTTTTCTTCCATTTCTGTCGCTCCTTTCTAAGCTCGGTTTTTGGCTCTTTCTTCGTTGACGTAATTTTTACCGATTTTCATATAGTGTAATAGGGGGATTTTGGCCGGGCAAACATAGGCGCAAGCTGCACAATCGCGGCAATCGAGGACATTGAACTTTTCCAGCCCATCGACATCAGCTTTTTTGACCAATTTGGCAATTCTATTAGGCATGATGCGAGCAGGACAAACCTGCACACATTGGCCGCAATGAATACACTCGGTCATTTCCTCTTCTTTAACATGCTCTTCAGTCAAAACGATGACACCGTTGTTTTGTTTGGTCAAAGGTATATTTGTATGATAGAGACCGAAGCCGGTCATGGGGCCACCAACTATGATGCTCTTGGGAGTATCGGTATAGCCTCCGACCATTTCAATCACCTGATCTACAGTTGTACCCACTTTGATTCGGTAATTACCCTCTTCTTTGACGGCACCACCAACGGTGATAACCCTCTCTGTTAGGGGCAAACCATCGGCTAAAAGATGACCGATGGACCAAGCAGTAGCTGCATTGAAGACTGCAATACCTATATCCTGAGGCAAAGCACCTGAAGGTACTTCTTTGCCTGTGACAGCATAGATGAGCTGACGCTCTTCCCCTTGAGGATATTTGGGCACTAAAGGAACTATATCTATTCCTTTTTCTTCCAAAATGATTTCGTGCAGTCTGTCAATAGCACCTTCCATATTGATCTTGATGCCAATACAAGCATGATCTAAGCCAAGTGCCTTCATGATAGCTCGAATACCGCTGATCATATAATTGACTTCTTCGATGATGATCATCTGATCGCAGGTTAAATAAGGTTCACATTCAACTGCATTGATGATAATCATATCGATTTTAACATCAGCAGGCGGAGTCAATTTGACAGATGTTGGAAACCCTGCCCCGCCCATACCTACAATACCTGCTTCTCGAACTAGCTCAGCTATCTCAGCCGGGCTCAGCTCTTCTAAGGGAGGCGGCGGTGCTATACCTTCGACAAGGGTGTTCTGAAAGTCATTTTCAATTGTTATAGCCAGGACTTTGTTTCCGTTGGCTACGTCAACTGCCCCGATGGATTTGACTTTACCGGATATACTGGCATGAATGGGGGCACTGATAAAAGTAGTGCATTGGCCAATTTTTTGGCCAATTTTAACTGTATCCCCTACTTTGACCAGAGGAGAGCATGTAGTCCCTACATGCTGTTGCATTGGGATGACAACATGAGCCGGTGCCGGCAAATCGACAATCGGCCTTTGGGATGTCCCCTTCATAGCAGGTGGATAAATACCACCACGAAATGTTCTTAAGCGCATAAAAGCCACCTCTTACTGTGAATCTTTGTTCATTATTTCACTATATCTATAATCACACAACATATTATAACACATATATAGAGTTATATTACCATATTATTCTCACATACTTTATAGAAAAATGTATTTTTTTCATTGTGAAAATATTTCCGCCATATTTTATTGAATCAAGAAATAATATCCAAGGCTTGATAGAAGATTCTATCATTAAAAACCAGGGAGATTATTTCAGCCTTTAAACTTTCATTGGAAGGTTCGACGAATAGCTCTTGTAAAATTTCCAAGCGATGATTCCATTCAATTTGATCTTCCGGATTGTTAAAAGCAAAATTGGTTGAATTTAAAATTTGTAGTTCCTCTGCCAAAATATTAAGATCAATATTTTCTTGCCAGAAAAGAGAGACAATATTTAAAAATGCAGCAGTGGTTTTAGCTTTAACCAAATCATCTTGATTGGAAGCTTCATAGTTTAATCGAGCTTCTGGCCAGTTCCAGGCTGCCGGATAAGCTTCATCAAAGCCTATGGATTCGGCTTCTTCTAAATCTTCCTGAGCAGCTAAAGAATTTGGATAAGGCCCTAAAAACAAAATTGCCCCTGAATTTTTTTCCTCTATATAGATGGGCAACTCAGACTCTAAGCTTTCTCTATATTGAACTGCCCAGTCAAGGTCTTGGCTGAAAGCTAATTGCAACAACCAGACTTCCATCTGAGGAAAATCTAAAAGAATCTTATCTTCTTCATCAGTGGGCAGAATGCCAGGCTCATCCGGAGGCTCAATCTGAGATGGAGGCTCATCTACACCTGGATCTTTTGGATCATCGATTAAACCATTTTCACTGCCAGATTTTCTATTCTGCCAAAAAGAGCTCAGCCCTTGACCAAAATATGACTCTTCGAAATTTTCGATTAAATTTTGGAAAAAAGGCTGGGCTAAAAATCCTTCTTCTATTTGTGAGACTTTATTAATAAGAAATGGAGCAGAAAAGAAACCTATAGCTAAAGCCAAGAGCATAGCCAGAACAATCCAAGGAGTATTTGACTTTTTCTTTTGACTTTTCTTCCGCTCACTACGCGGTCGCATCTTTTCCACCCCATTTCAGAATTTAGGCTATCTTTGGCTTGAACCAAAAGATAGCCCTTTAGTTACTTGTTGAGAATTTTAGCTAAAATGTCCACGCCTTTGACCAATTGCTCATCGGTTGGCGTTGAATAATTTAGGCGCACCGATTGTGTGGGCATATTGGAATCGACAAAGAAGTTGTTACCTGGGACTATAGCTACGCCGGCTGCTAAAACTTCTTGAGTGAATTCATGAATATCAATTCCTTCAGGCAAATCACACCAAACGAAAAGGCCACCGCTGGGTAAGGTATGTTTAACAGTGGGCATCTTTTCATCTAAGGCATTGAGCATGAGATTGCATTTTCTGCGGTAGATTCCGCGCAATCTTTCCAAGTGTGCCGGGAAATCAAACTCGGTCAGAAGCTTATGAATGACCATTTGGGCTGAAATATTTGTATGAACATCATTGCACTGCTTGGCTATGGTCATCTTGGAAAGAATATCCTTGTGGGCTACAGCAAAACCAACGCGCATGCCAGGAGACACAACTTTAGAGAAGGAACCAGCATAAATAACTACGCCTTTTTCATCTAAAGATTTAATTGTTGGAAGGGTCTCCCCTTCGAAACGCAACTCACCATAGGGGTTGTCTTCCAGAATTAAAATATTGTGCTTGACGGCAATTTCATAGACGGCTTTTCTTTTGGCTAAACTCATGGTGCGGCCGGAAGGATTTTGGAAGGTGGGGATCAGATAGATCAGCTTAGTATTGGGGTTGGCCAAAATAGCTGCCTCTAAATCTTCAGGCCTGATACCATCATCTTCCATGGGTAAACCAACCAAGTTCAAAGCATAGGAACGGAAGGTATTCAAAGTTCCAATAAAGGTTGGGTTTTCACAGATAACCGTGTCGCCTTCATTTAAAAGAACTTTGGCTGTGTAGTCCATAACCTGTTGGGCACCGGACATAATATTGATATCGTCAAATTCACGACCAATATTAAAATGCTCTTTCATATAAACTTTTAAGGTCTCTCTGAGCAGAGGATAACCTTCGGAAAGAGAATATTGCAATGCACCGATGGGATTGGTCTCTAGAATTTCTGCACTAAACTTGGCAATAGCTTCAGCCGGAAAGGCTTCGGGAGCTGGATTACCTGCTGCAAAGGGAATAATGTTTGGATCAGCCGTTGCTTTCAGAATTTCTCTGATAGCTGAAGGTTGCATGGCGGCGATTCTGTTTGAAAATTCTAATTTCAATTTATTCACTCCTACCCTTTTATTTATACAGTCTCAACTTCTTCCTAATGCAAGAAAAATCCTGCTAAATATCTTCTTTATGTTGAATCTAGACGAATTTCTTTAAGTTGAAGAGACTTATCTGGCCGGCAAAAGGAAAACCGCTATTGCTTAATCCTCACAAGGTAATGTTTACCAGCCAAATCTGTCGAATGATTAATTAACTAATAAAATAAGGCTAGTGCTGGCAATTAGTCCAATTGCTCTTCTGATTGCCAAAAATTGTATTTATCTATTGCCAAACACACTAGACCTATCAATCACATTGTTGCCTATCCTCTAAAGAATTTAGGCACTTAAAGAATAAACTACAAAATAAACTTCGTTTTTGGAGTTAGCATAAATAAAAAGAGCTGCCGGGAAATTCCCGGCAGCTCTCAGTTCTTTTAGTGATACTTTTAAATCGCTGACTGTAGTTTAGATTAAATTGGCAGTTTCCAGCATGCGTTGAACCAGAACTGCTACTTCAGCTCTAGTGATGCTTTCTTTGGCGTCAATTTCATCTTGACTACGGCCTTGAACAATTCCGTTATCGACACAAGCGGCAATTGCTTCTTGAGCATATTTAGCCACTTCGTCATTGTCTTTGAATACACCGATAATTAGATCGGCTTCTTCAGCTGTATAATCGGTTCTTAAGATGGTCAGCTTCATAGCTCTCCAGATGATGGTCATGGCCTGTTCACGGGTGATAGGTGCATCAGGATCGAATGTTCCATCAGCGTAGCCTTGAATGAGTCCATGTTTAACCGCTGTATAGACCACATCGGCATACCATTTATCCAGTTCTACATCACTGAAGACCTGATCAGACATCTCAGGCTTGAGGCCTAAGCTTCTGATGATTATAGCAGCAAATTCTGCTCGGGTAATATCCCGCTTGGGTTCATAATTCTCTTGGTTGACACCGTTGACAATCAAGCGAGCTGCCATATCTTCAATGGATTCTTTGGCCCAATGAGTCTCAATATCAGCAAAGGTCTTGGTGTTATAGATCACTGTATAGTCGGCATCGAAGAAAGCATTGACTCTAACCTGAATCTGACCATCTACCTCGATAACTTGGGTTGGCAGATGGAAAACGTTTCCTTCTTTGTCGACAGTTACTGCTGTCGTGACGAGAGTTGGATCGGTTCCTTCAGGCAAAATGATTGTTCTGGTTGCAAAGCCAGTCAATTCACCAATTTCTTGGATTTCATCTTCGTATTCGGCGCTAACTTTAAATCTGACCGGAGTAGCAACCTGGTTTAACCCGGCAGTTTCTAAGATTTTTTCTACCTCAGCTACAGTCTCTTCGTCGGCTTCACCGATTGTGACTATAACTCTCAGATCTGCTAAATCAGCTTCTGGATAGAGTTCTTCCAGTTTTTCCTCAAGATCCATTTTGTCGAGAGGCAGTTCAAAAATTGCCTCCGGAGTCTTGATTTCTAAAACTGTGCCTTTGCCCTTCATGGCCTTGGCACCCTTGGCCGGCAAAACAGAAGTGTAGGTATCGGCAGGCTTAGTGAATTCAAGGCCAACCTTAGGTTCGGCTGCACTTGCTTCATCCAGAGCTTCTTCAATATCTTCACTTACTGTGATGATGGTCTCTGTTTTACCAGTTTCGGATGTTTTCTCTTCTTGAGTTGCCAATTGCTTTTCTTGACCGTCAATAAGTACCGGCACTTCATCTACAGGAGGTTTAGGCGGTAGTACCGGAACATATTCTTCTTCCGGCTCGACCGGGGTAAAGCTTCTGGTCACTGTAGCACTATCACCGATTAAGTTATGAGCGGTTAAATAAACATCGTATTTCTGCCCGTTCTTGAGATTCTTGAACTGATGACGAGTTATTCCTGCTGCAATGACTATTGGGTTCTCTGTGTCGAGTTGCAATGTGTAGTGGGTAATGGGGCTTCCGTTGTCGAAAGGTTCGCTCCAATAAACATTGATCACTCGATCGTCAGCACTACCGTTGAATGTTGGATCTTCTGGTTTAGCTGCAGCAATTGTGAAACTGTTTGTAGCAAAACCTTCACCTGTATAATCGCCTGCAGCGACTAATTTAACAGCTACTGTTTGACCTAGATCTTCTTTCTTCAAAGTGTAGGAATCCTCTGTTTCACCTTGAATTGGTTGACCGTTACGCAACCAAACGATGGTGAAATCTTGGTCTATATGGATATATTTTCCTGCCACCTTTAAACCGCTTACGTCAACATTGAGCTGATCGTCTACGCCAGGCGTTAATACACCTGGATCATCGATTGTAAAAGATGTATCAAGAATCATTTTGCCGATTTCAAATTCTGCCGATTTAGAGCTTCCTTGATAATCGTCTTCAACATTTATCTCAACAGAAATCTTTTTGTCACTGTCTTCGAGTCGAATGACATAAGTTTCACTTGTTTCACCGACGACTTCTTGTCCATCGATAAACCATTTATAGCTGAAAGATTTAGCTACATCAGGTACAAACATATTTACAGCTTTGACAGTATCGCCAACACTGATTTTCCCAAAGGGATCCACATCGTTTGAAATTGTGATATTTGCTGGACCTTGGACTTCAGCTCTTTCGATTGCAATAGAATCGCTGGGTAGTGAGGTTTTCTCATAGTTGATCTTTTTGGCTATGGCTTTGACTGTGAATTCTTTGTTGGAATCTTCTATTTTCACAGTATAGGCTTTATTTGTTTCGCCACTAATTAGCGTTCCTTCTTTGTACCATTGCCAGTTCAATTCAGCATCGTCAACCCCGGGGAGAGATGCGATCAAATCGTAACCGATAGGCACAGGTGAGATTGGCGGTACTGTAGTGATAACAGGTGTCATGGCATCAATAGGAGCCCTATTGATTGTCAATTTACCAACATTAACAGTAAGATCGGTAGGATCGGTTTCACCTACAAATGTTATCTTGTAGTTTGTATTGGTTGAATCTCCTGTAATATCGACCGGGGAATCTTCTACTTTGGTTTTCTCATCCGCCAAGCAAGTCAATTCCACCAGTAAATCTTTTTCTTCCTCAGCGAAAGCAAGAGTTGAGCTTGAATCTAATTTCCAAGTCAATTCAGGATTTTCAGCACCGTAAATTCGCTCTTGATTTTCAATAATAACTGTAATCTTCTTGGGATTGATGGTGAAATCTGCACTATTTGACCCTATATGAGTATCGCTTTCATAGGTGGCTACCAGTAAATACTCACCGGCATCCTTTGGCTGCTCAGATAGCTCTTCACCTGTAGCTTTAACTGTATAGCTATAAGTTACTACAGGGTTTCCGTGGTCATCTGCATTAGCGATTGAAGCTGAATTTTCAGCGACAGGATCAAAAGCCTCACCATAGGTTATTGTTTTAGATGCTACTGTAATATCAGTAGAAGGTATTACATGCTTCTCAGTGATGTTCACCGTGATGGAAACAGGGTCAATGGTCAGCCAGCTAGGTACATTGCCATCGTCTGTACTTTGAACCAAAGTCACTACAGTACTGCCGTCAACTGGAATAGCTCTTAAATCATCAAGGGACATATCCCATTTCAAACTTGAATATTTTTTGTCACCCACTGAATTGTCCAAATTATACTCAAGCTCATCCGGTAGGTCAAAATCCTCATAGTCTTTAGCTGCATCCCTAGTCGCTTTGGCGATTGTAACGTTTTTATCTATGACGGTTTTTAGAGTTCCATTTATGGGCGTTACAGTAATAGTTGCTTGATAGTTTGCATCGCTATATGGTTCAAAGTTATTGCCTACATCAAACTTAGCATTGAGTTTATAATTTTTTCCTTTAATATCAAAGGTAGTTCCCTCAACATAATCCCAGGTAACAGATATATCAACATTGTTGTTTGAACCGTAAACAGCTTCAACTTTATTTAAAACGACAAGCTCTTTAAGTTTGTTTAAATCTGTGTTCTTAGGATGATTTGCCAATTCTGAATAAGAAGGCATATCTGTATTAATTTTTGTTATTGTTGCTTTATCGATAGTCAGTTTTCCTTTTGTCACTGTAATCACATAATTATCATTGGGATCTGAGTCTTCACCTGTTATATCATACACACCTACATCGCTAGTTTTACCTGCTTTTGTGCTCAGAGTCAAACCATCTTTAATGATCGTTTCAGTATCGTTACCAACTAAATCGCCTGAGTTTACCGAAAAAGTCAATGCTGGATTATCTTCACCGTATTTCTTGACTTTATCATCAGCAACAACAGTTATCGGTTTAGGTGCAATATTTACAGTGTAATTCTTTTCAATAGTCACACCTTTGTATTGACCATCTGTAGTAACAGTAAAGACGACAGCAATGGTTTTGCTACCGCTATCTTGAATTGTTGCGCCATCTTTATAACTGAAGCTTCCTTCTAGAATTTCATCTCCAGCTTTGGCCGTTCCACTGCTGGGCAAATTAATCTTATCGTTTTGATCTCCATAAACGTATTCGGGAGTTTTAAATAAAGTATCAACAGCTGTCCACACCGGATCAACATCGGTGGTTGTAACTGTTAACAAAACTTCTACATCTTCATAGTTTTGATTTTCCACAGTGACTTTAATCTGACCACTTTGTCCAGCTGTCTGTGAGGTTACGTCAAAAGTTAAGATACCCAGCTCTGTCACACTTGGACTACCCGTTAAAAGACCTGTTGCTACGTAGGTTGGATTTTTAAATTTCAAATTCTTGAAACCTGCCACTTCTTCAACCTTTTCTCGCAAATTGTATGTCTTGCCAGTAGCATCGGTATTGCTGACAACAAATGTACTATATTTTAATTCGCCTGAGTAAGTTGCTTTGGTAACATATACAACTGGATCAAAATCGCCTTTATATAGATCTAGACCTGTGACAATAATATAATCTCCATCTTTTTTAACATCAATGATATCGAAAGGATAATCAACTGTATAATCTTTATTCTCTTCGAGAGTATAATCTCCGTCTTTAATAGTGGGTTTCGGCATCAATTTTGACCCCGTGTATTTAGTTACAGGAAATTCTATCGAATCTTTTAAGGCTGAAACGAGTTTCGTAAAACGGATTTCTAAATCTCTCTCCACGTCACCAACTTTTGCTGTTACATCGTATTTATATGCTTGGGCTGTCTGATCAACTTTAAAATAAAATTCTCTACCAGCATTTTCATGCTCGAAGATTACATTAGTAGTATTAGGAAAGATCCAAGTAATTGTTTGATTGCTCATGCCAAAACCGTATTGATCATAGGCTATAGCTATCAAAGCTGTTCTAATACTTGCCAGGCTACCAGAGGGTATTTCAAATTCAAATGAATCAACAATTTCCTCGTCACTATAGTAAAACTTAATATCTGTTACCACTGAAGCATATCTTTCAACATCAAGAGTTATCGATGCTGTTTTTCCTTCAATTGTTACATTGATTGTTACTGTTCCTTCTTCCTCACCTGGGTTTATAACAAGAAGCTGCTCTAATGGATTATCGCCATCTAGCACTACATTTTTTGGTCCAGAAGCTACTACAGACCAAAGAACCTCACCTTTCAACTCATAATCGTCGCCATCTTCGTCGAATAGTTTGGCAGTAATCTTTAATTTGTTAGGCTCAGTTTCAGCATCTGCAGGAATATAAACTGTATCAACATCATTTTCTACCGATAATTGAATTTTTCCTAAAATAGTTTTTGTGCTATTTGGATAATCGAATTTTATTAAATCTGCTTCATTTTTGCCATCAATTTTGGGGTAAAAGAACTCCGTTGCGTCTATTTCTTTAAGGAAAATTCCGTTTCTTTCCTCAGGATCTGGGTAAAATGATGCCAAGAAGCCACCTTCACTTCGATCGGTTTCAATTTTAATTGTTCCTTTTTTTAAATCATTTACAGTTTTATCATCAGCTAATCGAAAATTGAAGGCAAACATATCTTGAGGGCCACGCTGAGTATAATTCCCGTCAGAAGCTTGAGTTAAAACATAATCGAAAGCAGTTCTTTGTTTCTTTTCATCTATTTCCCATCTTGCTTTTGAGGTTTCAAACTCTAATTCAATATCATATTCAGCTAAAACTTGAAAACAAGTTTTAATTTCAGAGTTATTTTCTATGTTAACATCGCTAGGTCCGCTTTTCAAAATTCTAATAGGTTGAATAACAGTATTATCAAAAGAAACCACCGTCGATAATAAATTAACTGAAGAATTTAGACTTTTAGGCTCAACACTAAAGACCATTGAATAAGCATTTTCAACACCCTCAATAGAATTAGTTTCAACTTTTATCTGAGGTTTGGTTTGTGCACTAACAAAATTAGCCAACAAAATTGACAATATCAACATTAAAAACAAAAGACTATATTTTTTATTCCTCATTATAGCACCACCTTAATTTAATTTAATACTTTGCTTTCCATAGTTGTCCAAAAATATACTTAAATCATATACATTTATAGAGCCATTTTCATTGATATCACATGCTGTATTTAAAGCATCTTTAACATCTTTTCCGTAATCATCAAGTAATAATCCCAAATCATATACATTTATAGAGCCATTATGGTTAAAATCACCACCATAAATTATGAAAGAGCCAATATATAAATCAAATTCTTCAACGGCTATTGTTTGGGAATGAGAAGTATGTCCAAACTTGCTGATTTTAAAACTATAATTTCCTGGCTTAACCTTTTCTAACAAAAAATCAGCAATACCTGAGTTTTTCGCAGGCAAATCACTAAAAAAAGATTGTACATGATTAAATTCATCCACAAGCTCAATTGTGGCAGGTGTTAAACCCTCAATTTTAACTTTACCTTTTACACTAACCGGTTCTGCTTCTATATAACCGACTATTTTTGGGCCACCAGCTATCCCACCTAATAAAACAGTACAATTGGGTACTTTCTTAGGCATAAAACCTAAAAACTCAACCTTGGTATCCGTAGAAGCAGTTTGGTCGATATACTGTATGGTATCTGCCGAAATTATCAAGCCACCGATTTCGCTGGCAATACCTTTGACAACTAAAATTACAATTTGTTGGCCATCGCTCAATTCCTCAGGGCTTTCTTCTTGGTAAATCAAACTGTATTTCCAGTTTTCATCAGGCACGAGCAATTTTGAACTATCTATTTCAACTCCTTCCAAAGTAATTGTTGTTGCCAAAATAGAAAAAGAAAAGAGGAAAACTGATAAAATAAAGAAAAATAACAAGGGTCTAATTTTTTTCATTTATGATCCCTCCTCTAAACAAAATCTCTAATCAATGGGGAAATAATAAGGGCAATTTCTGAAGTAGCTTCTACTTCTATTTCGTCATCTAATAACCAGGGTAATTCTTCTTTGGTTATGAACACCATTTTTGAAATAGAATCCCATTCCACGGCAAAACCTAGAGCTTCGGCCACAAAGCGGATAGGGACCATAGTTCGATCATTCATTATCTCAGGGGCTACATCCATAGAATATAGCTCACCATTTTTAGTATAGTCCTTCTCGCCTACAACCAAAACCAATTTCTGTTCCTCATCGTAGAAAGTTACACTTTTAGTCTTTGCATCCCAAACAACTTTAAAGCCCAAGCTTTCAGCAACAAAGCGAAAGGGTAAAAATGTACGGTCATCTTTTATATAAGGGACAACATCTTTTTCACCTGGGTATATATGACATAGAATACCATTTTGCGCTGCAGCATAATTGCCTATCTGCAAGACTAAAGTATCTTCTAAACGTTCAGTAGAAGTAGTTGGTCTTTTTGGTTCTTCCTCCACAGGCTCTTCGGGCGGAACATCACTGTCGTCTGGAGGTGTTGGTGGAATATATTCCTCTTCTAATAGTTTACCTTCTAGTTCAGTTAAGTCGAAGGTGATTTTTAGAGGTAGTTTGGCTCCATATGCTATGCCTCCACCATCAGGTAAATAGTTTCTGCAAGGCTTTACCTCATCTTGTTTTGCTAATTCCAAAAGAGGTGTTTTTGAACTGATTTTTTCAAAATGAAACTTATATATTTCGATAGGTTCATTTCCTATACTGACAATATTTTCAACTGTTGAACCATCGGAGCTATAGGATTTTCCAGGCGTCAAATAATTTGTAAATTCTATTAAAGCAGCATCCTTATCTAGATCCAATGCTAATTCACTCAAAACATCTGATAGGGCTAAATTTCTTTCTGTGAAATCTGAAAACCTGTCCGCTTTAAGTCCGCTTTGAGGATTTATTGGCATGATCGAATCTGAATCATACCGCAAGACAAATTGAAAAGCATTAAAGTTCGCATTGGCTATCGACATTGTTATTGAAAAATTATTGTTTTTATCTAAACTTGAGGCAATAAATTCAACATTAGCTATTTTATCTCTAGCTAAAGTAACTGGAAACAGAGAAATTAAGAGAGAAAAAATTAATATTATAGCGACTTTGCCTTTTGTTCCTTTCATATAGTTCCCCCTTTGATAAAAGTCATTAGATATATCCTTCACTCATTATCCTATTCGACTAAAGAAAAGCAAATCCTTCAGAAAGTTTAGGGATTTATCACTGAGTTTGTTAATTTCATAATATTTTCTTCAATACTTATGATAAGTTTTGGCTTTTACGAAATTCAAAATAAACAGTCATAAGCCACAAGGGACAGGGTAAAAGGAACTTAGGCACACAGAGTGGGTCGGTTCCGTAACTGTAGCATTCGCCAAGATAGAGCCGTCGTGACAAGAAGGGCTGATAAGATGGAGAGAATGCGAAGCATTCGCCAGGACAGGGCCGCAGCACTAGGCTAATCCCTCAATTTCACTAAGGTGAAATAGGGCCTGCAACAAGATGTAAAGATTGTGAAGCAATCTCCAAGACAGACTATAAGGAGTCTAAGCATACTATGTATGCTGGTTCCGCAACTCCGGCATGTGCCATAGGCTGCATACTAGAAACAATGCAAATCGGGGACTGTCCTATAAGGAACTTAGGCAAACGAAGTGAGCCGGTTCCGCAACTCCGGCTTGTGCCAAAGGCACATGCTGGAGCATCCTCCTTCTCGCAAAGCTTCTTGCCACAGGCAACATGTTGGAGCAACAAATAACAACTCTAAAGCAAGAATGATGGTTCAGTCCTTGCTGAATGTTTTACATTCACTGCATCACCATTGCAGTCAGTCCCAGAGACTCATTACTACCTTATAATAAAAATAAGACCAGTTCATTATGAACTGGTCTTATTTATATGTCCGGCAGTTACCTACTCTCCCATAGGGGTTGCCCCCTCAGTACCATCGGCGTGGGAAGGCTTAACTTCCGTGTTCGGGATGGGAACGGGTGGGACCCTTCCGCTATCACCACCGGACTATTCTATTGTCAAGTTGAAAGTATTAACCTTCACCCTGAAAATTGCATAGAAAGTTTTGAAAAATTCACTTCAGTCTTAGTAATTGGGCTACTTTCACCTTAACGATTAACTTGTAAACAAATTTTGTTAATGGTCAAGCCCTCGATCTATTAGTATCAGTCCGCTTAAAACATTGCTG
>JAAYKD010000050.1 GCA_012522585.1 Bacillota bacterium | reverse complement strand
CTCTTGAGTTTAGTCATCGGCTAATTTAAAGATTTCAAAAAGGCCGAACAAATAGAATAGTTGTGTTTATAGTTTTCAGGTAAAGCAGACAATCTATCTCTGTTAAGTAGAACAATTTGACTTTTGAATTGCTATGTTTTTCCCTCAAAATTTAACTCTAAAGTAAGTTTACAGTCCCTATTGAGAAATAGGGACTGTCTTTTTATATTTATAGTTCGATTTTGTTTAATTTCATCAGAGCTCTGGCTGTTTCTAGAGAATCAACACCTGTGGCATTTTTAATCGGAGCAAATTCCTTTTCCCTCTCAACTTCAAAAGCACAGCAGTTGTCCATCAAGCGAATCATATCCAAAACAAGGGTTTCAAATTTGTAGCCATTGTTTTCTTCCGGTTTGATATAATTTCCCTCTTCGTTTAAATAGGGAATCTTCTTTTCCACCACATAAAGGGGCAATTCTGCACCGATAATGCTTTCCAATCGATCTAAACGGAAGAGATAGTTTAAAATCACACCGTAATTGTATAAGAGAACGCCATTTTCATCTCGTTGTTCGATCATTTCTTCGGGCAATTCAAAGTATTCGACTATTGAAGGTTTGCCGTCTTCCAAGCAGAGAACCCCAACCCGCTCATGAGGGTCGGCCTTAGCAACTACCTTAGATCCACTGACAAAATCTCCGGCGATAGTTGCCCCAACAAAGACTGGGTCAGCCATTTTCTGTAAAGGATTATCTACCGAGAAAATATTCAGCCATTCCACACCGAGCTCATGTAAATATTTTAGCAAACCAGCATTGATTAAAGAAGAAAACCAGCCTCCGTTACCATTGGGCGAAAGGGAGACTCTGTCCTTTTCTTCCAAATAAATTTTACCATTATAATCGGTAGCAGGAGCCATCTCCTGAACGAAGAAGCGGACGAAGTTTTTATCGTAGCCAAAATACTCTTTCTCTTCAAAATATTCCCTGGTCACCTGATCATTTTTCTCGCTGGTCATGATCAGCAAAGGAACGGTTGCCCCGGCTTGAGCTTCCACTGCCTGCAGGTTTTTAATCAATTGCTCAAAGAGGCTCAGTTCAATCTTTTCCCCAATATTGAGCATGCCTTTGGGAAGATCAAAACCTAAACGACTCCCCTGCCCTCCGGCCAACAAAACGGCTGCTACTTTTCTTTTAGCTAAAGCTTCTAAACCTACATTGAGAAACTCTGCTTTTTTCTCTTCAATCTCTTTTAAATCCAAAGCGCCGATTGGTGAAATTTCACCTTTGGCAGTCCCCTTTTTTAGGTTTTCTAAATTGGCGACCAAATCAAAATCTATATTTTTAACCTGTTCTAGCAAATCCTTTTGCTGATCTTCTGATAATTCAGAATAATAGCGCAGTAAGTGCTCTTGACCATAGCCTTGCAGCTTTTTGTATAATATTCTGGGAATCATAATTTCACTCCTCAAATTTTTATCTCATCTATTATAACAAAAAGCTGTAGCAATTTAAAGGAAAAACAAAGAAAATAAAAAACCCATGAAAAAGACTGATAATTTACCTTCTTCATGGGCTCTTCTTTTGTTATCCTGTTTAATAAGCAGATTTTAGGGCAGTTAAGCCCAAAGTTAATCTTACATGTCTAAATTCTTTGAATAAATAGCAAGATTAGAACTTTAAGCAAGGCTATCTAATTTCTCAATATCTCCCAGTAATCGGAGTTGAGAGCCAAATAAACTCTCTTTAATGCTCAAAGCTGTCTAGATTAAATCATTTACAGCTTATAAAGGATATTGAGCTTGAACCAAAGATTAAGCTTCTCTTACAGACACATTTCGTAAATGGCGATGACATCTTCCTTGGTCAGATGTTTAAAGCCTTTCAAAACGCCAGTGCTGCCTACGGTTTTGGCTACCATTTCCTCGAAATAGGTGCGGTCAATATCGATGGCTGTCAAGGTGCTATCCAATTTCAATTGATTGAAGAGGAAATCTTCAGTTTTGGCAATAGCTAATTTGGCCACTTCCATGGGCTCCAAACTCTTGTCAATATCGAAGACTTCGGTGCCGTAGGTGTAGAATTTACCCACTGTGGTCTCGTCTAAAACGTATTTCATCCAGCGAGGAGTTAAAATAGCTAAGCCTAAGCCATGAGCGATATCATAATAAGCAGAAAGCTGATGCTCCATGGGGTGGCAGCTCCAAGCTTGCTGTTTGCCACCGCGAATGAAATCGTTGATAGCCCAGCTGGATGCCCACATTAAGTTAGCTCTGGCATCATAATTATCCGGTTCAGCTATGGCAATGGGGCCGTATTTGATCACTGTCTTCATCAGGCCTTCCATGACTGTATCCAGCATATACAGATCGGAGTTTAAATTGAAATAGACTTCGATGACATGGGATAGAATATCGGCAGTGCCACTGGCTGTTTGGAATTTGCTGACCGAGTAAGTGTTAGTCGGGTCTAAAAAAGAAACCTTAGGTCTTTGACCTGGGTATCCAAAGCCAATCTTTTCCTTTGT
>JAAYKD010000049.1 GCA_012522585.1 Bacillota bacterium | reverse complement strand
GGTCATATTGTCCTCCTGAGTGTGTTTGATTGTGCAATTAACATTATAACTCAGATACAGGACTTTGTGGCCTTTTTTACTTTTACACAATTATATGGACTTTATCATAAAACTTCTATCTGTGAGAGAACAGGATTTGGTCCTTCAAGGGAAGAAGTTGTAAGTATAATACTTAGGAGGTAATCCATTTGAAATCAGGTAGCCGAATAAAATTGTTCGCTGGTACAGCCAGCAAAAAATTAGGCCAAAAGATTGTAGAGCATCTAAAAACTGAGTTAGAGAAAGTCGATACAAACAATTGTTTTGAAGACTATCGTCTCTCAGAAATGACTGTGAAGAAATTTTCCAACGATAATATCTTTGTTCGTTTGGAAGAAACTGTCAGAGAAGCGGATACCTATATCATTCAATCATCGGGAAGCCCCGTCAACGACCGTTTTATGGAACTCTTAATCACCATCGATGCTATGCGTCGAAGCTCTGCCGGCCGCATTACAGCAATCATACCTTACCTCCCTTATTCAAGATCAGATAAAGTCGATCAACCCAGGGTGCCTTTAACTGCCCGCTTGGTTGCCGATTTAATCGAGGCAGCCGGAGCCGATAGAGTTGTCACAATGGATTTGCATGCAGATCAAATTCAAGGCTTTTTCAATATAGCCATCGATCACCTGAAAGCTACCGGAATCCTGGCAAGTTATGTGGAAGAACACTTCCTCGATGCCGAAGCCTACGATGAACGTGACAAATGGGTAGTCATTTCTCCCGATGCTGGCTCAGCCAAAAGAGCTCAGAGATTTGCTCGCAAATTGGGTCTGCCCATGGCTGTCATCCTCAAAGAAAGGCAAGCCAACGACGATCAGAGCGAAGTCATGCAAGTAATCGGTCAGGTCGAAGGAAAGAGTGCTATTATCTTCGACGATGAGATTGATACAGCCGGTTCAATGACCAATGCCATCACGGTTTTATGTGAAGAATTTGGCGTTCGCGAAGTCATTGCAGTCGCCACTCATGGTATCTTTTCGGGCCCGGCACTTTGTCGGATTGAAGAGAACCCTCATCTCAAGGCTGTGGTCGTCACAGATACCCTAGACGTGCCTGCCAGAGGCGAACATTGCTTGAAAGAATATGAACGCAACGGCATCTGGCATAAGGATGAGGTCGTGGTCACCAAAATCCACACTTGTACCGTTTCTGAACTTTTAGCTGCAACCATTCGCTCCATTCACTTTGGTGAGAGCGTGACCCATCTCTATGAGCGCTGGCAAATAGGTTCAGGTAAAAAGGATCGAGGCAGAAAATAAAATAGGATACGGTTTGAAGCCGGCCCGGCAAAAAATATTTTCTTTAAATAAAGGGAAGAAAGTATAAAAAACTTGACCGGCCGGCTTTTTTTATTTTAGAATAGAGAAAAGGAATTTAGGAGGCAGATATGGCGAAGATAATAGATTTGAATTGTGACATGGGCGAATCTTTTGGCGTTTATAAATACGGCAGTGATGAAGAAATAATAACAGAGATTACCTCGGCCAATATAGCCTGTGGTTGGCATGGGGGAGACCCTATGGTCATGGATTTCACGGTCGGGCTGTGTAAAACTCATGGAGTCAATCCGGGAGCACATCCGGGGTTCCCGGATTTGGTAGGCTTCGGGCGCCGCAACATGCAAATTGCACCGCGGGAATTGCGGGCTGATATTATCTATCAAGTAGGAGCCTTACAAGCCTTTGCTCATAGCCATGGCTTGAAATTAACCCATGTTAAACCTCATGGTAATTTCTATAATATGGCAGCTCAAGATGAAGAGATGGCCCTATCTATCGCCCAAGCGGTCAAAGATGTGAATAAAGATTTGATCTTAGTCGGTTTATCCGGCTCCCTTCTAGTCAGAACCGGTGAAAAAATCGGCTTAGCCGTGGCTCATGAAGTTTTTGCTGATCGAGGCTATTTACCCAATGGAGTCTTGGTTCCAAGAACTGAACCGGGGGCGATTATCGAGACTACTGAAGAAGCGGTCAGTCGCATGGTCTCCCTTTTGGAAAATGGTTATTTTGCTGCTAACGATGGCAGTCCCTTGTATCTCAAAGCGGACACCATTTGTTTGCATGGGGATACCCCCAATGCGGCAGCCTATGCCAGGGCCATTCGCCTGATGTTGGAAGAAAACGGGGTTAGAATTGCTCCGATGCCGGAGGTCCTAGGGCTATGATCTTAAACTTTCGCCCGCAAGGTGACAGGGGTCTATTAGTTGAGTTTAAAGAAGAAATTAGCCCGGAAATTGCTCAACAGGTGCGTGCTTTAAGGCAAGCCCTAGAGGAGCTTGCTTATCCGGCCATTCAGGAGTTGATTCCGGCTTATCGTTCGATTTTAATCCGCTTTGATCCTCTTCAAACCAACCCCAAAGAATTGGAAGAGCTGGTCAGGACTGGCAGCAAAGTAAACAATCGAAGGCTGATTCCGGCTCAGGTCATAGAAATTCCGGTTTGTTATAGCCAGGAATTTGGTCCCGATTTGGAAAGCGTTGCTTTGGATGCCGGTCTCAGTCAAGAAAAAGTGATAGAGCTGCACAGCCGGCCGGAGTATCTCATCTATATGTTGGGATTTACCCCGGGGTTTCCCTATTTAGGTGGCTTAAAACCTGAAATAGCTTGCCCCCGCCTGTCCGAACCCAGAACCCAGATCGCTGCTGGGTCTGTCGGCATTGCCGATCAGCAAACAGGAATTTACCCTTTGGCATCCCCCGGAGGCTGGAGGATTATCGGGCGGACCCCCTTAAAGCTATTTGATCCCAACCGGTCAGAGCCCATCCTTTTAAAAGCCGGAGACTATTTAAAATTTGTGCCGATCAGCCTGAAGCAATATGAAAACTTACAAAATCAAGTAGAAAAGCAAAATTACACTCCCGTATTTTATGATAGGGAGGGAGTTTAAAATGAATCCGGCATTTTATGTTAGCAACCCCGGTCTTTTCACTACCTTACAGGATTTGGGGCGCTTTGGTTATGCGGCCTCTGGCATTCCTCAAAGCGGAGCCCTCGATCCCTACTCCCTGCGAATCGCCAATATCCTAGTCGGCAACCGGCAAGATGAAGCGGCTTTGGAGCTGACCATCTTAGGTCCCAGATTAGAATTTTTGGACAATCTTCATTTTGCTTTGGCCGGAGGGGATTTAGGAGCTCAGCTAAATGGTATAGATTTACCCGCCTTTGGCGCCTATCAGGGCCAAAAAGGCGATATTTTAAGCTTTCAGGGGGGACCTGGTGTCAGAGCCTACCTGGCTGTCAAAGGAGGCTTCTCCGCCTCTTTAACCCTGGGGAGCAAGAGCACCTATCTGAGAGCAGGGCTGGGAGGTTTCGCAGGCAGGCCTCTCTTGCGAGAGCAAATCCTTTACGGATTGACTGGGCCAAAAACTCAAGGCTCAAATCCCAGTTTTTTAGGCGAGCTGCCCAAGACCATGACTGCTGAATTTGTTGATCGAGAAGTTCCCCTAGAAGTAATTTTAGGACCTCAGGATGATTATTTTGCTGCTGGCCAAATCGAGAGCTTTTTCGCCCAACAATGGCAAGTCAGTTCAGACTTCGATCGCATGGGCTATCGCTTAGCCGGTGAAAAGTTGGAACACCTTGATAAAAAGGAGATTATTTCCGATGGAATCAGCCCCGGAGCTATTCAAGTTCCTGGTCACGGTCTGCCCATAATCTTGCTGGCCGATGCTCAGACCACAGGTGGTTATCCAAAAATAGCGACGGTGATCAGCGCCGACTTACCTCTACTGGCCCAGCGCAAGGCAGAAGACTGGGTCTCCTTCAGCAAATGCAATTTTGCTCAGGCCAAGCAGAAAATTTTAGCCAGGGAAAAAACCATGGAAGAAATCTTTGAATTGACTAAAATCAAAAGAGAGGTTCGCCTTTTCATCATGCAGGTTGGACAGAGCAGTTATTCTATCAGGTGCGAGGAAAAACTTGGGGAAAAGCTCGATTAGTAAACGGCTTGCCAAATAAAGTCTGGATATGCTATAATGATTTTTGTTATCGAAGACAAAGACAAAATTGAAATAAAGAGGTGTCGGATATGCCCAAAGCAAAACGCGGAAAACTGATCAAAGCCACCCCCGGTTGGAGAGGTACTTGTCCTGTTTGCAAGCGCACCGGAGTCAAATTGCTCTGGAATCGCAATGATGAAGATGGTAAAGCCATGAATGTCTGCAAACACTGCGGCAAATAGACAAAATTTAAGAGACCATTGAGAGAAACTTTTGTTCTTTAAATGGTCTTTTTTATTTGCTCAAACCAGCCAAGAAATTTTTATTCATTTTGATTTTTAAACAATATCTGAGTAATTAAGTCGGAAATGAAATTTAAATTAAGGAAAAAACAGGCTTGCAAGTTTTGCGACCTTGTGATATTCTTGAAAAGGCTACATAAACTTGTTGTACAAAAAAGATTAGGAGGATTAAATCAAAATGGGAAGAAAAAGGATTTCAATGTTTCTGAAGATTGCATTGGTTCTGACTCTTTTAGGGTTAGTGGCTGCTTGTAATCAAACTCCTTCAACTGAAAATGGTGAATCAGAAGGCACAACGACTAAATTCGAAATCGCCTTGGTGACTGACGTAGGTACTATTGATGACAAATCGTTTAACCAGGGTTCTTGGGAGGGTGTTGTTGAATACGCTGAAGAGCACGGTAAAACCTATAAGTATTATCAGCCGGCCAGCGATTCCAAAGACGATCTCTTAGCTTCAATCGATTTAGCAATAGAGGGTGGAGCAGAAATTATCATCTGCCCGGGCTTTAACTTTGAAGTAGCAATTTATGAAGCACAGAATACATATCCAGATATCTATTTTGTTTTGCTAGATGGGGAACCTCACACTGAAGATTGGGAAACATTTGAGACCAACGAAAATGTAAAACCGATTCTCTATGCTGAGCATGAAGCCGGTTTCTTAGCCGGTTATGCCACCGTCCTGGACGGTCATCGTAATTTAGGCTTCATGGGCGGACAAGCAGTTCCTGCAGTTGTTCGTTTTGGTTATGGCTTTGTCCAAGGTGCTGATTATGCTGCCGAAATTCTAGGTTTAGAAGACAATGCAATTGAAGTCAATTATAATTATACCGGTAAATTTGAAGCAACCCCCGAAGCTCAAACCATGGCATCCGGTTGGTATTCAGCCGGAACCGACGTTATCTTCGCTTGTGGCGGTGCTTTAGGTGATTCCGTTATGGCAGCTGCCGAAGCAACCGAAAAATATGTTGTCGGTGTTGACGTAGACCAATCCAGCGAATCGGAAACAGTAATCACTTCTGCCACCAAGAATCTGACCAAATCCGTCTACGATTCTTTGACTGAGTTCTATAATGAAGAGTTTGCCGGCGGTGCAACTTTAATTGTCGATGCCAAATCAGTTGGCGTAGGCATTCCCATGGAAACATCCAAATTTGAAAACTTCACTCAAGAAGATTACGATGCAATCTATGCTAAGTTAGTCGACGAGGAAATTGAAATCTTAACAGATATGGATGCTGATTCTCCTGCTGAGCTGAGCACAGCCCGCACCAAGGTCATTGTTATAGAATAGAAAATTAAAATTTAAAAGTTCAAGCACTAAGAGCAGTTGCCAAACTGCTCTTAGTGCTTTATACTTTTAATCAGAATATATGGGTTAAAAGAGGTGAATTCGTGAGTTATATCATAGAGATGCGCCAGATAACAAAGAGTTTTCCCGGTATAGTAGCCAATGATGATGTCACCCTGCAATTGAAGCCAGGGGAGATCCACGCTCTTTTAGGCGAGAATGGTGCCGGTAAATCGACTTTAGTCAGCATTTTATTCGGTCTCTATAAGCCTGATTCAGGTCAGATTCTAATTGACAATGAGCCGGTGGAAATTCGCAATCCTAACGATGCCAACGCTTTGGGTATTGGTATGGTGCATCAGCATTTCAAGCTGGTCCACAATTTCACCGTTTTGGAAAATATCGTTCTGGGAGTGGAAACTACCAGCCGAGGATTTCTAAAAATGGAGGAAGCCAAGGAAAAGGTTTTGGAGTTGAGTCAAAAATATCAATTGAGAATCGACCCAGATGCCTTAATTTCGGAGATTACAGTTGGCATGCAGCAAAGAGTAGAAATCTTGAAGATGCTCTATCGGGATAATAGAATACTGATTTTTGATGAACCGACTGCCGTCTTGACGCCTCAAGAAATTCGAGAATTGATGAAGATCATGAGAGAGTTGACGGCTGAAGGTAAAACCATTCTCTTTATCACTCACAAATTAAATGAAATCAAAGAAGTGGCAGACCGCTGTACCATCTTACGAAAAGGTGTTAAAGTAGCCACTGTCGACGTGCCTACAACAGATAAAACTGAGATGTCCCGCCTCATGGTAGGGCGAACTGTCAATTTCCAAGTTGCCAAACCCGAGCAAGAATTAGGTGAGCAAATTTTAAGGGTGGAAAACTTGGTGGTGAAAAGCCCGACCACAGGTAAAAATTTAGTCAACGATATTTCCTTTTCAGTCGCTAAAGGAGAAATTGTCTGCATTGCCGGTATTGACGGGAACGGTCAAAGCCCTTTGGTTTACGCTTTGACCGGCTTGCTCTCCATAGATGGGGGGCGCATCTATTACAAAGGCCAGGATGTGACCAATTTGCCTACCAAGAGGAAGACGGAGCTGGGCTTTGCTCATATCCCTGAAGACAGACATAAACACGGGCTGGTCTTGGATTACCGCCTCGATGAGAATCTAGTCTTACATAGTTATAACAGGGAGCCCTTTTCCAATCGTGGCTTTTTAAAATTTTCCGTGATTGAAAATTATGCCCGAGAGTTAATCGGTAAATACGACATACGATCTGCCCTCGGAGGGCGGACCAAGGCTCGCAGCATGTCCGGAGGTAATCAGCAAAAAGCAATCTTGGCCAGGGAATTGGATTTAGACCCAGAACTTTTAATTGCTGTTCAACCCACTCGAGGTTTGGATGTGGGAGCCATAGAATTCATTCACGAGCAGCTGATCAGACAGCGCAGTGCTGATAAGGGCGTGCTCTTGGTGTCTTTGGAATTGGACGAAGTTTTGGATGTGAGCGACCGTATTCTGGTAATTTTCGAAGGAGCTTTGGTGGCTGACCTGGATCCCAAAGAGGTTACGGTGGAAGAATTGGGCCTTTATATGGCCGGTTTGAAAGTGGGTGCAGAATTTGCGAGATAAATCTAAGAACTTTCTGTTAGCTGTTGCACCTTCTATCATGGCTATCATGGCCGGTTTCATTTTAGGCTTCTTGATCTTGCTGACAGTAAATTACCAGCAAGCTCTGGCTGGTATTCTGATAATCTTCAAGGGTGGTTTAAACAAGGGCTTGGCCGGAATGGGGCAAGTTCTTTATTATGCCACACCAATTATCATGACAGGTTTGGCTGTAGGCTTTGCTTTTAAGACGGGGCTCTTTAATATCGGTGCCTCAGGTCAGTTTAGCATCGGAGCTTTTGCGGCTGTCTATGTGGGGGTAAATTTAAAAGGCCTGCCCGCCTCCATTCATTGGATGGTGGCTCTCTTGGCTTCCCTGCTGGCTGGGGCCATTTGGGGCTTTTTACCCGGCTTTTTAAAAGCTGTGCGCAATGTTAACGAAGTCATAACCTCGATCATGATGAATTATATTAGCATGAGTGCCGTCAATATGCTGGTCAAGGCCACTGTTTACAATAAGTATAAAAATGAAAGTTTGCCCGTCATGGCCTCGGCCAATGTGCCTAAATGGGGCTTGGATAAAATTTTTCCCTATTCGAGCATGAACGGGGGAATCCTGATTGTCCTGATTTTCGTCGTCTTAGTCTATGTTATCCTAGAAAAGACAACCTTCGGTTACGAATTAAAAGCCTGTGGCTTTAATTTGGATGCAGGTCTCTATGCCGGTATCAATGCCAAAAGGAATATTGTCTATTCCATGATGATTTCCGGAGCTTTGTCCGGCTTAGGTGGCGGTCTTCTTTATCTGTCCGGTTCTGGTAAATACATTAAAGTGATTGACCTGATCGCCAACGAAGGTTTTGACGGTATCTCCGTAGCTCTCTTAGGCATGAGTCAGCCCTTTGGTATTCTGGCCGCAGGTATTTTTATTGCCTATATCAAGGTCGGAGGCTTCAATCTGCAATTGCTCAATTATGACCAGGAAATCATTAATATTATCATAGCAGCTATCATCTATTTCAGTGCTTTTGCTCTGCTCTTCCGCACTCGTTTGCTCAATCTCTTTTCCGGGCGGGAAAAAATAGTCAGCGAAGGGTTTGTGGAAGCCGACTTAGCAGAAAGTGCTGAGAACAAAATAGAGGAGGGGATAGAAAAGTGACTGGTCTAGATTTACTCTTTTTCCTTTTTCAGCAGATGATGTATTTTTCCATGCCTCTTTTAATCGTAGCTTTAGGCGGTTTGTTTTCCGAACGCAGTGGTGTCGTCAATATAGCTCTAGAAGGCATCATGGTCATGGGGGCTCTGGCCGGGGTTCTCTTCATCTTTTATATGCAAAATTACACTGAGTTTGCCGGCCATCTTCTTTTGCTGGCGGCTGTTTTGGTAGCCGGCCTGGCGGGCTTAGTCTATTCTCTCTTTCATGCTTATGCCGCGATTCACTTAAAGGCCGACCAGGTGATCAGTGGCACCGCCTTAAACCTGGCATCAACCCCTTTTGCCATCTTCGTAGGTCGACTGGCTACAACCAAAGTGATCGGCCGAACAGTTCAACAAATACCTTTTAAAAATCAATTTCGCATAGCTTCAGTGCCTCTTTTAGGCGATCTGCCTTTGCTTGGCCCGATGTTTTTTAAAAACACCTATATTACTTCCTATTTGTGTTTGTTGTTATTGATAGTCTCCTGGGTTTTACTTTATAAAACTCGCTTTGGTCTGCGTTTAAGGGCTTGTGGTGAACATCCGCAAGCGGCCGATTCCGTCGGAATCAATGTCTATAAGATGCGCTACGCCGGTGTTTTGATTTCAGGAATCCTAGGCGGGATTGGCGGATTAGTCTTGGTCATACCCACTTCAACCAATTTCAACGCCACTGTGGGAGGCTATGGCTTTTTGGCCTTGGCTGTTTTAATCTTCGGCCAATGGAATCCTCTCAAAGTCTTTGCAGCTGCTATTTTCTTCGGTTTTATGAAAACCATTTCAGCCTCCTCATCTTCAGTTTTGTTCTTAGCCAAACTGCCGATTTCCAGCGAGGTTTACAAAATGGTGCCCTATATAGCGACCCTGATTGTTCTGATTTTTTCCAGCCAATCATCTTCAGCTCCTCAGGCTGCCGGGCAACCTTATGATCAAGGAGAAAGGTGATTTATTCTTTTGCCAAAGGAACCCTTATGTGTTATATTATGTATGTTTATATATCTTTAGAGGAACAAGCATCTATATCTTGAATATATAATGCTTGTAAGGAGGCTTCATCATGTCCATGAGATTAACCAGAGAACAGATTCAAAAAATCATAGAAGATATGGAAAGACAAATTGCCAAAAATCCTCGCAGCAAGGAGGCCCATCACGATTTGGCAGTGGCCCGAATGGAATTAGGCCAATTTGATCAGGCTCTTTCTGGATTTTTGCGTGCTTTCGAATTGGATCCCCGTTTTGTTAGCGCCGCCTATTTAGCCGGCATTTGCTACGCAGAGTTGGGCAAACCAGACGAAGCAGTCGATATGTGGAAGAAAACTGTTGAATTGAATAAGCGCCACGACAATGCCATCTACTTTATCGGTAAAATTTATGGGATGAAGGGCATGTGGGACATGGCTATTCATCAATTCAATCAGGCTATCAAAATCAACGATGAAATGCCTCAATATTATTCCGGTTTAGCTGAGATGTATTTAGGTAAAGGGGATTTAGCCGAGGCCATCAAGCAGTGGCATAAAATCTTGACTTTTAACGAGCAAGATGCTCAAGCCCATGTCAACTTGAGTGCAGCTTATCTTGATGCTAATTATATGGAAAGCTCGATCAGACACGGTACCATCGCTTTGAGTCTGGGTGTTGCTTCCCCCATCGTCTATTACAATTTAGGAATGGCCTATCTCTTTATAGGCTTGCAAGAAGATAGCTTAAAGTATTTGAAATTAGCTAAAGAAGCGGATCCGGAAGATCATGCCACCAGGCTATCTTTAGGTGAAGCCTATATTGCCTCAGGTGATCGGGAAGCCGCTAAAGCAGAATGGCTGGAACTCCTAGAAAAAGAGCCCAATTCAGCCGATGCCATGTATAATTTAGGCCTGGCTGCGGCTCAAGAGGGCAGTGGTCAGGAAGCTCTCGATTATTATGAGAAAACCCTGGCAATCGATCCTCTCTATGTTCCCGCTATTGCCAATCAGGGCATTCAATACTATACTGATGGGAAAATGGAAGAATCCTTGGAGCGCTGGCAAAAAGTATTGACTATTGACCCTCTGCACCAACAATCCTTAGGCAATATAGTTGAAATCAATCAGCAGTTGAATAGAATAGAAGAAGCTGAAAAAGCCTTGGAAGATGCAATAGAAAAGCATCCTGAAGAAGCCAGATTCACTTATTTGCAAGGAGTTTTGGCTTTGGGGCAGAATAGATTGAAAGATACTCTGAGCTTTTGGCAAAAAGCTGAATCACAAAACTCTGAAATTTTAGTCAGCTATGCAACTGCTATTCAAGAAATGCTCAAAGATGGTAAATTTGAACAGATCATGGCAGCAGCAGGCGATCAAGATCAAGATTTCTTGACCAGATTACAGGAGATCAACAGTGGCCAAGCTGTCCAGCAAATAATCGAAGCAGCCAAAGTGCAGGCAGCAGTGCAAAAAGAGGAGAAGAAGGGCCTCTTAGACAAATTAAAACAGATGTTTAAATAGACGTTTATTTATTGTTTTCTAAAAGAAAAGAGGCATATTATGGCAAAAAAGGATAAGAAAAATCTCAATCAAAAAGATCTTTTAGAAACCATTCGTGATGAAAATGGAAAAATCGGATATTTAGAAGTGCCGGGTGAAATTCTTCAGGTCTGGAATGGCAAACCCTGGGAAAGCAGGCCGAAAAAACTAGCTATGTTGGTTGGCATCTATGTGCTTCTTTTCGCCATTTTCCTTTATCTGATGCCGGATGCAGGCTTCTTTTTATTACTGATTCCCCTTTTGCTCTTTGGCAGTGCCTCTGCCCATCTGGTCAACAGTCAATACGTAATCACTGATCAGGGTATTTATTGGCGTAATTTTATGAACCAGATATTTAAACGATGGTCAGAGATCGAAAATTTTATTTTTGAGGAAGAGATGGGCGAGTTGTTCTTTGAGAAAAGCAACATGAGGTCTCGGATTCAAAGAAACATGCCCATTTATTATCAGGATAACAAAGAAGAAATTGAGCAAAATGTCAAGGACTTACATGCTAAGGCTTGGGCTGAGAAAAAGGCTATAGAAGATAGAATCAGAGCCGAAGTCATAGCCGAGCTGGATAAGGAGAGTGAGAAAGAAGAATGAACAAAGACAATGAAGATAAAAAGAAGATAGAAGAACTACCAGCCAGTCCCCAACCTATGCTGGAACCAAACTATTTTGAATTGGACCCGGAACGCCGGGACTTCATCGTAAATTATATGGCCGAAAAAATTGATAAATTTGCCATGGGAACACCCGCCATAGTTTTCCTGGAAGCTGCCAGACCACTGAGCTTTATCGGTGGTTCTCTGATGTGGGGAGCAGCACCCTTTCTGGATATATTTATCAATGACCGCTATACCAAAGAGATCGCCTTGTTTTTAGAAGATAGAAAAAATATCGAGATACTCATAGAAAAAATAGAATCTTTAGAGTATGACCGAGTTGCAAGAGAAAAAATCGCTAAGCAAGAAGCCAAAAAAAGAGCTCTAGCTGAGGGAAAAAAACCTTGGTGGAAGTTCTGGTGATTTGAGTAGTAATATATCGTTTTATACGGTGAAACAGACTGATTTTTGATTTAATTGGTTACTTTTCTTAAACAGGAAGGTTTTTTCTTTTGAAACGAGAATTATGACCAGTATTTAACGGCATCTGTAGCAAATGAACTGAGGTTTATTTTAAGGCAGACAGCCATTAGGTAAGAAGGAGGAACGTTCATGGCTCATGAAGTAAAGCGAGCCCCTATAACTCGCGAAATTAATTCCATTATTGCCACGGACTGTGGATCAACAACGACCAAAGCAATCTTGATTGAAAAGATTGATGGAGTCTATCGTTTGATTAACCGTGGAGAATCTCCGACAACCGTCGAAGCCCCCTTTGAAGACGTTACTGCCGGTGTCCGCAATGCGGTACACGAACTTGAAGAATTAGTTGGTAACACTTTCCTAGGACCTGACGGTGTCATCACCCCGCGTCAACCCGACGGCACAGGTGTAGATATTTATTTGTCCACCTCATCAGCCGGCGGAGGCTTACAGATGATGGTAGCAGGCGTCGTTAAAACAATGACCGCCGAATCCGCTCAACGTGCAGCTTTGGGTGCAGGTGCTATCGTTATGGACGCCATTTCAATTGATGACGGTCGTAAACCTTACGAAAAAATCGAGCGTATTCGCCAATTGCGTCCGGATATGATTCTCTTATCCGGTGGTATCGATGGCGGAACAATCACCCACGTTGTTGAAATTGGAGAATTGATTTCTGCAGCCGAACCGAGACCTCGTTTGGGGATTGGTTATAATCTGCCTATTATCTTCGCAGGTAACAAAGATGCTCGCAAATATATCAGTGACATCTTAGAAAAGAAAGTTGACTTGAGAATTGTCGACAACCTTCGTCCTGTTCTGGAAGTTGAAGTTCTAGGACCGGCTCGTGAAGAGATTCATAACCTCTTTATGGAACACGTTATGGCTCAAGCTCCCGGTTACAACAAGTTGATGCAATGGACTGAAGTGCCCATCATGCCCACACCCGGTGCAGTTGGTCGTATCATCCAAACAACTGCTGAACAATACAACATTCATATTATCGGTGTTGATATTGGCGGAGCTACTACTGACATCTTCTCCGTTTTCGGTGATGATCATGAATATTTCAACAGAACAGTTTCAGCTAACTTAGGTATGAGCTATTCCATCTGTAACGTCTTGCTTGAAGCAGGCGTAGATAATATCATGCAATGGGTCCCCTTTGATATTGATGAAGGTGATTTGCGCAACCGTATCCGTAATAAGATGATTCGTCCGACTACAGTTCCCCAGACATTGGAAGAATTGGTCATCGAACAAAGCGTTGCCAGAGAAGCCCTGCGCTTGTCTTTCATTCACCACAAATCCTTGGCCACAGGCCTCAAAGGTGTCCAAAAAGTTCGTGATATTGCAGAAGCATTCGATCAAAGCTCTTCCAGCGACTCCATCATTGAATTGGATAAACTGGGCATGATCGTTGGCTCCGGCGGAGTTTTATCTCATGCTCCTCGTCGTCAACAAACTGCTTTGATGATGTTGGATGCTTTCCAATTGGAAGGCTTTACTGAGTTGACAGTTGACTCTATCTTTATGACACCTCAATTGGGCGTACTTTCTGACGTTCACCCTACAGCAGCTGCAGAAGTTTTTGCCCGTGACTGCCTGATTTTCTTGGCTACTGCTATTGTTCCCATTGGCAATGCTCAAAAAGACGGCGACAAATGTGTAACTGTCAAAGCTAAAATGCCCAATGGCGAAACTGTAACAAGAGAAGTTCCCTACGGTGCTATGGATACCATCCCGCTGGGACATGATGATTATGCTGAAGTAGAAGTTATTCCAACCAATATGTTTGATATGGGTAATGGCAAAGGACGTGCCGTTCATAAAAAAATCAGAGGCGGAGCAGCCGGCGGTATCATCATAGATGCTCGCGGTCGCCGTCCCTTCAACTTACCTACTGATAAACAAACACGGATTGCCAAGCTCGTTGAATGGTTCAAGGCGTTGGACATCTATCCGATGGATGTATTGGAACGCTACATGAACACAGCGCAATAAAGACTTGAAAATGAAAGGAGCGTTACTCAATGGCTAGTGCATATACTCCGGGTCTGAAGGTAACTTCTGCCTCAAGAATATCCAAGGTTCGTCGTCTTCCTATCCCCGGTGAAGTTTTGGTTCAAAAAGGTGCCAGAGTGCACCCCGATACTCCCGTTGCTAAGGCGTACATCCCTGGTAACCCTCAATCTATTAACGTTGCTAATATCTTAGGCGTCGAAGCTGAAGATATTGAACCCTTCATGCAGAAAAAAGCTGGTGACACAGTCGAAAAAGATGAAACACTGGCATTGGCTAAATCATTCTTTGGCCTCTTTAAAACTGAAGTAAAATCACCTGTTTCAGGAACAGTTGAGCATATCTCTGAAGTTACCGGTCAGGTAATCATTCGTGAACCCGCCATGCCTATTACAATGCATGCCTATATTGAAGGCACAGTTGTCGATATTATCGAACGGGAAGGCGTTACAGTTGAAACCAAGGGTGCCTTTATTCAGGGTATCTTCGGGGTCGGCGGCGAACGTGAAGGCATCTTAAAAGTTGTTGTAGAAGACGAAAACACAGTTTTAGATGCTCATCATATCAATGATTCTCACGAAGGTTGTATCCTCGTCGGCGGCAGCTTAGTAACCTATGAAGCTATTCAAAAAGCAGCTCAAGTTGGAGCACGCGGTATTGTTGTCGGTGGAATCATCGATAGCGACTTGGTTAAATTCTTAGGTTATGATATTGGTGTTGCCATCACAGGTCACGAAGATGTACCCTTTACTTTAATCACAACCGAAGGTTTTGGTGAAATCAATATGGCTCACAAGACCTTTGAACTCCTCACTGCTTTAGACGGAAAGCATGCTTCGATCAACGGTGCTACTCAAATTCGTGCCGGTGTTATGCGTCCGGAAATCATTGTACCCGATGAGTCCATCGATGTAGATGAAATTGAAGCAGCTTTGGACGGCAGCATGGACGCTGGAACTTTGGTTCGTTGCATCCGTGAACCCTATTTTGGTCAATTGGCAGAAGTTGTGGACTTACCACCTGAGCTGTTTGTTATCGAAACTGGTGCTCGAGTAAGAATCATGAACGTGCGTTTGCGCAATGGTGAAATCGTAACTGTGCCCAGGGCCAACGTCGAATTGATTGAAGAATAGAAAAAATTTAAGCCTCGCTTTTTAAGGCGAGGCTTTTTTTCCTTGAGCAGTTAAAAGGAATGATAATGTGGTAGATTTGCATTTGCATTTAGAAAATTATGAATATACACCTCAATCCATAGCTCAATTTCTTTTGCATGGGTCGGAAAGAGGAATTAGTGAATTTGGCTTTAGTGAACACAGTCATCATTTTAAGCAGTTCAAAGATATGTACTTTAGAAATGCTATTTTAGATGAAAGTGAAATTGGAGAATTTCAGCAAAGATGGCTCAATCAAGGAGAAAAATCCTTTATCTATGATCTGGATGACTATGTGGAATTGATTGAAACGGAAAAATCCAAAGGCCATCCCATTAAATTAGGCATTGAAGTTTGCTATTTTCCCGGTGAAGAGGAATTTTTAAAAAATCTATTAGCAAAATACCCCTTTGATTATATTATCGGTTCCGTTCATTGGCTCGACGGTTGGGCCTTTGATATGAAAGCTGAACTCTGGCAAGGCAAAGATGTAGATGCTGTTTTTTCCCAATATCTGGATCATTTTGTCCAGAGTATCGAGAGCAGATTGTTCCAGACAGTCGCTCATCCTTTTTCCTGTCAGGTTTTTGGAGCTGAGCCGAAAAATTTCGACTGGGATCAAGCTTTTCTGAAAATTGCTTTGGCTGCCAAAGCCAATCAGGTGGCAATTGAAATGAATAGTGGTTTGGCTTATCGCTATCCTTTTAAACGGATCACACCCCCGATCGGCTTGCTTCTCAAGGGCAGCCAATTGGCTTGCGATTTCAGTTTGGGCTCCGATGCCCACAAGGCAGAAGATTGTGGCCGAGGACTGGCATATTTTCATCGTCTCAGCCAGGATTTAGGATTGAACTACCTGGTCAATTTTTGCCGCCTAGAGAGAATTGAGATCCCCCTAAAAGATGAGGGTTTGATTTGATTCAAGGATGGGAAATTTTGTTCGAATTGAGATTTAACTAAATATATTTTTTGGAGGCATATTTATGAAAAAAGCAACAATTGAAATGGAAAATGGCGGGCTCATCGAAATTGAGTTTTTCCAAGAGCAGGCGCCTAAGACGGTGGAAAATTTCGTCAGCTTGGCAGAAAAAGGTTTTTACGATGGCTTGGCCTTTCACCGAGTCATACCCGGCTTCGTTGCCCAGGGTGGATGCCCCCTAGGCACCGGTACAGGTGGTCCCGGTTATACCATTAAATGCGAAACCAAGGATAATCCTAATAAGCATGTCAGGGGAGCTATTTCTATGGCTCACGCCGGACCGGATACGGGAGGCAGTCAGTTCTTCATCTGTTACGACTCTTTCCCCCATTTGGATGGGCTTCATACAGTTTTTGCCCAGGTAACTTCTGGCATGGATGTTGTCGATGCAATCAAACAAGGGGATAAGATGAAAGAGGTCAAGATTCTTTAAAGAATAAAAAGAGCGAAGTTAAATTGACTCCGCTCTTTTTTTTATTCAATTTAAAACAAGAATTTCAACTTACCATGAAATTCAGGTGACGTCTTTTTGTTTTAGCCGTGACCGGCTAACTTGATTATAAAATCTTCCTTTAATTTAAAAATGCAAAGATTAGAAAGAAGTGGCAAAAACTTCCTGCTAAAACAAAAAAATGAAAGATTTCATGGAAGCCAAAAACTGGATGATTGCGCCCGGGCCAGCGCAGAGCATACAAAACTGCTCCTAAACTATAGAGGGCACCGCCCAGAATCAGAAGGAACAAAGCCGGACCGGAAAGGTTTTGCCAAAGGGGCTTGATGATGGTCAAGGCTAACCAACCCATACCCAGGTAAAGAAGAGCAGACAACCAATTGGGCTTTTTGATCCAAATGATGCTGCTGACCACTCCTAAGGAAGCTAAAACCCAGATCAGCGGCAACATGATTTTTCCTCCCTCCTGCCAGACGGCTAAAAGGCAGATGGGCGTATAAGTGCCTGCGATCAGGACGTAGATCATGGAATGGTCTATTTTTTTCAGGATTTCTCTGATCTTGATCGATGATTTGACTGAATGATAGAGGGTACTGGCTGAATATAAGGAGATTGCCGAGAGCCCATAGAGGATGAAGGCCAGATAGTGTAAAAAGGATTGACGGAAAAGGGTTGCCTTGACAACCAAAGCGATGGTACCCCCTAAAAAGAAAAGAGCGCCAAAGCCATGGCTGGCCGCAGAAACAATGCGGATTGGGTCGTAATCCTCTTTAATCTTTTTTAAATTCAAAATATCCCTCCAATCTTTCAATGGTTAGAACTAATATAACAAAAAGTTCTCTTTCTGTAAACAGCCCTTTCCCTCTTGTTGTCAAACAATTCTGTTAAATTCAGGCTTATCTGGTCAAGGTTTTTCAATTGTGTTATAATTTATCTGATCTTGTGGCTAATGATGAAAGAGGGTTTTATAATTGGATTTAAAATGGATAAAGGAATTTCTATCTGAGTTTTTGATTTCAGCCGCCATTGTGGCCTTCATATATTTTTTTGTAGTGGTCTTTCCCTTGGTTCCCTCAGCTTCCATGACTCCTACCATCATGCCGGGAGAAAGGGTGGTAGTAGAAAAATTCACCCGGTTTTTCCGCAAACCTGAATACGGTGACATTCTGGTCTTTCCCTGCCCGGACTCCAAGCCCGGTACTTTCCCCTATATAAAAAGGCTGATTGCCAAAGGTGGAGACACCATCGAGTTCAAAGAAGGCCAAGTCTTTTTGAATGGGCAATTGCTTGAAGAAGGCTATACAATGGGGCAGACCTTTAGCTATCAGGAGAAGTTTGAAGTGCCTGAGGGCATGCTCTTTTTCATGGGGGACAACCGCAATAATTCTGAAGATGCCAGATTTTGGGTGACGACTCCCTTTGTCAGTGAGAAAAAAGTCATTGGTCGGGCTGTCGCCATCATGTGGCCTTTGAACAAGCTGAGGGCTTTAAAATGAAGAAAAAGACGAACAGCACAGTTTTTAATTTAGAAAGCTATTTCCCTACGGTTCAGCTAGGCAGACAATTGTTGGATCAAGAAATGAAAAACTGCCGAAGGCAAAAGCTTTCGGTTTTAAAAATCATTCACGGCTATGGCTCCAGTGGTAAAGGGGGCAATTTGCGGATTGGTCTGCGCAGTTATTTAAAATCCTTGCAGAAGCAGGATAAAATTAAAGCTTTTGTTAGTGGAGAAGATTTTTCCATTTTTGATCAGACAGCCAGGGAAATTTTGCAGGCAGCACCTGAATTGCGCCAAGACAGGGATTTAGAGAGACACAATCATGGCGTTACCTTTATTTTACTCTAAGCTAAGTGATTATTTTTGATTCTCGAGGAGGATGATCCTGTGCCCATAGGTTTGAAAAATAGCCAGCTCATGGAAATACTGGATAAAAATCAAGTTCTCTCCTTAATCGGTTTTTGTAAAAATGCCGGCAAGACAACCGTGCTCAATGCTTTTTTGCAAGCGGCTAGGGAAGAAAAAAAAGATCTGGTCTTAGGTTTGTTGTCCATCGGTTTGGATGGAGAAAGCCTGGATCGGGCCGGCACAAAAGCCAAACCTCGAATCCTTGTCACGGCAGGAACTCTATTTATCAGTCAAACAGCTCTTTGGTCTCAATCGGAAGTAACCAAGGAGCTTGTTGATATTCTGGGGCCTGGGGGTGCCCTAGGCTCCTATCTCTTGATTCGGGCCCGCAGTGCCGGCTATATTCAGTTGTCGGGGCCATCTTCTCGTCGTCAGACCGAAAGGGTTATCCAGGCTCTGCAAGCGCATGGAGCCGAGAGGGTGATAATCGATGGCAGTATCAATCGGCGAGTCATGGATTGGCAAAAAGAGCAGACCCTGC
The DNA here is from genome assembly GCA_012522585.1 of Bacillota bacterium. Classification (GTDB taxonomy): domain Bacteria; phylum Bacillota; class JAAYKD01; order JAAYKD01; family JAAYKD01; genus JAAYKD01. Next base: position 52,572 of record JAAYKD010000049.1, on the reverse strand, counting down.
TCCTGGCCACCGCTCCTTTTTGTTTTCAAAGGGAAGAGGATGCCCTGGCTGAAACTCTTTTTCTCTATGACTTGTTGGCCAACCTGCCTTTAAGAATCGATCTTGATTCAGCGGCTCATGCTGCCTTTGTCAAAGGCCAAGAAATAATCAGAGAATTTAGCTTGGAGCAAATCTATCAAAATGATCTGCCTTGGAATCTTTTCCATGAGCAGCTCTGCGATGGCTTTTATTTTCAGGGAGCCATTACCAATGCTTTTTTGACTGAGCTCAATCAAAATACAAAGTTCGATCAAGGATTTTCTCTGATCATCCCCAACGGAAGCAAGATCATGTTGGACTCAAAGCAGTGGACCTTTTGGCAGGAGAGAGGACTGAGAGTTTACGCTTTCAACAATTTTACTGTTGGCGGTATTTTCGTCAACCAACAGGACCAATATGGTTTGATTTCGCCGGAAAGGCAATTTTTTAAAGAATTGTGCTTTCAGGCAAAATGTGCGGTTTTTGATATTAAGGAGGGTTTGGCTTGCAATATCCCGGTATAAATTGGCAGTGGTCGGAGGAGTTGGATGAGGTTTTGGCTCAATTGCCTTTAGGCTCCGTCTATGGTCAGCGGGCTTTCCGGCTCAAGTTTTATTCCTCCGCTGAGGAAGCAGAGCTGGTTCAGGAGCTGGAGAAAGTTCAATCCTTTTACAATTATTTTGTTCAGCGCCCAGATTTAAAAGCCCCTCTCAATTCTTTTTTGCAAAGCTTGCCTGATTTAAAATCGGAGCTTGAAAGTCTGAAGAACGGTCATTCACTCTATGCTGAAGGCTTTTTGAAAATAAAACGATTCTTCATAGCTCTGGAGAAGGATTTGGAAATTTTAATCGAATTGAGCCGGCTGCAAGGCTCTGAAGTAAGGGTTATTTTAATTGAGCAGGTCTTAAAAATCCTCGATCCTCAAAGCAATCGCTTGCCTTCCTTTTTTTTAGATGGGAATTTTTCCCGAGAATTAGCTCTGATTCGTCAAGACAAGGCTCAATTGTTAAAATCTCTCTTTCAAGATGAAGAGAATGACCAGATTAAAGCAGAGCTGAAAAGGAAAAACCAAGAAGAGACGAAGGAAGAGGAGAGTATTTACCAAGAGCTCTCACTGCAGCTGAGAGTTTGGACTGAGGAGATTGAAGAGCTCTGTCAGCTCTTGGGGCGTCTGGATTTTTTGCAGGCCAAGGCTCATATGGCCATTCAATTTAAAATGGTCAGCCCTCAAATAAGCCAGACAGACAAGCTCGATTATATGAAGCTCAGGCATCCTCTGCTCCAGTGGAATTTGCAATCCCAGCACAAGGCCTATCAGAGTCTGGATTTAAAACTGCCCTTGGGCACAAGCGTTTTGACCGGAGCCAATATGAGCGGTAAAAGCATAGCTTTAAAGAGCCTGATGCTCAACCAATATCTCTTTCAGACAGGATTTTTCGTTTTTGCTGAAAGAGCTTGTCTGACTCTTTTCGATTCTTTAACCATGATCGATGAGATCAAACAATCCTTACAGAAGGGCTTGAGCAGTTTTGCTGCTGAGATCATAGCTCTGCAAAACTTCATTGCCCAAAATCAAAAGAGCAAAGCTTTTTTAATCCTGGATGAATTTGCTCGCAGCACCAATCCGACAGAAGGGGCAGCCCTGCTCAAAGCGATTTTAAAGAAAAGAAAAAAACAAAAGGGCCTGACTATTATTGCCAGCCATTATGATGAAATTGCTCAAGAGGCTGAGGCTCATTGGCAGATCATAGGTTTGAGTCAATTGGATTTAAAGGCTTTGAGGAAGCAATTGAATTCAGGCAAAGATCCCACCCTTTTCTTGCAGGAAAAGATGAACTATAGTTGGGAAATTTCCGCTTCAGAAAAAACAGTACCCAAAGAAGCCCGCTTGGTTGCTGGTCTTTTAGGCTTGGATCAGGAGATAATGGAGAATTTTGCCAAAGAAATGGCTAAAAAACGAAAAAAACATTGACATTAGCATGAAAGATTGTTATATTATTCTTGAACTTAATATCTGATTAGAGGCGCAGTTGTCAAGGTACATCGGGGAGGGAGAACGTTCTTGATGAATCGATGGAATGTGCAGCTGCCGAAAAGCAAAGAAACGTGTCTTCTTTAGCTTTGGGAAGATTGCTCAGTGCGGTCTTTCTGTCATGATGAAGGTAAATCATGGAGCGCTTTAAAAACAGTTTAACTGATTTTTAAAGGGCTCTTATTTTTTTATTTGAAAGGGGAAATTTTCATGGAAGTTATGCTGAGATTGCGGATGAGTGCGGCCGATGCTCATTACGGAGGCCAGATGGTGGACGGAGCCAAGCTGCTGCAGCTTTTTGGAGATGTAGCCACAGAATTGCTGATTCGTCACGATGGAGACGAAGGCTTGTTTAGAGCTTACGAGTCGATAGATTTTTTAGCTCCAGTCTATGCCGGAGATTTTCTTGAAATCGTCGGAAGAATCACATCTGCCGGAAACACATCCAGAAAGATGGAATTTGAAGCTCGCAAAGTGATTCAACCCAGGCCTGATATTAGAGATTCTGCCTGTGAAGTTTTAGCTGAACCGATAGTAGTCTGTAAAGCTGTGGGTACCTGTATAGTGCCCAAAGACAGGCAAAGAAACAAATAATAATTGAGGTGAAAGAATGGAACCTTTAATCATCACAGCGTCCATTTGTGGGGCGGAAGTGACCAAAGAACATAACCCGGCTGTCCCTTATACCGTTGAAGAAATTGGCCGAGAGGCTTTAAGCGCTTATCGGGCAGGAGCTTCCATCATTCATCTCCATGTCAGAGAAGACGATGGCACCCCGACTCAGAGCTATGATCGATTTAAAGCTTGTATGGAAGAAATTTACCGGCTTTGTCCTCCTGAGTTGATCGTTCAACCTTCCACTGGTGGAGCCACCGGCATGAGTGCTGAAGAGCGTCTGCAGCCTTTGCGCTTAAATCCTGAGATGGCTACTTTAGATTGTGGGACCCTAAATTTCGGCGGAGATGAAATTTTCGTCAATACTGAGAATATGATTATTGAGTTTGCCCGTCAGATGATGGAGCGCAATGTCAAGCCGGAAGTAGAGGTTTTTGACAAGGGCATGATTGATTTAGCCAAAAGGCTGAATGCCAGAGGCCAGATCCCCGGTCCCATGCATTTCAATTTAGTTTTAGGGGTCAATGGCGGCATCAGTGCTGAGCCCCGCGATCTTCTTTTCATGGTTGAGAGCTTACCTGCCGATTCCACTTATACAGCTACCGGCATAGGCCGAGCGGCTTTTCCCATTGCCACCATGGCGATGATCTTAGGTGGCCATGTTCGAGTAGGCTTTGAAGACAATGTCTATTTAGCCCGAGGCTTAAAAGCTCAAAGCAACGGTGAATTGGTGGAAAAAGTGGTGCGGATAGCCAAGGAATTAGGCCGAGAAATCGCCACTCCCCAACAAGCTCGAGAGATTTTAGGCTTAAATCCTAAATAAATCCTTGAAAGGAAGATTCTTATGCAAGGCAACAAATACGGCAGCCACAGGGTACTAGAGCCCCAAGGCAAACTGCCCCAAGGGGCGCAAAAATTGGACAATGATTTTTCTAAACTCTATGATAATGAGATTTTAGTGGATGTCCATTCATTGAATATTGACTCTGCTTCCTTTGCTCAATTGAAGCAGGCCGCCCAAGGGGATCCGGAAAAGATCAAAGAACAGATTCTGAAGATTGTCGCTGACAGAGGTAAAATGCAAAATCCCGTCACAGGTTCAGGCGGTATGTTCATCGGCACTGTGGCGGCCTTTGGTTCCGCTTTAAAACTCAAGGATTTAAAAATCGGGGATAAAATAGCTTCCTTGGTCTCCTTATCCTTGACTCCTCTCTACATTGAAGAAATCATAGCCATTCATCCGGAGATTGACCGGGTGGATATTAAAGGACAAGCAGTTTTATTTGCCAGTGGAATCTATGCTAAATTGCCTACAGATTTGAGCGAAAACCTGAGCTTGGCTGCTCTAGATGTGGCAGGAGCTCCGGCTCAAACGGCTAAATTGGTCAAGCCCGGTGATTCCGTCTTGATCTTGGGAGCCGGAGGCAAATCAGGCTTGCTCTGTCTCTATGAAGCTAAGAAAAGGGTCGGGCCTACAGGCAATGTAATCGCTCTCGATCGCAGCGAAAAAGATGTGGAGAAGATCAGAGCTTTAGGCTTAGCCCATCAGATCATCGTAGCAGATGCGACCAATGCTCTGGAAGTTTTGGAAAAAACACTGGAAGCCAATGACAACCAGGAAGTGGATATCGCAATCAGCTGTGTCAATGCTCCTGATGCTGAGATGTCCTGTATTTTACCTGTGCGCCAGGAGGGTATAGTCTATTTCTTTTCCATGGCGACCAGCTTTACCAAAGCAGCTTTGGGGGCTGAAGGTGTGGGTAAGGACGTGACCATGATCATCGGCAACGGTTATACCAAAGGTCATGCGGAAATCACCCTGTGGGAATTGAGAGAAAATGAAGAACTCAAAGAATATTTTAACCAACGCTATGTCTAGCTATCGAAAGGAGTGTTTGCTTTGTCTTTGAAGGATAAATATTTTGCTTCAGTTAAAGATGAAGATTGGCAGGATTGGCACTGGCAGGTGCGCAATCGCATCGAGACAGTGGAACAGTTGAAAGAGTACTTAAATTTAACCGAGGATGAGGAAGAAGGAATAAAACAGTGTTTAGGCCATCTGCGCATGGCTATCACCCCTTACTATCTTTCTTTAATCGATGAGAATAACCCGAAATGCCCGGTTCGCAGGCAAGCAGTTCCTTCACTAATGGAATTGATCCAATCTCCTGCAGATTTACTCGATCCTCTCAGTGAAGATGAGGATGCCCCTGTTTTCGGACTGACTCATCGCTATCCCGACAGGGTCTTGCTTTTAGTCACCGATCAATGCTCCATGTACTGTCGTCATTGCACCCGCAGACGCTTTGCCGGTCAGTCGGATCAACCCATGGCCAAGGACAGAATTGCCAAAGCCATTGAATATATTGCAGCCCATCCGGAAATTCGCGATGTCCTCTTATCAGGTGGAGACCCCTTACTCCTCTCGGATAATCGCCTAGAAGAGATTATCAAAGCTTTACGAGAAATTCCCCACGTCAAAATTATTCGCATAGGCAGCCGCACCCCGGTGGTCTGTCCTCAGAGAATCACTCCTGAGTTGACTGCTATGTTGAAAAAGTATCATCCTATCTGGCTCAATACCCACTTCAACCATCCGGCCGAGGTTACTCCGGAAGCCACCAAAGCCTGCGAACTTTTAGCAGACGCTGGTATTCCTGTGGGAAATCAAAGCGTTCTCTTAGCGGGCATCAATGATTGCACTCATGTGATGAAACAGCTGGTCCAGGATTTAGTCGACATCAGAGTACGACCCTATTATATTTACCAATGTGACCTCTCTCAAGGCTTAGAGCACTTTAGAACTCCGGTCAGCAAAGGTATTGAAATAATCGAGGCCTTAAGAGGCCATACTTCCGGCTTTGCCGTACCCACCTTCGTCGTTGATGCACCCGGAGGCGGCGGTAAAATACCGGTCATGCCCAACTATCTGATCAGTCAGAGCCCGGAAAGAATCGTTTTGAGGAACTTTGAAGGGGTTATCTCCGCTTACACCCAGCCTCGCGATTATGTCTTCGAATGTGAATGTGAGGATTGCCGTCAAGAAGGAGAAGAGATGGAAATTGGTGTTTCGGCTCTGCTCCAAGGCAAAGGCTTATCTCTAGAACCTCAGGATTTAAAACGTCATGATAGAAACCGGAGATTGGATAAATGATCGATCAAATCAAACTGGATGAAAATCTGGTAGCCCAAGCCAAAGCCCATGGGGCCAGTATAGCCTCTGATGTTTTGGCTTTTGTCCAAGGACACACAACTGTTGCAGTTGAACGGACCATCTGTCGCCTTTTAGGCATCGACGGGGTCAATCAAGTCTATGCTCCTTATGCCAATGTGCTGGTTGAACATTTAAAGGAGTGGGGACTTTTATCCATAGGGGCCGCCTATTTTATTGCAGCAGCTCATCTTGAGACTAAAATGAGCCCTCAGGAAATAGCCGAAGCGGTGGATCAAGGCCAGCTTCAGCTGGGCAGCTTTGCTCTTCCCCCGGGAGTTACAGCTTCTGATGTTTTGGCTCCTTATATTAATCAAAGCTTGAAAAAAATCGCTGAACAAAGAGCAAAACGGGAAGAGAAAATTGCAGCTGAACCTAAAAAAGACAGGCCTTTGATCTATTGTATTGTGGCTACCGGCAATATCTATGAGGATATTACCCAGAGTGTGGCAGCGGCCCGTCAGGGAGCTGATATCATTGCCGTCATTCGCACCACCGGACAGAGTCTTTTAGACTATGTTCCCTATGGTGCTACCACAGAAGGCTTTGGCGGCACCTATGCCACCCAAGAGAATTTTCGTCTGATGCGGCAAGCCCTGGATCAAGTGGGAGAGGAGTTAGGCCGCTATATCCGTCTGACCAATTATTGTTCCGGCTTATGCATGCCTGAAATTGCAGCCATGGGGGCTTTGGAGCGTCTGGACATGATGCTCAATGACGCACTCTATGGTATACTTTTTAGGGACATCAATATGCAGCGGACTTTAATCGACCAGCATTTCTCCAGGCAAATCAACGCAGTTGCCGGTATTATCATCAACACCGGCGAAGATAATTATCTGACCACTGCCGATGCCGTGGAGGAAGCCCATACCGTCATTGCCTCTCAAATTTTAAATGAACAATTGGCTTTAGCTGCCGGTTTGCCCTCGGAGCAGATGGGTTTAGGCCATGCTTTTGAAATCGACCCAAATGTTCAGGGTGGATTTGTCTTGGAATTGGCTCACGCTCTTCTGTCCCGCAGCCTCTTTCCCCAAGCTCCTTTAAAATATATGCCCCCGACAAAATTCATGACCGGGAATATTTTTAAAGGTCAGAGCCAAAACACCATGTTCAACATCGCTTCATATTTGACTGGACAGAACATCCACCTCTTAGGCATGTTGACCGAAGCAATTCATACACCCTTCATGTCCGATCGTGCTCTCAGTATAGAAAATGCCCTGATGGTCTTTACTTCCATGGCAGGATTGGCCGAAGAATTGGAAATAAAATCGGGAGGCAAGATTGAAAAGAGAGCCCAGCTGGTTTTAGAAAAGGCCCTGGAATTGCTGGAAGAGATCGATCAAAACAAACTCTTTCATGCTTTGGAAAAGGGAGTCTTCGCTGATATCTCTCGTTCTTCCCAGGGAGGCAAAGGATTAGACGGGGTTGCTAAAAAAGATGAGCGCTATGAAAATCCTTTTAGCCAAATCTGGTCTTAAGGAAAAAGAGGTGTGAAAAATGCAGGATAAAAATTTTATCAAACCCTATGGAGATACTCTCAATGACGGTAAAATTCAAATCAGTTTTACTCTGCCTCTGGATGCAGGAGCGAAAGCTCAAGCTGCTGCCAGTCAAATCATGGAGAAGCTGGGTTTAGAGGATATTGTCATAGCTCAAGAACAGAGTCTGAGCCCAGGCTTTACATTCTATGTTGCTTATGGTTCTTTCAAAGCTGCCATCGACTTAGATACAATTGTCGTGCTGGAAAACGAGCAAAAAGCTTTGACCATTGAAGAAACCGACGAGCTGATCAAAAGAGAATTGGGCCGAAAGCTCACCGTCATCGGAGCTTCGACAGGCACAGATGCTCACACTGTAGGCATCGATGCTATCATGAATCGCAAGGGCTTCAATGGCCGTTTTGGTTTGGAACGCTACGACATGTTGATCACTCATAATTTAGGCAGTCAGGTTTTAAACGAAACTCTCTTGCAAAAAGCGGTTCAAGAAAATGCCGATGTTATTTTGGTTTCTCAAACGGTCACTCAAAAGGATATACATATACATAATTTAACCGAATTAATCGAAATGGCCGAAGCTGAAGGTTTGCGAGATAAAATGGTCTTCATTTGTGGAGGAGCTCGCATTACCCATGAGTTGGCTAAAGAGTTGGGTTACGATGCCGGGTTTGGCAGCGGTAAATATGCCGACGATGTGGCAACCTTTATGGTCAAAGAATTGATCAGGAGAAAAGAGAGCAATTTTTAAGATTTAAATATGAGGAAGGGGAAAAGAAAATGGAAAAAGTCTATCTTTTGGGAGCATGCAGGACAGCTATTGGAGCCTTGGGCGGTAGCCTCAAGGATACAGCAGCCAAGGATTTAGGTGCTATTGTCATCAAAGAAGCCTTAAACAGAGCCGGTGTAGCCCCGGAAAAAGTGGATGAAATAGTCATGGGTCAGGTTTTGCAGGCAGCTAATGGGCAAAACCCAGCCAGACAAGCGGCTATTGCTGCCGGTATTCCCATCGAGCGTCCGGCTATGACTTTAAACAAAGTCTGTGGTTCCGGCCTCAATGCAGTTGAATATGCTCGTCGCAGTATTTTAGCAGGAGAAGCTGAGTGTGTGGTTGCTGGGGGCATGGAAAACATGAACCAAGCTCCTTATGTTCTCAAAGATTTGCGCTACGGTGCCAGAATGGGCAATCGAGAAGCCGTGGATTTGATGGTCTATGACGGCTTGACCGACGTCTTCAATCAATATCATATGGGCATCACAGCAGAAAATTTAGTTGAGCAATATAATTTGAGCAGAGAAGAGCAAGATGAATTTGCCTTAAATTCTCAGTTAAAAACAGAAGCAGCTCAAAACAGTGGGCGTTTCGATGCTGAAATTGTCGATGTATCCCTGGTCGACAGGAGAAAAAATGTCACTATTTTCAATCAGGATGAACATCCCAGAGCCGGTAGCACCATCGAAGGTTTGGCCAGATTACGTCCTGCCTTTAAAAGAGACGGCAGCGTCACCGCCGGTAATGCTTCCGGTATCAATGATGGAGCAGCGGCAGTGATCGTCTGTAGCGAATCCTTTTTGGTCGAAAACAATTTGCAGCCCATGGCGGTTATCCTAGCCTCCGGTTCCGTTGGCGTCGATCCTTCCATCATGGGAATAGGTCCTGTTCCTTCGGTCAAACAAGCTTTGGCTAAAGCAAAATTGAATTTGGAAGATATAGATTTAATTGAAGCCAACGAAGCTTTTGCAGCCCAATCCTTGGCAGTCAACAAAGAATTGGGATTTAATCCTGAAATAGTCAATGTTAACGGAGGAGCTATTGCTCTAGGTCATCCTATCGGAGCCTCCGGCACTAGAATTTTAGTCACACTCTTACACGAAATGGAAAAAAGAGATGCTAAAATCGGCTTGGCCACCCTCTGTATCGGCGGTGGCATGGGTGAAGCTCTGATCGTTAAAAGAGACGAAAGGTGTGTTTAAAATGAAGTATATTAAAACCTCAGTAGAAAACAATGTTATAACCTTGACGATTACTCGTCCCCAAGCTTTAAATGCTTTGAACACCGAAGTGCTTTCAGAACTCAGCACAGCGATCAGAGAAGTGGGAGAGCATCCCGACTATCGCTGCCTAGTGATCAGAGGTTCAGGCAACAGAGCTTTTGTTGCCGGAGCGGATATTTCTGAAATGGTCGATTATACCCCTGAACAAGCTTTTGATTTTTCCATGTTTGGCAATCGAGTCTTTGCTCAATTGGAGCAACTGCCTATCCCGACCATAGCTGTGGTCCACGGTTATGCTCTAGGGGGCGGTATGGAATTGGCTATAGCCTGTGATATTCGGATTGCTACTCCTAATGCCCGTTTTGCTTTACCGGAAACAGGCTTAGGCATCATCCCAGGTTTTGGCGGAGTCTTTCGTTTAGGCCGTTTAATCGGTGAAGGCAGAGCTAAATATATGATGTACACAGGAAAAACAGTCGGTGGCGAAGAGGCTTATCGCATTGGTTTAGTTGAGCTCTTAGCTCAGCCTGAGGAATTGGAAGAAATGTTAGACGATACTTTGAAACGCATCCTCAACAACAGCCAAGTCGCCATTGATAAACTGACCAATATCTTTGCCTATGCTCATGCCGACGCATCGGCTGCTGATTTCTTGCAGGAAGCCGAACATTTTAAAGCTTGCTTTGCTCATCCTGACCAGAAGGAAAGAATGCAATCCTTTTTGGACAAACAGAATGCAAAATAAACGAGGAGGGGCTAATATGCGTGTTTTGGTCATCGGAGCCGGCACCATGGGCAGTGGTATAGCCCAATGCTTTGCAGGTATCGGCCCAACTTATCTTTACGATGTCAACAATGAAGTTACAATCAAGGCTAAAGTGGCTATTGAGAAAATCTTAGAACGTCAAGTATCCAGAGAGCGGATGACTGTTGCTGATAAAGATCTTATTTTGAACAACCTCAACCTCTTAGAAGATTTAAGGGAGCTGCCGGGTCAAGTTGATTTGGTCATCGAGGCTGTAGCGGAAAGAGCGGAGATCAAGAAAAAGCTCTTCCAAGAATTAAAAGAACTGAACTTGGGTCAACCTATCTGGGCCAGCAACACATCCAGTCTATCCATAACCGAATTGGCTGCTCACTCACCTGACCCCACTGCTTTTATCGGGATGCACTTTTTCAACCCGGCACCGGTGATGAAATTAGTCGAACTGATCAAAGGGGAGCGTACCTCCGATGAAACCCTGGCTCAATGTCAAAAGATAGTTGAAGCTCTGGGGAAAACATCGGTGCAGGTTGAAGAAGCACCCGGCTTTGTGGTCAATCGTTTGCTGATTCCCATGATCAACGAAGCGGTGGCAGTCTTAGCCGAAGGAGTTGCCACTCCCGAGGACATAGATACAGCCATGAAATTGGGAGCTAATCATCCTATGGGACCCTTAGCTCTGGCAGATTTTATCGGTCTGGATATAGTTTTAGATATTTTAAATGTGCTGCACGATGAAACTCTCGATCCTAAATATCGTCCTCATCTGCTCTTGAAGAAAATGGTGCGGGCTGGAAAACTGGGTCGAAAATCCAACGAGGGCTTTTATCAATATAGCTGATCATGAGGGGGAGATGAAATGATAAACAAGATAATTTCTCTTGAAGAGGCGCAAAGACATTTCTGTGATGGCATGACCATCATGATTGGTGGCTTTTTAGGTAATGGTACACCGGAACTTTTAATCGATGCAATTCTCGCTTCGGGTGTAAAAGATTACACCATCATAGCCAACGACACAGCCTTGCCGGAAATAGGTATTTCCCGCTTGATCGCTGATCAAAAAGCTAAAAAAGTCATAGTTTCCCATATCGGTACCAATCCGGAAACCGGTCGTCAGATGGGGGCCGGTGAATTGGAAGTGGAGTTAGTGCCTCAAGGCACCTTAGCCGAGCAAATTCGTTGCGGCGGTTCCGGTCTAGGTGGTGTCTTAACAGCTACCGGCATGAACACTCACGTGGCTGAAGGGAAAAGAGTAATTGAGGTGGATGGCCAAAATTATCTTTTAGAAACTCCCTTAAGAGCCGATATTGCTCTGATCCACGGCAGTAAAATCGATCCCTTTGGCAATCTTTACTATCACGGAACGACCAGAAATTTCAATCCTCTAATGGCTATGGCTGCAGATTTAGTTTTAGCTACTGCTGATAGTTACGTCAATATTGGAGAAATCAAAGCGGAAGATGTAGCGACACCCGGTATCTTTGTCGATTATATCGTGAAAGGAGACTGATTATGGACGCGAGAGAAGTCATTGCCAGAAGGGCAGCCTTAGAAATTAAAGATGGTGATGTAGTCAATCTAGGAATCGGCATCCCCACCATGGTCGCCAATTTTATTCCCGAAGATGTGCATGCAGTCTTTCAATCGGAAAACGGTATTATGGGCATGGATAAAATGGCCTCCCCGGAAGAGCAAAATCCGGACATCGTCAATGCCGGAGCAGCCATGGTCACAGTTAAAGACTATGCCAGCTTCTTCGACAGCGCCTTGTCTTTTGCCATCATCAGAGGCGGGCATCTTGATCTGACTATTTTAGGTGCTCTGGAAATAGACCAAGAAGGTTCCTTGGCCAGCCATATCATTCCGGGAAAAATGGTGCCCGGCATGGGAGGCGCTATGGATTTAGTCGCCGGAGCTAAAAAGGTCATCGTTGTAACGACTCATACGGCTCGAGGGGACGCTAAAAAAATCCTGAAAACTTGTAAGTTGCCTTTAACCGCTTACAAAAAGGTTCATAAAATTGTGACCGAACTTGCCGTTTTCGATATCACTAAAGGCGGATTGCTCTTAATTGAAAAACGCAAGGGAGTTACAGTTGACGAAATCAGAGAAAAGACGGAAGCGGAATTCCAGGTCAGCCATGATTTGAAGGATTTTGGTCCGCCTCTCCAATCTTAAAAAGCAAATACTCTCATAACAAGAGGAAAAGATTTTTTCTTTTCCTCTTGTTATTTATATTTAATTGTTAAATTAAAGGATTTGGTTACCTTTTTTTAGAACAAGTCTAAGGTGTTCTGAGCTTTTACTTTCAGAATTAGTTATTAAAAGGCTGGAGGTTGAAAGATGTTTATAAGACTCGGTTTTCAAAATGCCTGGAGAAATCTGCAACGCAGCATTTTAGCTATTTTAGCGATGGCTTTAGCCGCCTCGTTCTTTACCTTTACCGTCAGCTTGAGCAAAGGCTATGCCCAACATGCCGGTCAACCGCTGAGTTCTATGTTAGGTGGGGAAATACTGGTTCAGGCGATGAAAACAACGGCTGATTTTTCTTCTCAGCAGGAAGAATGGGAATTCGAACAAGGGGCAGTGAGCCCTTTTGCCAGCCTCAATTATCTTCAGCCCCAATTAGCCCAAACAGGCTTTTTAAAGCCCAGCCAAGCTCTCAGGGAGTTTGATTTAACAGATTTAGAAAAACTGGCTGAGCAGCCTTTTGTTGTTGCAGCCAAGCCCTTATATAGGCTGCCGGCTGAAATGGCTCAGCAGGTTGATTTAGACGCTTTGAAGACACCTTTGCCTCCTCATTTGTTGGTGCAAGGGGAAGATGGTTCCACTCAAGGCCCCGACGTTTTGACTGCAATTGGTCTGCAAGCCAAGGCTTGTCAGGAAGAGGACCGTTACTCCCTGGAGAGTTCGATAGTTCAAGGTCGTTGGTTCTCCCCTGAAGATCAGGGTAAATATGTGGCTGTGATTTCTGAAAACATGAATTTACAGGGCCTGGCTAAAACCCCCGCTGTAGGTCAAAAGGTGCGAATAAAATTACCAAAAATCAATGATCTAGGGCACAAGTGGAATGTTGATTTTACTGATGCTGAAGAAATTGAAGTGGAAATCATCGGCCATTTGAGTGTGGTCAGTCGGACTGTCGATTACGAAGTGGGCATAGACGGCTGGGTGACCGAGGAGATTTACGTCTATTTTAATGAATTCTATTTGCCTCAAGAGACTTGGTTGGAGATTTGGCAATCTTTAAGCCCCTATGCTGATTTTAAGCCGGCTGAAGTTTTATTAGAAGTCAAGGATTTGAGTTATCTCCAGGATATAGTTTACGATTTACAAAGAGAATTTCCCCAGTTCAGCTTTCATGGCTTGCCCGAATATCAAAAACAAATCCACGACAATCTCAGCTTGGAGCCCAAGATTCCAGCCGGAGCCAGGGCCATGTTACAGGAGCGCAGCTCCTTAGTTCAACAAACAGTAATCCAGGCTGATTTACGCAAACCCATAACCCTTTTAGTCATGATCAATGCAGGTTTGTTAGTGGCTGCCAATATTTTAATATTAGTTTCCGAACGCAAGGATGAAATTGCTATTTTGAAAGCGATCGGAGCCAGAGAAAAGGAAATAATTTTGATGATTTTGGCTGAGGCCGCTTTGATTACAGCTTTGGGTGCTTCCTTCGGCTTTCTCTTTATCAGAATTCAGGCAGTGCTCAATCAGCTGACCAATCCCATGGGTCTGTTTTATCTGCTGCTCCTGTTTTTTAGAGATTTCCTGACCGTCCTGACGGTTTCTCTCGCGGCAGCTCTGCTCTTTGGTTGGATGCCAGCCCGAAAATATGCCAAATTACCGGTGATGGAGGTGCTCAGACTTGATTAAGAGGTTCGACACATTATCACTTGGTGGCTTAATAATCAGAAATATCAAGCGCTGGCGCTGGCGATTTCTGCTCATGGCAACTTTGGTAGCGGGCAGCGTCAGTGTTGCTTTGCTCTACGGCAGTATGATGGAGAGTCAAGGGCTAGGAAAAACAGATTTGATTCGACCTTTGAATATTCCCTATGATGTGCAAATCCAAATGACCGGAAGACAAAGGCCCCTGACGGATTTTCCCGTCTTGGCTTCCTATGCTGCCAATATTTCCGGGTATAGTCGGGGCCGCAGTGCCAGTATTCCTGTGACTGTTAGTGCCAGTGACAGCGCTTTAGCCTTGAAGCTTCAGACTCCTTTGAGCGAGTTTGAGGTCTTGGGAGTGTCCGAGGAAAGCATATTTTTACGTCAAGGAAAGATCATGGGTAGCTGGCCTGAAAAGGATGATGAAATTTATCTGCCTAAAAACTTAGCCGAGCAATACGATTTAGCCTTGGGCTATGAGTTTGTGGCTCTCTATAAAAACGATCTGGGTATTAAGGAAAGTTTGAACCTGACTGTCAGCGCCATCGGTTTAGAGCATTACGATTTGGATCAAGCTCAAATCAGTTTAGGAGCAGCTCAGAAAATAAGCGGGCAAAAAAACCTCAATCGTCAGTTTTTGCAAGTCAGTGGCTTTGATAATTTAAGGGATTTTACCTTTTTTAACAACACCCTGGCCCGGCTCTATCCCGGAGCAGAATTCATTTTAAAAGAAACACCCCTCTTACGCTTTCAAGAACTGAACAGAGTGATTCAAAGTCCGGGTAATTGGGTGATTTTTCTGGTCTTTATCTTTATGGCTGTGGCAGTTTTAACCCTCAACCTCTTGGCTTTCCTGGAGCGCAAACAAGAATTGGCTATTTTCAAAACTTTGGGAATCAGAAACAATCAAGCCTTAGGGCTTTTTCTGGCCGAAGCCGGAGCTGCAGGTGTTTTTGGTTTGGCTGTTGGTCTTCTGGGTTCAGCTTTGCTTTTTGGCACTTTGACCAGCTCCAGCTTGTCCTGGGACAAGTTTCTGCAGCTCTCTCTAATCAATATCCTTTTGGTTTTGTTTTTCTATATTCTGGCCATCATCTATCCTTTGCTCTTGGCCAAAGCGGCTGGAGTAAATCAATTATTATATTCAAGAGAAATCCCCTTGCTCAAACGCTCTTATGATCATATAGTCAATCCGTCTGGAGATTGGCTCAGAGAGATGGAAGAGGAGAACACCCATATCTTGAAACTAAGTGTGGTTGATGGAAGATCTCTCTCGGTGCTCCTGCGCTGGCCCGATGAACTGGTCAAAAAAGGTGAAACTATAGCTTTTAAGTATTCCTTGGGAGGCTTGGTCTATGAAGAATGGCTGGCCCCTGTTGACGGAAGGGTTTTATCCTATAATGAAGCCAATGGCAAATATATTATCGATCCTGCAGATAAAGATGCCCCTCGTCATAATTATCCTCGTTTTAATAAGAGAGATTAAAATCTGTTTTTTCTGAAATCTCAATGTTTTGAGTTTTAGAGAGAGATTTTTTTATTGTATTTGGCCGTTTTCTGTTTAATCTGGTAATTCAAAGGAGATAAGAGGAAATTAAGCAGGAAAAATTCTTCGTTCAGCGAAACATTTTACATTGAAAGAAAAATTAGGAGGCGAATTTATGCTGGGGCTCAAAGAGATCTATCAAGCCAAAAAGAATCTGGAAGATATTGTCCTGGAAACTCCCTTGCTAAAAAACGAAAGTTTGAGTCGCGAGAAAAGAGGTCGCCTCTATTTTAAATGCGAAAATTTGCAAAAGACCGGGTCTTTTAAAATTAGAGGGGCCTACAATTGTGCAGTACAATTAACTCAAGAAGATTTAAAAAAGGGTTTAGTCACCGGCTCTTCCGGCAATCATGGTATCGCCGTGTCCTATGCCGCTTCTCTTTTGCAAACCAAAGCAGTTATCGTTGTTCCCCAAGACGCTTCAGCGGCTAAAGTAAAAGCCTGTCAAAAATATGGAGCTGAAGTAGTCTTTCATGGTTTGACCACCACGGAAAGATTGGCTAAAGCAGAAGAGTTTGCCCTACAAGGAATGACCCTGATTCATCCCTATGACCATCCCCATGTAGTGGCCGGTCAAGGCACCATCGGTTTAGAGATTTTCCGCTCCTTGCCTCAAGTGGATTATGTTTTTGTTCCGGTCGGTGGAGGAGGCCTCTTATCCGGTGTGGCTACAGCCTTGAAAGAATTGGGAAGTTCAGCTAAAATAGTTGGGGTTGAGCCTGTTCTAAGCTCTCGTTTGCGCTTAGCCTTGGCTAAAGGAGAGCCTTGGGAGTTGGAAAGATGGCAACCCAGTATTGCCGATGGCATCAGATCTAAAAAGATCGGACAAATAGCTTATCATCAAGCCAAAAAATATGTCGATCAAGTCATCTCTGTTGAAGAAGAGGAAATCAGAGAGGCTACAAGAGCCTTAATCGAAGCAACGAAACTCTGGGCTGAGCCTTCAGCGGCAATTACTTTAGCAGCATACTGGAAGTATGACCAGGAGATCGCTGATAAAAATTGTGTCTGTTTGCTCAGTGGAGGTAATATTGAAATAGGTACAATGGCAGAAATAATCGGAGGTTAATCTATGTTCTTTCGTCTAGGCGCTGTCAATGCTTGGAGAAATTTAGCCAGAAGTGTGTTGGCAATAGCATCCATGGCAGTGGCAGCTGCATTTTTAACTTATACAATCAGTTTGAGCAGAGGCTATTCTCATGAAGCCTATAGCGTGTTTCGTCAAGTTTTAGGCGGTGAAGCCATCGCCTATGCTTCAAAAATTCAGGGTGAAATGCCCCAAGACGATGCTTTTTGGGAATTTAACCGTCCAACGGAGGAGCCTTTTACTGACCTTGATGTTTTTCATCCGGAAATTTTTACTCAAGGTTATTTGAACAGTTCCCAAACTGTCAACTTTAAGTCTGAAGATCTGGTCGAGATGGCTCAAGCTTCAGGGGTCAGCTCAGTTAGTCCTTATTATAGATTGCCTGCTTTTACTCTTTTGAGTGAGCAGTTTCGTGTCGAAACCCCCATCCGAGGGCGAGATTTTTCTGAGGAATACCGTCTCAATTCCTTGCAGGATTTGATCTATAGCGGTCGTTATTTTGAAGAAGGGGACCAGGGTCAAAATGTCGCTATAATCTCAAGAATGATGGATCTGCCCCAAGGCATGGCGGCTCCTGAGCCGGGAAGTGTTTTTTATTTGGAATTTCCAACTTTTAAACTCGATAAAAATCAAGATATAAGAATCGATTATATCAATACTATTCGTCGAGAATTTAAAGTGATTGGCAACTTCGTCGCCCCGACCAGAGAATTTAGCTGGCAAGGTGAAATGGATACTCAGACGGAGAGACTATACTGGTGGAACAATGAAATTCAGATCCCCTTGAGCACTTGGCAGGAGATTTGGCAGGAAAGTGCCGGCGATTTGGCTTATCCGATTTCTCAGGTACTTGTGCAAGCCGATGACCTAACTTATTTAGAGGATACGGTCTTGAATTTAGTCAAAGAATTTTCTGATTATAGTTTCGTGAGCGTTCCCAATCAAGCCCTGATGGCTATGCAGAGGCAGCTGATTGAGAAGTTTATCACGGTGCCTACTCAGGTGGTTGAAGCAAGCGAGCATAAAGCAACTCAGCAAGGCATGGCAATGGACTTGCGCTTGCCCATTATGGGCCTGGTTCTACTCAATGCAGCCTTGCTGGTCGCAGCCAATATGCTGATCATGATCAACGAGCGAAAAAGAGAGATGGCTATTTTAAAATCTGTGGGCGCTAAGCGTCTGGATATTACCATCATGGCCTTGACCGAAGCTTTGATCTTAGCTTTATTTGGAGCTTTAATCGGTTTTCTGGTTTTCCGTCTACCGGGAGCTTTGAATCAGTTTACCAATGGTCAGAAGTTTTTAACTGTGATGACTTCAGTTGGCGAAGACTTGATCAAGGTCTTATTGGCAACTGGTATTGTTTCTTTAATTTTTGGTTTAGTGCCCGCTTTGAAGATGGCCGGTATGTCGGTCATGACTGTTTTGCGCAACGAATAGGAGGATAAATATGGAAAATACTAAGCGCCCAATTCTCGAGACTGTAAATTTAAACAAAGCCTTCTATTTAGGTGAAGCGGTTTATGCCGTTAACAATGTCAACATCCAAGTTATGCCGGGAGAAATTGCCATAATCGTCGGCCCTTCAGGCAGCGGTAAGAGTACCTTGCTCAGCCTTTTGGGCGGATTGGATCGACCGATCAGTGGAGATATTCTGATCAATGACAAATCCATCGTCAAATTAAATGAAGATGAATTGGCTTTGATGCGACGTAAAAATATCGGCTATGTCTTCCAGTTTTTCAATCTGATACCTCATTTGAGTGCTTTGGAAAATGTGGAATTACCCATGTCGATTTCCGGGATGGCCAGGAACGAAGCGAGAGAAAGAGCCAGATTTTTATTGGATGAAGTCGGTCTGACTCCCCGATCCCATCACCGTCCCGATCAACTTTCCGGGGGTGAACAACAGAGAGTGGCGATTGCCAGATCTTTGGCCAATAAACCTGCCGTCGTTTTAGCCGATGAACCGACAGGAAATCTGGATAGCAAGACCAGGGACATGGTAATTGAATTATTCTGTCGCTTTAACGAAACGGAGAAGCAGACATTTGTCCTGATTACCCATGATACGAGCCTTACTTCTTATGCTCATCGGGTAATTTCAATGATGGACGGTAAAATCGAGGACATTGAGGTGCGGCCCAGATGAACATGATTTCCTTCGTTGCAACCACCCAATTGGCTTTGAAAAATATTTGGCGTTGGCGCTGGCGTTTATTGACAATTTTTATCTTGGTAGCAGGTTCCTTTGCCCTTTTCGTCTTATACAGCGGCATGCTGACTGTTTCTTCGCAAATTGGAGTTGCTCAAACAGTAGAGCTAAACTTGCCCTATGATTTAATGGTCATGGGAGATCAGAACAGCCCGATTATACCGGAAAGCCAATTGCCCACTCCCAAATTCAGAAGACCGATTCTGAAAAAAGCAGAAACAGGCAGTTCAATAATTGTCAAAAGTGAAACTGGGCAAATAGAACTGTTAGGTATAGAAGAGAATAGTCACTTTTTTAAGTCTGATTTTTTGATCGAGGGCAACTGGCTGGTCGATGAAGATGATATTGTTTTGCCCAGTCAGATGGCTGATCAATTCGACTTGAGCTTAGGCGACGAATTTTATGTCTACAATATTTTGCAAGATGGAGTCCAAGTTCAATATAAATTTATTATTTCCGGTTTTTATCAAACAGATTACGATCTTGATCTCCCCTTGATCAAAACAGAAAGCGCAGCCCTGATCAGACAGGATGCTGCTCCTAACCGTTTTTTCATTCAATATAACAGGGCAGAATCAGAGTTGCCTCATCTGGTGGAATGGATGAGGGCAGCTTATCCCGACGCTGTTTTAATCTATCCGACGGTGACGACGGATATGGGCACAGCCTTACTCCAACAGATTTTTCAGCCGGGACGCTGGCTTTTGGTTTTGATTTTTATGTTTATGGGAATCGGTGTTTTAACCGTTGCCTTTATAACCTTCCTAGAAAGAAGGCGAGAACTGGCCATTATGAAGTCGATTGGTGTTTCCAACGGTCAAATTGTCTATGCTCTTGGCTTAGAACAAGGTTCAGCCGGATTAGTCGGTGTTATTGCCGGGATGATCATTGTCATGCTTTTAGGCCAAAGAATCAGCTGGTTTAGTGCCATACCTTCTTCTGAGTTAGCTAAATTTGTTTTGCAAGGTTCCTTTTACACCTTGGCTGTGATGATCGCAGCTATTTCTTTCCCCACCATCTTGGCCAAGGTAGCAACGGTCAACCAATTGCTCTTCGCCCGCAATATACCGATTGTTCGGACGGATATCGATCATCTGGCCAAACCTACCGGTTGGATTTTAATGCGTGAGGACAAAGAAAATTTGCGATTCCTTAAATTTGATGTAGTAGATGGGCGGATCGAAGGAATCCTCTTGAAAGAAGTTGGAGACCGGGTCAAAGAGGGAGAAGTTGTAGCCACTCAGGAAATGTACTTAGGCTTGCGTTATCACGAATGGCGTTCACCTTGTGATGGGGAAGTCGTTGAGTATAACCGAGACAGCGGGCATATGGCCATCAAGCCGGATGATCCTGAAGCCGGTCGCTATCCTTATCCTGCTCATATTCTGCAAGATGAAATCCGACATCAGAAAAACTTGGAACAGGGCCGAAGAAGAGCGCGATTGGAGAATTCGGTTCAGACAAGCAAATAAATAAAGAAAAAAGAGCTCCGATTGACTCGGAGCTCTTTTTTTATGAGATTTAAATCAAGAAAATTAAGATTGAAGAAGGACATTCAAGGCTCAAAGAGAAATATTAACAGGGATATATTGATTTAAGGAGTGAAGAATATGGGTTTATTAAACCGTTTATGGATTACCATAAAAGGGTGGTTCGGTATGGGGATCAGTGCTATTGAAGATCCCAATGCAATTTTGGAAGCAGCCCAAAATGAATTGCGGGCTAAACAAGGCCAAGTGCGCAAACAGGCAATCCAGGTGATTCAACAAAAGAATCAGGTTGAATTGATGTTGCGGGACGAGGAACAAAAATACAAAACAATGGAAGCTCAAGTCAAGCAAGCTCTGCAAATGGGCCGAGATGATTTAGCTGAACAAGTCATGCAACAGATGATCGCATCGGAAGATACTGTTGCTTCTTTGCAAGCTCAATTTGAAAAAGCTACAGAAGCCAGTGAACTGGTCAAAAAGCAGGTCAAAGCTTTTGAGGCTCAGGTTCAGGCAAAATACAGAGAAAAATTGCAATTACAAACTCAATGGAAGCAAGCTCAGATTACAGAAAAGTTGAACGAAGCCTTGAGTGGTATTTCCTTTGAAACAACAGAAGATTCATGGGAGAGAGCCAGAGAAAAGATACAAGAAAAGCAAGCTAGGGCAGAAGCTCTGACAGAAATGGGTAGCATCAATTTAAATGCAGAATTTACAAACTTACAGGATGATCTGAAGAGCCTGCAGGCTCAAGAGCGCCTAACCCAATTAAAAGCTCAGATGGGCTTAGCTGAAATCAGTGAGACCGAAGTCTTGGAAAAAGCCGGAACTCTGGAAGAAGAACAAGTAAAAGAACGCTTAGAGAAAATTAAGCAGGAGATGGGGCCCAGTGATTAAATCGCCGCCGGTTTCGTATTACTTAAAATCCTTGATTTTAAGGCCTGCGACCTTTCTAATTGTCATCGCAACCATCATTGGTGTAATTAATTTCAGTGGAGGCATTAGCCTCCCCTGGATTTTTTTGCCCCTGAGATTGGCTATTTTGGCAGCGGGAGGCATAGGCCTTATTTCGATTTGGTTAAAAACACTTTTCTCAGAAGAATTTAAGGAAAAGGTCCAAAAAGAATGGACCATAAAAAATCTAACGGATTTACAAAAAACTTTAAGAGAAGCTTCGAGAAAATACGAAAGGCAGCGAACCAGGCCAAATTATCAGCGCAATCGTTACGATAGAATTCGCAAACTGGAAAGGGAAATGTTTGCTGATTTCAATCGCATCGAAGATTTGCATGAACCTCTGACCCAAGAAGTTTTAACTCAGTCAATCAACGGTTTTCTAGGCTATTATGAGCTTTTAAACCGAGACCAAAGGCTCGCTTCTCTTTTGGAAAGTTCAAATTTACAAGCCATCAGAGAAGAAGCAGACCGGCTTTTGCGCCAAGCTGAGCATGCTGTCAGTTTTGAAGCAGGGCTGCAATACAGGCGAGCGGCTGAATTTAAGGAGCAGGAATTGAAAGCTCTGGAAAGAGTCCGTCAAAGCAGTATTCTCTTGCAAGCTCATTTAGATACCCTGGAGAGTGCCCTTTCCAGTTTAAGAGCCAGACTGATCAATACCACGACTTGGGGTCAGGAAAGCCTGCGTTTCGAATTGAGTCAATTGACCCAAGAACTCATGGCTTTGGAAAAATCCATGGAAGAGATCGAAGATTTAGAAATGGAAAATATCATACAAGTCAGCCAAAGAGAAGAATTTTAATAAATCAAGCCTGTGGTTTCAAAACTTGGGGAAAATATCTCCTTTTTTGATCACAGGTTTTTTAGGAGTCCGCATATGAAGAAAAGAGCAATTGTTTTTTTGGCCGGGGAATTTGAAAAATTGCCACCAAACTTTGAGTTTCGCAGTGATGATTTGATTATCGCCGCCGACGGAGGCTTTAAGAATTTAGTCGATTTACAGATCAAACCGGATTTTTTGGTGGGTGATTTTGATTCCTTAGACCAATCCTTATTAAAAATTGCAACAGATTGGCAGGTTGTCATTGAGAATTGGCCTGAGCAAAAGGATCTGACTGATGCTGAAATTGCCCTGGACTTGGCCTTGAAAGAAGGCTGTCAATCCCTGCTTTTTTTAGGCGCTTGGGGGGGCAATAGGCCTGATCATAGCCTGGGTAATTTAGCTCTTTTACATCGGCTTTTAGAGATAAATATCGATGCTCTAATTTATGCAGATGGTTTTTTTCTGCGCCTCTGTGGGCCGGGAAATTATCGGATTTTAGGTAAAGGTATAGTTTCGCTGATCCCTCTCACTTCGGTGGTCACAAATATAAAAACAGAGGGATTGTTTTATCCACTGGAGCAGGAAAACCTCTATATCGGGGCTAGCCGCGGTTTGTCCAATCAATTTTTAGAGGAGCAGGCCCAGATTAGCTTTGAAACTGGCTTGCTCTTGTTAATATGGCAGGGACTTCTTCCTAAAGATTTTTAAAAATAAAGAAAAAGAGGCGGAAAAGACAATGCAGTTCTATCAGTTTGATAAGGTAAAGCTTTTTGAGAAGCCAACCCCTTTGCAAAAGCTGGAAAATTTTGGCCGGCATCATGGTTTTGATAACCTCTATATGAAAAGAGACGATTCTATGCTCTTAGGCTTAGGCGGCAACAAATTGAGGAATTTGGAATATTGGTTGGCCCAAGCTAAAAAGGAAGGAGCAGATTTAATCATTGCAGCAGGAGGTTTACAGAGCAATCAGTGCCGTTTGACGGCTGCGGCCTGTGCAAAATTGAATTTAAATTGTCGCATCTACCACAATGATCAGAAACCTGAAAAGTTGGAAGGTAATCTTTTACTCAACGATTTGCTAGGAGCTCAAGCTGTCTTTTTAGGAGCGATCAGTGAAGAGGAAAGAAATATCCAGGTTGCTCAAGAAGTGAATAGATTGCGGGAGCAAGGCTTTAGACCTTATTTGATTGGAGACCCAGCTTTAGGAGCACTGGGCTATGCTGACAGTGCTTTTGAATTGGTGGAACAAGCACAATCCTTAGGATTAAAGTTTGATCATGTCTTCATAGTCGGAGCCATGAATATTACAGCAACAGGTTTTTTATATGGAACGGCTCTGCTCGATGCACCTTTTAAAGTTCATGTGATCTCGGTAGAATATCCCCTCAAGATTATGGAAAAAAAGATTGAAGAAATCTGGTTGCAGTTGATTGAGTTGACCGGAATCGAACCCCAAAAACACTATTCCCGATTTGCTCTGCTCAGCGACGACACTCTAGGCTCAGGCTACGCAGAACCCACAGCCCAAAGCAGGGCTGCGATCAGATCTTTAGCAGCCAGAGAAGGGATTTTTCTTGAGCAGGTTTATGGGGGTAAAACTCTGGCCGGGCTTTTAGAAAAAGCCAAGCTAGGTGAGATTTCTGGCGATCAAAAGATCTGCATTTTCCACACAGGTGGCTATGGCGCTCTTTTTACTCAAGCAGAAATTTTGCAATAGCATACAGGGGGTATAGATGAAACATTCTCGTTTTTTTCTCATTCTTTTAATAATTGTTATAATCAGTTCTGCTTTTCCTCAAATTATCAAGGCAGCCCAAGGAGGAGAGCAAATACTCCATTATCGTAGGATAACCCGGGTCTTGAATACGGGAGTTGAAGAGGATTTTGTTGGCGAAATAGAGATTTTATTATTGTCTGCCTATTCTGCAGAATATCAGGACATCTTCGAAGAGAGAATTACACCCAGACCGGAAAAAATCTTTTGTGACCAAAGGGGAAACAGATATGCTTTGATCAAATTGCCTAGCTTAGAGAAGGGTCAAAGTATAGATATTATTTATGAGTGCAATTTGCTCAGCAAGACAAATAAAAAGTATTCAATGAACCGATTAGAACAAGAAATAAAAAAGAGTGGCGATAATTCTCAAAAATTTCTTCCTGCGGAAATAAAAAAAGAGTATTTAAAAGAAGAGAAGTATATTGAACCTAATCATCAGGGGATCAAAGAATTAGCTCTTGCTTTGAGCAATGATCAGCAAGATGTATTGAATCAGGCCTATAATATATTTTCTTATGTGAATACCCAGATGGAATATGACGAATCCAATCAATATGCCAGAAAGGGAAGTATTTCAGCTTTTTACAATCAGCGGGGCATTTGTACCGATTTTGCCTCCTTGACAGTCGCACTCATGCGAGCCAGCGGTATTCCCTCCCGGATGATCGGCGGTTATATTTTAAATGAACATCAGGGCAAGCCCAATGTCAACGGCAATGAGGTAGCTCATGCCTGGGTAGAGTTTTTTGTTGACGGTATCGGTTGGTTACCGGCCGATCCGACCCATTTTGTCTACACAGATCAGGAGCGCGTAGTTGCCTCAAACTTTTTTGCAGCCTTAAACGATTGGGGTTATGTGATCACTTCTTATGGTGTTGAAGCCAGCCAATACAGGATCAGGACAGAGCATTTTGGTGGTACAGCTTTAAGCGGAACCAGTGCCGATGCTTTTGTCTTCAATCACCGACATTTAAATGATGAAATATTCGTTCTCTTAAATAAAAATTCCAGGGTTCTATTTCCGGATGCAAAACCGATTATTACCGATGTAAATAGAACTTTCGTCCCTTTGCGGATGATTTTCCAAGCTTTGGGAGCCAGAGTAGTCTATCAAGAGGAAGATCAAAAAATAATCTCCTCTTATAAAAACAAAGTCATTGAACTGGCTATAGATTCCACCAGCATGCTGGTCGATGAAGAAGAAGTCCAATTGGATATGGCCCCTTATATCGATCAGCAAACTTGGCGCACCATGATTCCTTTGCGGGCAGTGGCTGAGGCATTTGGCATAGAAGTTCATTGGTTGCCAGGGAAAAACGAAATAATTTTAGAATATGAATAATAAAACAGAGTCATTTTCAATAATTGAGAGTGGCTCTGAAGGTTTTTTAGGGTAAAAAGAGGAAGTAAGATTATTAATAAAAAATTTTCTTTAATCGAAAGGAATCAAAAATATGGATAAAATGATCATAGGAACTGCTCTGGACAATAATTTGCGAATAATTGCCATAAGCGCCAAGGGAACCGTTGAAACAGCCCGAATGCGTCATGAAACTTGGCCCACAGCAACTGCTGTTTTAGGTCGAGCTTTAATCGGTGGATTGTTGATGTCCGCTTCTTTGCAGGACGAACAGAAACTGACCATTCGCTTTTTAGGGGATGGGCCTGTTGGTGCAGTTATAGTCGACGCTAACGCCGAACAACAAGTCAGGGGCTATGTTCAAGAACCTCAAGTTCATCTGCCTCCAACCTTTGATGGCAAATTGAATGTGGGTGGAGCGGTTGGTCAAGGCAATTTAATTGTCAGCAAGGATTTAGGCTTAGGCGAACCTTATGTAGGTCAGGTGCCTATTCAAAGCGGAGAAATCGCCACCGATTTAGCTTATTATTATGCTGTCTCAGAACAGACTCCAACTGTCTTAGCTTTGGGTGTTTTAGTGGGAACTGATAGCCAGGTTGAAGTTGCAGGAGGCTATTTGATCCAGCTTTTACCCGGGGCGCCTGACGAGATTGTTCCTGATATCGAAAGAAGGCTGACCGATTTTCCCAATGTGACGACTCTTTTAAAAGAAAACGACAGACCCGAGTATCTTCTCTCAAAGATCTTCAATCCTGATGAATTTGAGATCCTAGAGAAAAGGGATGTGGAATTTAGATGCACTTGCAATCGAGAAAGATTGAAGGATCTTTTAGGAACCTTGGAAGTATCCGAATTGGAAGACATGATTGCCAAGGAAGAAGAGACTGAGATGATTTGCCATTTCTGTCGACAACGTTATGAATTTACACCGGAGGAACTGCGACTGATTCTAAATGAAAAAGCCGATATTTAAATGGGGTGGTAAAATGGCAAACAGCAAGAAACGGTCCAGGAATCAAAAATTTGCTGAGATAATCGAAGCCAGATCGCAAAAGAATAACAGGTCTGCCCAAAGTAGCAAAGGGAAGAAAAAGATCATTGATCCTAAAGAACAGGTTAATTTGACTAAAGCCGATGTTACTCTGCAACAAGCCATGGAGATTTTTGAAAGAAATGAAAATGCTGATCTCTATTTGCAGAATCTTTTGCAAAACAATTTTCAAGATGGAAAAAATTTCCGTTGGTCCAAGGAAAATGGAAAAGGCGAAGTGATAAAATCCCCAGCTCCCCAAGAAGAGCCTGTGCCGAAAGCTGTAGACACAGAGGATCAAGAGGCGGATGATCAGCCCCTGGAAGAAAATGAAAAAATAAAATCCATTATCTATGAAGATGCTCTTTTTTCCGATCAGCTTCTGGTCCTGTATTTGCGCTTGCGTTACGAAAATAAAATTCTTCGCTCAGCCAAGCATTCAGGTCTAATTGACGATTATGAAAACTTGGAAATCGAGTCAGAGCATCTGCAATTGCTTTGGGAAAACTTCGATCTTTTAGCCGAATATGCTGAAGAAGAGATCAAAATAAGAGCCTTAGCCTTACAAAACGGTATTAAAGAAGCCATGAAAAGACAGCAAAAATTGATTGCCGAGGCCAAAGCGAAGTATCCTTGGTTGGAAGAGGAGCTTCATGCCAGAAGAAATCCTCAGGAGAATCAAATTGCTCTTTTCGATTCTATCGAGCCTCAAGCAGTAGAAGAAGAGCCGGAAAATCAGGTGGAAAAATTGGCTCAGGATGAAGCAGCCGAGATTGCCCAAGCGGAAGTTAAAACGGAAGAGCCGATTGAAAAAGTCGAACCGATAAAGAAGACTATCGACGGCGATAAAATTGCTCGAGACCCTAGGCTGACTCTAAGACGACAGCCTAAAGACCCCATACCCGGCAGACCTATGGTCAACAATGTGCCCCTTTTGATGGTGGATCAAACTGATTACACTGATTGGCACCATTATCTCTACCCTCAGACTGGAAAAACTTCAAATTCAGCCGGAAGCAGCCATGTTTTAGTCAAGGCTATAGCCGGAGGAAACGACAATGATGCAGCTGCCTATATTTTAGAAATAGTTGAAAACAATAAGAGAATCTTGATCGATGCAGGCCTCAGACTAGATCAAGGGGTAGAGCGCTTTCCTGATTATGCTTCAGCACCCAGGCCCGATTTGATCTTACTCAGCAGGGCAAATTATCGCCATATTGGAGCCTTGCCCTATTTGAGCAAGCTATGGCCGGGAGTTCCGGTTTGGACTTCCATTGAAACGGCCAAACTCTTACCCCATTTGTTCAAGGCCATGAGCCAACAGGGGGAATTGGCTGACGGTCCGATTTATACAGAAGAAGAGATAAAGAATGTAGTCTACAGAGGTATTCCTTGGCAAGAAGCCCATTACCCCTTTCGAGACGATTTCAGTGTTACCTTATACCCCGCCGGATATTTACCCGGGGCAGCTAGTTTCTCTTTGGACAGCTCTGAAAACTCTATTTTCATTAGCGCGGATTTTGCTCTCCACGAGGAGAGGATCGCCAAAGCCGCTGCTTGGCCTCAAAAGGATTACGATGTGGCCTTGCTCAACCTGACTTTGGCTCAGTATTCGAAATTCAATCGATTTGAGATGGAAGAAGTCATGTTGGAGAAAATTGAAGAAGTCTTGTTGCGAGGGGGAATCGCACTCTTTCCGGTCAACGAAATAGGGCGTGAAAGCTCTATTTTGGCAATGTTGCGCCGAGGCGTCAGCGATGGCCTGATCTCCAAGGTCCCCTTTTATATCGATGGCAGAATCGAAAAATATTTAAAGATCATTGAAGAAATCAGCCCCCCCGATTCTCCCAAAGAGCCCAGCCTAGATGCTGCCTATAGCTTGCAATGGTCCTATTCTAAATTGACAGAAAATAATCGTTATCGCTTAGGCGACCAAGCGGCTTGTCTGATTGTCAATAGCTCGATGCTCAAAGAAGCGGCTCCTGGTTTTCAGTACTTAAAGGAAATCTTGGCTGACCCTGCTTCAGCTATCTTCTTACCTGCCATGAACGACGGTTTTGTTGATTTGAGAAGCGAGTTGGAGAATCACTGGAGGGTCATTCCGGCCAGAAAAGCAGAGTTGCTCTATTATCAATGGCCGGGCATGGCTGCCCGCAGTGATGTTTTGAAAGCTTTAGAATTGCTCAATCCCAGGGTTGCTCTTTTTGTTCACGGAGAACCGGAAGCTCACAGAGAATTGCGCACTGTGGTTCCGGGCAATATTGTGCGCAGGTCCTTGGCTAATAATGAAACTATTAGAATTCGACCACAAGGTCTAGACGATTAAAGGAGGTAGGCTCGATGCAATGTGCTTGGATCAGAAGTAAAATTCCGGCCTATCTAAATGATCAGCTTACTCCGGCTGAGCTAATTCGTTTTCAAGAACATGTTCAAAAATGCGATACTTGCAAGAGAATTTTAGCTTCATATCAATCGGGAAGTGCCGGCCAGAAAAAGATTGAAAGACCTAGAAGAACACCTTTAGTCGAAAGTAAAAAGAAAAGATTTCGCCCCAGATCAGCTGATTTGCGAAGAGAGTCCTGGCAAGCAAAGTTGGAATATGCCGGTTTGATCATGCCGGATCCTTTCTCATCCGAAGAAAAAAGTTTGTCGAAGGGGAAAGTAGAATTTTCTGACTCGGAAGATACGAATGATTTGAAATCCCATTTCCATGTGGAAGATTCGGATCAGCTCAAAGCTGCTTTGATTAATGCCGATTTAGAATCTCTTGATCATGAATCTGTTGACCCGGATCCTCTAATCGAGCCTGTTCCAACAATTGAAGCTCAAGCTGCTTTGCCTGCAGAGATTGTTCAGACAGAGGATTTAGCAGAGGAAATTCAAGCTCAGGTCGGTCTCGGAAATTCAATCGATAGAGATCAAACAGCTGAATCTGATGAAGCCTTGCTCGAGGAGATTGTTCAGACAGAAGATTTGGCAGAAGAAATTCAAAATCGAGTTGGTCTGGAAAATTCAATCGATTTAGCCAAGGCCTTGAATCAACAGGTTTTGGCTGTCGAAGATGACATTACCGGTGCAGCTGATTTTTTCGATCAGGATAATCCGTCTGGTTTAAATAAGGAGACAGCTGATTTTTCAGTGATAGAAGCATCGGGTTTTCAAGAAATTGAAGAATACGACCCGACAAGTATTTATATCTACCCGGAGGGGCAGTCAGAAGACCAGGAAGATCATCCCCTTCAAATTGGTCAAACTTCCAAAGAACCCGAGGCTGAAGTAGCATCTTCTGAGCCTAGGGATTGGCAGCAAAATCCGGAGCTCTATCTTGAAGTTCCCTATATTCATCCGGTCACTCAAGAAAGCTTGACTCGAAGAGTCCCCAGAACTTCCGTCGAGGGCATGCTGTTTTTGCAGGAGCAGGAGCGGGA
Organism: Bacillota bacterium; assembly: GCA_012522585.1. Classification (GTDB taxonomy): domain Bacteria; phylum Bacillota; class JAAYKD01; order JAAYKD01; family JAAYKD01; genus JAAYKD01. Next base: position 22,838 of record JAAYKD010000049.1, on the reverse strand, counting down.
AAGACTTTTGTTGGAGAGAATCAAAGCTCAGGAGTTGGAGCAAGAGGAAAGGATGCCTTTTGCCACCATAGACCCATTTCCGGAAGAAAGAGACGAAGCAGAGATTTTGGAATCTGAGCAGGAAAAGAATTTAGTTTTAGGAAGCGGAGCGATCGCTCAGAAACGCCTTTTAGATTATTGGGATCTAGATGCAGAAAATCTGGAAGAGGTTGAAATAGAAAGGATCAATCAGGGGATTAAAATACTGCCCTTCAAGGAAAACCCCAGAAAGCAAGCAGTCTTGTATCGATTTACCACAATCTTAATATCCCTAGCCTTTTTTATCCTGATTGCTTTGCAAATCTATTTGAAGTATAAATGATATCAATTTTTGAATTTGAGGAGGTTCTTTTTTGACTGATTTAGAGCGCAAATTGGAAATATTAAGACGCTTGGAAAAACACTATGCAGACGCCGGCCCTGAATTGGATTTTGTCAATGATTTTCAACTTCTGGTAGCCGTAATACTATCCGCTCAAACTACGGACATCCAGGTCAACCAGGTGACTAAAAAATTGTTTCTTGAGGCTCCGGATCCAGAGACTTTAAGTCAATTGGAAAGATCTAAGATAGAGGATCTGATCAAGGGTGTCGGCTTGTATCGGAATAAAGCTAAGAATTTGAAAGCCATGGCCCAAATGCTTTTACAAGATTTTGAGGGTCAGGTGCCTCAAACCAGGGAGGAATTAGAAAAACTCCCCGGAGTCGGCCGTAAAACAGCCAATGTGGTTTTATCTGTTGCCTTCGATTTGCCGGCTCTGGCAGTCGATACCCATGTCTTTCGAGTTGCCAATCGTACCGGTTTAGCTGCAGCTAAAAATCCCGGTCAAACGGAAAGCCAACTCTGTTCATTTATCCCGGAAAAAAAATGGGCAGCCGCTCATCATTGGTTTATTCACCACGGCAGATATCGCTGTAAAGCCCGAAACCCCATGTGTGAGGGCTGTTGTTTGGAGGATGTCTGTCCGAAAATTGGGCTTTGAAAAGAAGTGAAGAAAATGGATTTGAAAAAAATTGCCGAGTTGATCACAAATGCTTTAGAGGAATATCAGCCGATAAAAATCATCTTCAGCCAGCCCAAAAAAGGCAATGAGTTTAAAAGGCGGGTTCTGACAATAAAAAACCAAGGCTTCTTTTTCTGGCAAGAAGAGGCCTTTTTTGGCAATCAAGTTTTCCACAAAAACTTTAAAAAGAAAGAAGAAGTAGAAGCTTGGTTTGAGCAACATAAAGAGCAGTATGTTCAAGCTCTGATCAGAATCGAGGAGACTGATTACCAACTGCTCTTAGGGCAGAAGAGAACTAAAATCCGGGTTCAAACTGCTCCCAAAGAGGCTAAAATAGAATCTCATAACCGCAAAAAGAATTACATCTTTGCTGAGGGCATACCTCATGACTTTTTAGTTGAACTTAAAGTGATGAATAAAGCAGGTAAGGTCTATGCTGCCAAGTACGATAAGTTTCGTCAGATCAATCGCTATTTAGAGATTGTGGCAGATGTTTTGCAGTATTTACCTAAAAAATCTTTGAAGATCATCGATTTTGGCAGCGGCAAGGCCTATTTGACCTTTGCCCTCTATAAATACCTGACAGAACAAGGCTATGAACCGGATGTTCTAGGCTTGGATTTGAAAGAAGATGTGGTCAGTTTTTGTCAGAAAACGGCTGAAAAATTGAATTATCATAATTTAAAATTTGCCCTGGGGGATATTGCCGACTGGCAGAGTCAGGGCAAAATTGATTTGGTAATTTCCCTACATGCTTGCGATACTGCCACTGATGCAGCCTTAGCCAAAGCAATTGAATGGGATGCCCGGGTGATTTTGGCAGCGCCTTGCTGTCAGCACGAGCTTATGGACAAGATTAAATCTGAGGAACAAAAGGCTTTTCTCCGCCACGGCATACTCAAAGAACGCCTGGCCGCCTTGATTACCGATGCTTTGAGAGGGGAGCTTTTAGAAGTATTTGGTTATAAAACCGATATTATGGAATTTATATCTTTAGAGCATACGCCTAAAAACCTGTTGATCAAGGCTGTTCAGCAAGGAAAAACAACAAAACCAAAAACCTCTTTTAAAAACTTAGAGAGTTTACTCGCCACATATGGTCTGGAGAATTGGGCCATGTACCGAATCCTAGAAAAAGATATCAAAAAGATAATGGGCTTGCCAGATTAAACACTCATATATCTATATGTAATATCATATATGTTTATTGCTCAAATAATATTCTGTCGATTGTATATTAAATGTGTAATATTGTTGACTTAATTGGCTCTATGCGTTAAAATAGTCACAAACAAGATAGGAGGACAAAAATATGCCTGAAAACAAAGTGGACTTAGGTTATTTAGGAATTCATAACCATGGTGAAGTTTATCGCAACTTATCCCCGGTTCAATTATTGGAGCATGCTTTAGAAAGAGGAGAAGGGGTTTTATCCAACACTGGAGCCCTGGTAGTGGAAACAGGTAAATATACGGGTCGTTCACCCAAGGACAAATTCATTGTCGATTTACCGGAAATTCACGATGAAATCGCTTGGGGTGAGGTTAACGTCCCCATAGAAGAAAAACATTTCGATCGTCTCTTCAATCGTTTTGCCGCATACTTGCAAAATCGTGATTTGTTTGTCTTTGATGGTTTCTGTGGTGCCGATCATACTTATCGTCTTCCTATTCGCGTCGTCACAGAAAAAGCATGGCAGAATATGTTTGCCCATCAATTGTTCATCAGACCGACAGAAGAAGAGCTGGCCGAGCATTTAGCTGGTTTTACAATAATTTCAGCTCCTGGTTTTGAAGCAATCCCCGAATTAGACCGGACCAATAGTGAAGCTTTCGTCATGGTTCATTTTGGAAAAAAAGTTGTCATGATTGGCGGCACTCATTATGCCGGCGAAATCAAAAAATCAGTCTTCTCCATTATGAACTTCCTCTTAACTGACCGCGGCGTTTGCCCCATGCACTGCTCAGCCAACGTAGGCCAAGACGGCGATGTAGCTCTCTTCTTTGGCTTATCCGGAACAGGTAAAACTACTCTCTCAGCAGATCCTCTGCGCAGCCTAATCGGCGACGATGAGCATGGTTGGACAGACGAAGGCGTCTTCAATTTTGAAGGTGGCTGCTATGCTAAATGCATCAATTTGACTAGAGAACATGAGCCTCAAATTTTTGACTCAATTAAATTTGGCAGTGTTTTAGAAAACGTTGTCATTGATCCCATTACCAGAGAGCCTGATTATACCGATGATACACTGACTGAAAATACTCGTTCAGCTTATCCCATCACATATATTCCCGGTGCTATAGTACCTTCCAAGGGTGGCCATCCCAAGACTATCTTCCTGCTGACCGCAGATGCTTTTGGTGTTATGCCCCCCATCGCCCGACTCAATAAAGAGCAGGCCATGTACTACTTCCTGTCCGGTTACACATCTAAATTAGCCGGTACTGAAAGAGGCATTGTTTCTCCTGAAGCAACCTTTAGCTCTTGCTTTGGCGCTCCCTTCCTACCTCGTTCACCCCATGTTTACGGAGATTTATTAGGTGAATTGATCGATAAGCATGACACTCGTGTCTTCTTGCTCAATACAGGTTGGACCGGCGGCAAATTTGGAGTAGGCGAACGCATCTCCTTGAAATACACCAGAGCTATGGTAACTGCTGCTCTCAACGGCGATTTGGATGATGTTGAATATAGAGAAGACGAAATTTTCAAAGTCAGTGTTCCCACCAGCTGCCCCAATGTACCTGCAGAAATTCTCAATCCTAAGAATACTTGGGAAAACAAAGAAGAATATGATGAGCAAGCCTGGGAATTAGTAGCTATGTTCGAAAAGAACTACGAAAAATTGGAAGTACCAGATTATAAAAACAGCTACTACGTGCATAAGCCCTAGATAGCAAGTTGTAATCAGTTAAATAAAATAAAAATCCGGAAGCCTTGATCAAGGCTTCCGGATTTTTTATTCGATCAGCTTAATCAGCAAACGACTTGATATTTTTCCCTCTCTGTGTTAGTCTCACAAATAGTAAATAGAAACAAGGTGGTCTTATTATGCTGGCCAATTTTCAATATAAATGGCTTTTACCTCCTCTTTTAGGGGCGGTAATTGGCTACATCACAAACTGGATAGCTATTCGCATGCTCTTCCGTCCTTATCGGGAATACCGAATTCTAGGGCTCAAATTGCCCTTTACTCCCGGACTACTTCCTGCCCGTCGAGGTGAAATAGCCGTTAAAGTCGGAGAAGTTATCGCTCAGGAATTGATTAATGAAAAGGAATTGAAAAAATCCTTACAAGACCCGGAATTTTACAATTATTATAAGCAATTGTGGGTCAGCTTGGCTCAAACCAAAAAAGAAAACACAACTTTAAGAAGAGCCTTGGAATCCGTTTTGGGAGAGAATTTAACTCTGAGTTTAATCCAAGCTTTAAGAATAAGAGCAGAGAAACTGATTGAGGAATTGCCCCAAGCGATTGAGGCAAAGGCCTGGGGTCAGAAATTTTCAAATCTTCTGGACGGCAAGAAATTCAATTTTAGCAAGATCGGCTCCAATCAGGAGATTTTCGATTTTATAATTAAAGTTTTTTCCCAAGAAGAGACGAATCAAATCTTGAAAAAGATCTACAGTAATAAATTGCAAGAATTCGAAAGAGATGAAACAACTCTGCTTGATATCATGGGGCAGGACAATTACCTAGCTTTGAGTAGCTTGATAGAACAAAACCCTGAGCAGATTAGCAGAATTTTACAATCGATTCTACTTTTTGAATCCTTGCCTAAGTTCATCTTACCGATCGTTCAAAATCTGATGCAAAAACACTGGTCTTTGAGCTTGCTCTCAAATATGATGAGCGAAGCCAGCTTATTTGAATTTATCCGCAATCAGCTGAGCAATGCCGCCCATGAGCTGGAGCAGAACAGAGAAAGTGTGATCGCTCATCTTCTGGAATTGAGCGATGAAGTCGTAAAAATTCCTCTGACCCAATTGGGCTTTAGTGAAAATGGTTTTCTTTCAGCGGAGAGGTTGAATACTCTTCTGGAAAAATCTATCAGGATTATACCTTCTCTTCTGACTTCTCCAGATCAAACAAATCTTGATTTGGAAGCTCAGGGGCCCAGTTTGAGCGGCTTGGAATCTCATTCAGGCCCTGAAGAAATTGATTTTTCAGCTTTTTGGCAGTCCCTTTTCCTGTCTTTAGCAGAGCAGGAAGAGTTCTTGACCGAAAGAGTCTTGCTCTTAGGTAGGAGCTTGTTGAACAAGGAAATCCCTCTGGCCTATCTGATGGTCAATTTATCCGATAGCTGGCAAGATGATATATTTTCAGCTTTGAAAGAGGGTATTGCTAAAGTTTTACCTTCGGCTTTAAAAACTCTGGATATTGCGAAAACCGTGGAAAGAAGGCTCAATGAATTTCCCTTAGCTGAGCTGGAAGAATTGACCATGGATGTGGTGGGCAGAGAGCTTCGGGCCATCACTCAATTGGGGGCTCTTTTAGGTTTTATCATCGGTTCTTTACAGTGGATTTTAAACTAGCCAAAGCAAAGGTTTAGACTAGCCTGATTGGTCTTTACTTTAATATCTGGCAGGTGTATAATGGCTCTTGGAGGCGATATAATGCAGCGTGATTCCAAATTTTATCGGAAATTATTTCAATCAACCTTCACCTTAAGCGCTTTTACTTTCGGCGGTGGTACGGTCATAGTTCCCTTGATGCAGCAAAAATTCGTCAATGAATTAGGCTGGTTGGAACAAGAAGAAATGTTGAACTTGTGCGCAATAGCTCAATCAGCGCCCGGCCCTATGGCGGTCAATGTTTCTATTCTTTTGGGCTATCATTTAGCCGGCTTGCCCGGTGCTTTTTTTAGTATTTTAGGAACCATCATGCCTCCTTTGTTTATCCTGACACTTGTCTCTTCTATCTATACTTGGTTTAAGAGCAGTACTGTGGTTTCCTTGGTTTTGCGAGGTATGCAAGCGGGGGTAGCGGCCGTCGTTGTCGATGTCTCTTTGAAAATGGCGGGTACTGTTTTTGGGCAAAAAAGAATACTCTATGTGGCCATCATGTTTTTCGCTCTTCTGGCTATCTTAGTTTTTAAAATGAATATTCTTTTAGTCCTAGCAATCAGTGCTCTGACTTCACTTTTAAACATGTATTATATGAAAAAAAGAGAGCGGAGAGTGAGCACTTCTTGATTTATTTGCAATTGTTTTTAACCTTTTTCCATGTCGGCTCCTTGAGTTTTGGCGGTGGCTACGCCAGCTTGCCTTTAATTCAAGAGCAGGTGGTGCTCAAGCACAAGTGGCTCAGCATGGCAGACTTTGTCGATATAATCACCATTTCACAGATGACACCAGGGCCCATAGCCCTCAATACCTCTACTTTTGTGGGAACCCGTATGGCTGGTTTTCCTGGAGCGGTAGTAGCCACATTAGGTTGTGTGACGCCATCCTGTATCATAGTTTTGATTTTAGCCTTTTTATACAAACGGTATAAAAATTTATCAGTGGTGCAGGCTATTTTGTCTGGTTTAAGACCTGCTGTCGTGGCTTTAATCGCTTCGGCCGGTACTTCTATAGTAGCACTGACTCTTTGGCATGACCCTGAATTGGGTATGAGCGCTGCTAATTTTAACGGTATAGGTGTAGTGCTTTTTGTCACCTCTCTGGCCATCATGAGAATAAGAAGGGTAGGTCCCATTAAGATGATGTTGGCCAATGGAGTCGTTGGAGCCGTCTTATATTACTTTCTAGGCTAAATAAATAAAACCCGTCTTGATTTTTAAAATCAAGGCGGGTTTTTTGTTGAACTAGCTGAATTTTTCGGCCAGTCTCAAGTATTCGTCTAAATCGTTTAAAGCCAAGTCAATAGCTCTTTGCCAGAACTCTTCTTCTCTTAGATCCACATCTAAATAAGCTTTGGCCAACTCTTCAACGGTCATGACTCCTGTGTTTTGCAATAACTCTACATACATATCTTCGAAGTCATCGCCCATTTCTTGAGCTTTAGCATAGACTCCGGTAGCGAAGAGGAAACCAAAGGTATAGGGGAAATTGTAGAAGGGAACTGAGGTGCCATGGAAATGCCCTTTGGAGAACCAGAAGGTGGGATGCCATTCTCCTAAAGCATCGCAATAAGCTTCTTTTTGTGCCTCGACCATCATCTCATTGATTTGTTGTAAGGAAAGAGGTGCTTTTTGGCGGGCAGCATAGTAATTGGTTTCAAAGATGAAGCGGCTATGGATGTTCATCATATGGTTGGCTGCTCTTTGCATTTTATCTTCCAATAGAGATAATTTTTCCTGATCGTTCTGAGCGCTTTTAATAGCGGCATCGGAAACGACTAATTCGGAAAAGGTTGAAGCAGTTTCAGCCAAGCACATGCCAATTTCTTGGTTGATCAGAGACATGTCCTTCATGGCATAAGCATGGAAACCATGGCCTAATTCGTGAGCCAAAGTAGTGACATTGTTGATCGTTCCCGAGAAAGTGGTGAAAATACGAGTTTCCTTGCTGACCGGCAAAGTTGTGCAGAAGGCACCAACTCCTTTTCCACTTCTGTTTTCTGCTTCGACCCAGCGATTTTCAAAAGCATGTTGGGCAAATTCGGCCATTTTGGGGCTGAATCTTTGGAATTGCTCGATGATGAAATTGGCTCCTTGGGTATAGGTCCAAGCTTCATCTTGATTGCCCACCGGGGCGGAAAAATCGTGCCAGGATAATTCTTCAACACCTAAAAGCTTTTTCTTGGCATTGAGATAATCGAGGAGAGCATCCTTGTTTTTATCGATGGTTGACCACATGGTCTCGATGGTTTTGCGTTCAATGCGGTTTTGTTGCAGGGCTTGAGTCAAGGGATCTGACCAGCCTCGGGCTTTGTAAACTTCCAATCTGAAACCAATCAGAGAATTGAGTTCATGGGCTGCAATTTCAGCTAAATCACTCCATGCTTCTTCCCATTTAGGCATCAATTGCTCCCGAATCGATCTGTCCGGATCGGACAATCTGTTGTAGGCTTGACCGGCTGAAAGCTCGGAGATGCTACCGTCTTTTTCGACCAATTCAATTTTAACTCTGGAGACCAAGCGTTGATAGAGGGTGCCCCAAGCGTTTAAGCCGTTGATGCTCAAATTGCTGATCAATTGTTCCTGTTCTAAGGGTAATCTCTGTTTGGAGAGGCTTCTCATCTCTTTGATGACAAAATTGTATTCCTGCAATTGGGGAGCAGCGATCAGATTGTTAAAGGCTTCTTGATCCATTTGGCTTAAAAAAACCATGATCTTTGTTCTGATCTGATCGAAACCAGCAAAGATAGGGAAGAAAGCTCCAGAGAGCATTTGAGCTTGGATATCATTGGTGTTAGCGGCATTTAAGCAGCCTAAAAAAGCTCCTGCTTCCCGAAGGCGAGCACCGATGGCCTGAACTTGGTTTAAGCACTCTAGCCAATCCTCTAAAGAAAGGGGCGGATTTTTGTTTAAACCTTGATCAAATTGTTTTAATTCAGCAGCTAATTTTTCCATTTCCTCTTTTAATTCAGGGGAAGAACTGCCACCCGGGAAAATAGTTTCTAAATTCCAGACGGGATTAAGATTTTCTAGCATTGAAACAACTCCTTTAAAATAAAATTATTCATTAAGAATTTCTCCCTTAACCTTTTAAAAACCTTCTTAGATTAATAAAAGCCCTATTTTAAGCTTTAAAAAACTTAAAATAGGGCCTCTCTTATCCAATGTTTTCTTTTGTCTAATTTGCTCTTTGTTCTTTAAAATGTTCCATGATGGGAACTAAAACAGCGGCGATAATACCGGCCGCAAAACCTCCATTATAGAGAGTTAGGCCGCCGTGAACGGCTGCTGAGTAGGGAGCGATGGCAGCGTGAGCGAATCCTCCAATTATACCCCAGAACCAGCCATAGACTCCGCTGATTGGGGCAAGGGCTAAGGCAAAGGAGAGGGTTACAGCTTGTGCTTGTGAACCGAGGGAAAAGGGCATGACTAAGGAAGCCAAAAAGTATCCGGCAAAACTAGGCCAGGCGTTTGTCAGACTGACTCCATTGCTGCTCAGGCAAATCGCACAGAGCAGAGCACCGACCGTGGGTCCGGTAAAGGGCGCTCCCACCAGATAATAAAAGGTGAGAAAGATAATGCCGATGATGGCCATGTTCCAAAAGGTGGCTGCCAACCCTTCTTCCTTAACAAAATCACAGTTATGACCGCTTCTTTTGAACAAGCTGCTCAGTGAAGGCTTATCTTCCCCGTAGGTTTTTATATAGAGACCCCAGAGGAATAATAAGAGGAAGAGCAGCGAGTAAAGTATCAGAATAGGAGTTTTCTCTCCGCTGCTGAAGACACTTTGTAAAAACCCCTGGCTGTCCAAGTTTTGCTGGGCCAGAAAGGTGCTGCGGTAGATTTGAAAGATGAACCAGGCGGTCAAGCCTCCGGATAAACCCACATTATAAATATTGAACCCCTTGTGGATCTTGCTGCTGTGTTTGGAGACGATAGGAACAATCAAGCCGATCAGAAGACCAACGGAAAGGGCTACTATTGAGCGCAGAAAAAGAGGGTATTTTAAATGCAGGGGATGAAAAGCGAAGAGACTGACTGTAGGGTCTAGAGAACAGGCGAAAAGAGCCATGGCGGTATTTTGAGTCCATTTTATTTTGTTCAAACGTGAATAGAGATAAACTCCTACAACTATGGGCAGGGATGTTAAAAATGTTTTTCCATAAAAGGAGAATCCCAGAGTTATCATGTAAGCCATGAGTCCTGAGCCGCTGGCTTTCGTCTTCCCGGATAAAAATACTAAAAAGGCTAAAAAGCCACTCAGGGAGACATTTAAAAGGGCAGCAGATAGACCTCCGGCAGAAAAATAATCCATGGTGGAACCGGCAAAAGATGTTAGGGTTTTTGCTAGACCTGAAAGCATCTGACCATCCTGATTGAAGACTAATGCTGCAGCTAAAAACAGAAAGTTAACGCTGAGCATATAACCATAAAAGCCAATTTGGTAGGTTCTTTCTTGGGATTTCATTTTTTTACTCCTTCTGGTCGACATTGATTTCGTGTTACATTTTATCATCAAGTTAGCCAATCAAGGCTAAAATGAAAAGCCATCAGATAAATTTCAAGTTAGATTGGAATTAGCAATACTATCAATTAAGAATGATTTCACATGCCTCAAATCCTCAATAATAAAAATTTGCGAAAAGGAAAACACCTAAACCACACTGAACGATCTTGGTTTTGTTCTAACTTAATAATAATAACAAAAAAGTCCCGGATTTGGCAAGTCATATTGGCCTTTTCCTTGAATTAATAGGAAAAGATGTGTCTGCCTAACCCGGGACAATCATTTATTTAATTATTAGCTTTTAAAATCAATCAATTCCGTAAGTCACTAGCCAATCGACAATTTGATCGAGGCGGTGAACCTTGTTCCAAGGTTTGCCGTTACGGCTCATACCGTGGAATTCATTGGGATAGGAGACCAGTTTTACAGGAGCTTTATTTAAATATTTCAGAGCTGAGAAATACATCTGACCTTGTTCAATTGGGCAGCGCAAGTCCCCTTCCTGAATTTCTATGAGGACCGGTGTTTTAACTTTGTCCACATAGGTGAAAGGTGATTGCTGACGGTAAGCCTTTTCATCTTCCCAAGGTAAGACAAAATCAAACCTGCGGTACCAAGACCAATTGCCATCGGAGGTCCCTGACATGCTGGTCCAGTGAATTACCGGTCTGCTACAAATAGCAGCTTTGAAGATGTCGGTGTGGCCAATTATCCAAGCGGTCATAAAACCGCCATAGGAGCCACCTGCCACCGAAATGCGATTGTCGTCAATCCATTTGTGTCGACGCAAAGCTCTCTTTCTGACTGCCAAAAGATCATTGTAGTCCAGCTTTCCCCATTCTTTGGCAATTGCTGTGCAAAATTCTTCCCCGTAGCCTTGTGAACCTCGGGGATTGGAGAAGATTACACCCATTCCCATATTGGCCATCAATTGAAACTCGAAGAAGAAGGAATATCCATACATCAACATGGGGCCCCCATGAATCTGGAGGATAGCCGGGTAGCTTTCGTGGGCTTTGAACCCCTTAGGCCTCATCACCCAAAGGTCAACTTCCGGTGACTTTCTGGAGGCTCTGGCTTTTAAAATTTCCGGAGTGCTTAGAAAATACTCTTCTAGCCATGGGTTGAGCTCGGTCAGCTGACGCTCCCTGGTTCTGGGATTATCGTTTTCTGTATCCAAATAAAAAAGATCAGAGGGATTTGTCATATAACTGGCTGCAAAAGCAATCTTTTTACAATTAGCACTTAAACTATAGCTGTATACGACTCTGTTGCCTTCGACGATTGTCTCTATCTTCTCGGTATCGACGAAAATTTTAACTAAACTTACTTTTCCCCCTTCGCTCAAAGGCAGGTAGACGGATTTAGCTCCCCAGCCCCAAACTATCGGGGTGCTGGAGCGCAGAGGCAAGTCGCTTAAAGCCAAATTGCCTAGAGTCTTATCCAGATTGGGTAAGGCCAGTTCTGGCTCTCCACCCTCAATTGGCATGGTATAGAGTTTTGTGTTGCCGCCGGTCAGGTCGGAAAGGGTAGCCAGTAAGGCGATTCTATCCCCTTTGGGACTGTAAGCAGCCTGTTGTACATCCAAATCCTTGGTGATCATTGATTTGACTCTGGCTTTTTCCATATCGTATTCATAGAGATAGCTGGACCAAGCATTTCTATCCCAATCATCGTCCTGACGGCTGGTGAAGAGAATCTTTCTGCCCGTTTCATCAACATCGCAAAGTCTGTAGACGAATTGAGGCCCTTGGGTCAATTGAACGGGCTTTTGCTCTCGTTCTTGATAGACCAACTGGGGTCTGTTCCGACTCAAATAACCCATTCCGTCCATTTTATAATAGAGGTTTTCAATGACTCGGACCTCTTTTGTGTGTTTGTCATAAAGATTTGTTTCCGGATCAGGGTCTTTTTCCTTTTGTAATCCCTGTTCGTTTAAGCTGGCAAGATAGACAAAGCCATTGCCTTCAGGCAGCCAGATGAAATCACTGACTCCACCTTTAATTTGAGTGTACTGTTTGGCCTCGCCTAAACTGACCGGAAGAATCCAGATTTGGCTGCTCCCTGACCGGTTGGACAAAAAGGCCAGCTCTTTACCGTCGGGGCTGAATTTCGGTTTGGTATCACTGGGGCCATTGGTCAATGGAAAAGGTTCTTTGCCAACTTCGGCTCCATAGAGGACATGACAATACTTGTTATTTTTTTTGTCAATAGAAGTCATGACATAAACCGCTAAATCTCCTTCAGGTGAAAGTGCTACCTCTCCTGCCACCTTGATTTTTAGCATATCTTCAACTAAAAGTTTCTTTTTCTCCATAGGGAACCCCACTTTCCTAGATTTTGCTATTTTTCGCTATTATTCAAGGTTTGCTGTCGAAATTCCTTCTTTAAAAGATGAAAAATCGACAAAAAATAGCTTATTATATCGAAATACCTTCGGTTTATTCCGGATTCCGAAATAAGCTCTCACTATTTCCTTTTTTTAAAATTTTTTATAGCAAAATTCAGGAGAATGACCAAGGCAAAATAAACTATGATGCCCAAAAGGCTTTTGATGATCAAAGCGGCCAAAGAAATAAAATTGGCTGTCAAAGGTTCGATCAATCTCAAAGCCCATCCCATCAAGATTGAACTGATTGTATAGATCAAAATTAAAGACCAGGACTTTAAGCTCTGCTCATCTTCTTTATAGACCTGATAAAGGTTGAGCAAAGCCGCTATGGCGAAGCCGGCAATCGTGGAATAGGCAGCTCCGTCAATGCCGAGCTTGGGAATCAGAATGAAATTGCCCAGTAATTTTATCAAAGCACCAAAAAACATATGGACGACCGGTAAAATCCGGATACCTGCTCCCTGTAAGATTCCAGAGCTGACTTGCTGCAAAGCGATGAAAGGAAGAGCGTAGGATAAAGTTTTTAAGACAAGGGCTGTTGCTTCGCTCATGCGAAGGATATTGGTCAGTTCTAAGGCTACACTGTTCATACCAATGGCGGCAGGAAGGGCAAAAACCAAGGTTATCAAGAGGGCTTTGTTGACAAGAGCTCTGGTTTTTTGTGTTTGCTCAGCGGCTCTCGCTGCGGCAATTGCCGGTATCAGGGTCACGAAAAGGGATCCGGTTAAAATTGTTGGCATGGTAATCAGACTCATGGCGTTGTTGGCGAACATACCATAGGTAGTGGTTGCCTGGCTTAAAGTATGACCTGCTGATTGCAAACGGTTTGTAATCAAAAGAGAATCAGCTAAAAGAAAGGCAGGCAATCCGATCCCGGCAAAGCTGATGGGTAAGGCATGTTTGATAATCTCTTGATTGAGGCTTTTTACTTCTTGAGCTATGCCAGACCATGGTTGCAAAGTGGCAACGGTGCTTTTTTTATAAAGGTAAGCCAGATAAAAGGAGGCTGCCAGGGCTCCGGCGGCGGCTCCGAATGTTGCGCCGGCTGCAGCATAGGTCAAGCCCAGAGGCAGAAGCAGCCAGGCCAGTAAAAGCATGATGATGATACGAAAAGTCTGTTCAATCAATTGGGAATAAGCATTTGGTTTGACATTTTGCAAACCTTGGAAATAGCCCCGATAAGTAGCTTGGAAGGATGTTAAAAAAGCAGTTGGAGCTAAAGCCAGATAAGAGAAGAGAGCTCGTGCATCGTTGTGGACATAATTGGCCATGGGATAGGCCAATAAAGCTAGTAAAAGAGTCCCTAAAAGTCCAAATTTAATGCTGATTTTCCTACCTTGTTGGAAAACCAATTGGGCTCTCTGGTCGTCGTTATTTGCCTTAGCTTCGGCTACTAATTTTGAGATTGCGATATTAAAACCAACTGAAGAAAAGGAAAGGATGATGGCAAAAAAAGGATAAGGGAAATTGTAAATGCCTACACCTTCTTCACCGATCCGCCAGAGCAAAAATATCTTGGAGAAAACTCCTAAAAATTGGCTGATCAATCCGGCTAAACTCAAAATCAAAGCTCCGGTAAGAAAATCCTGCTTCTGTTCGTTCAGATTTGAATTCATTTAGCGGACACCGCCTTTCCTAAAACTAACTCATTTTAGCTTAAAAGCAGGGTTTTGTCCATGCACAAGAGAAAAACTGATGTGTAGATTAGTGGAAGGGGGAGATTGACACGCTTCTGCCGTTAAAAAAGGAATCTTTCTATCAGCTCCCCTTGACTTATGTGTTGCTTTTAAAGCTGAAAGCCAAGAAATCTATCAGAATTGGCAAACTGGGCACTCCGTCCTTTGCTAGAGGCTATTATGCCTATGTGGGCAGTGCTAAGAAGAATGGATATTCAAGATTGAATAGACATTGGTTGGAAGAGAAAAAAATCAAATGGCATATAGATTATTTGCGGGAAGAAGCTAAGCCCGTTGCTCTTTATGTCTTTGATCAAGAAAAAATGGGCGAGTGTTCACTGGCTCAGATTTTATCGGAAAGCTTTAACTGGGTAGATAAATTTGGCAGCTCAGATTGTAATTGCAGCTCACATCTGTATTATTCTCAGAAATCAAGACCAATCAGAAGAAAACTAGAAGAACAAAAGGGCCTGGTCAGAGTTATAGGGCCAAGGTACCAGATGGAAAGGAGATCTATCATGAAAGAACATCCGGAGAAGTTGAAATTACTTTTTGAAAGAAGATCGATCAGAAAATACACAGAAGAGGCAATCCCTCGAGAAGTTTTGCAGACTATCTTGGAAGCGGGCTTAGCAGCCCCCTCAGCCTCGGATAGGCGTCCTTGGCATTTGACCGTAATTACTAAGAGGGAAGAGCTGGACGCTTTAGCTGAGGCAAACCCTTATGGTAAGATGCTAAAACTTGCACCTGCTGCTATTTTGGTCAGCGGTGACCAGACTCGGATGAGAGAGGGAGCAGGCCGAGATTTTTGGATTCAGGATTGTGCGGCGGTGACTCAGAATATTCTTTTGGCTATTCAAGCTTTAGGTCTAGGTGGAGTTTGGATAGGTCAGCATCCCGTTGCTGAAAGAAAAGAAGGGGCTAAAAATGTCTTGCAACTGGCAGATAATTTGATACCTTTTAGCCTTATATCCTTTGGCTATCCGGCAGAAACTAAAGAAGCGCGAACTCGCTTGGAAGAAAGCCAAGTGGCTTGGCGCAATTGATTTTTGAAAAAGCTTTTTATCATGCTTCCTTCCTTTCGAATTAAACTTTTCTCTTAGCGCAAGCAGAGGTGATCAAGGATAATCGTTTTTTAGGTAAGTCAAAAAATATAGATCCCTTTTTTCTTGGGATATTCTGCTGATCAAGCTCATGATGATTTTGAATTTAAATTTTCGTTAAACTCAAGCGAAGGTGATCAAGGCCAATCGTTTTTAAATGAATCGAAAGATCCAGATCTCTCTTCGTTGTTTATGCAATGCGTTTGTTAGGAAGATCTGTTGATGAATTTCTCAAAAAAAGAGCCCTTAACAGGATATAATACCTGTTAAGGGCTTTCTTCTTTATTTTAGCAATTATTAAACCAATCTTGAATCGTCTCTAAATTATCAGTATGTGCTAAAGCCAAGGCTAATAACACTCTTGCTTTTTGGGGATTTAAATTATCAGCAGTGATATAGCCTCTTTTCAGCATCTCTTGGCGAGCCGGTCCGACCAGACCTGCACCGCAACGCGTTCCCAATAAAATTACGACGCCTGCCTGGGTAGCTTTTTCCATTGCTTGTGACATCTCCCTTGTCACAGCACCCGCTCCGGCTGCAGCAATGACGATACCCTTGGCCCCTCTTTCCACATAAGCTTCGATAGCGGCACCATCTGCCATAATATGAGAATAGGCTAGATCGACTCTGGGTAAATCCTTCAAACCACTGGTATCAAAGACTGTCTGATAAGTGTGAAGGCGGCTGGGTTGATGATAGAAGTGAATATTGTCACCTTTGACAAAACCTAAAGGGCCGCAGTAGGGGCTTTGGAAAGTTTCTACCTTGTTGGCATTGCCTTTAGTAACGTCTCGGGCACAGTGGATTTCGTCATTAAGGGCTACCAGAACACCCTTACCCTCTGCCTCCTGAGAAACCGCAATCTTTACTGCGTTGAGCAGATTTAAAGGCCCATCTGCCGAGAGAGCAGTTGCCGGACGCATCGAACCAACTACCACAACCGGCCTGATATCCTTGATGCTCAGGTGGAGAAAATATGCAGTTTCTTCCAGGACATCAGTACCGTGAGTGACCACCACTCCTCTCAGCTCGGGATCTGCTGAAAATTCAGAGTTGATCAGATTAGCTAAATTGAGCCAATCTTGATGGGTCAAAGCGATTGATGCAACATTAGCAAATTGCACGCTCTTGATTTCCGCCAGATCGCCTAAGCCGGGTACAGTTTCAATGAGTTCTTCAACTGAGATTTCACCGGGACGGTAATTGGTGGTTTTGCCCGGTGCTCCCTTACCGGCTATTGTGCCACCTGTTGCTAAAAGCAATACTTTAGGCTTCTTTTGTTCCATGAAAATACTCCTCTCTATTTATCGATGACCTCGCGTATCTGTTCGTCATCAAACCATTGCACTGCCCAAATTTGTTTTTGTGGGGGAATTAAAAACTTGCTCTCTTGTCCTTCAATGGAGATTGTTTCACCCTGCTGGAGTAGGCCCCATTGAGTTTCTAGGGTTAATTCAAGGTAAAATAATTGGTTCTCCTTTAGATCAAGAATCTGTTTCAAATCAGCTTCTCTAGGCTTTGAATTAGTCCAGGTATAATGACCTTGAGCTCCAATATATTTTATTCCAATAATTTGCTTTGGCTGATCTTCTATTTGCTCAAGCAAAGAAATCAGGACTTGGTTATAGTCTTGCTCTTTTTGTATGGTTAAAATCAGCTGATTAAAAAGGGCTTGTAATTTTTGAAAGCTCTGTTCAAGCTCCTGGGGAACTTTCGTTTCTCCCGGTTTTAAAATATACCAACTTCTGGCAGAGAAAATATGGGTGTTTAAATTCTTTAAGCCTAAGAAAAGGTTTAATAGATAGCCTGGTTCAAAGAGAGGATCGTCGGCAAGATTGTAAAACCCTCGCTTCAGTTGGCCATGACTTAAAAATAAATCGTTGCTAAAAAACTCAGAAAATTCCAACTTGGCTTGCTGGAAATTTTCCTTGAGCAAACTGATCAGTGATTTGAAGGTCCAGCCGGGTCCTAAATTCTGAGTAATCAGCCCATGAACTTTTAAAAGTTCAAAGCCTAGTTCTCGATTGAATCGCTTTTCACCTGGAGTTTGTTCAAGAGTCAGAGAATAAACTAGTGGACCTGCCTCCTCGATGACTAGATCCAAACCATTGAGATTGCTCAGCAATTTTTGATACAAAGCATGGTTGATTCCGCTGCCATAGCCCCTTTCGCTTTTGTTTAAAGCTAGAGTTTTTACATTTTCCTCTTTTAAATGAGTTTTTAATAAAACTTTAAGATCATTTAAAAGATAGATTTCTTCAGCTCGGTAGCCCAAGCTTTTTAAGGCCGAGAAATTTTCTTCCCCTGTAAAAATTTTGATTTTGAAATTTTTGAAGATCAGAATTAAAACTTCTTCTCTAAGCTTTAAACCTCCGTTAAAAAAATTCAAAGCAGGGTCGAGGTTGTCGCTGCCCTGACTATAGATAATCCAACAATCTAATTTGTGTTTCTGCAATAATTTGTAGGATTGTTCCAGTTTTTCTTTTATATAAGTTGCAAAAATCATTGAATCTCCTTTCATTTGATCAGCCTTGCTGAACCGGAAAGGAGCAGCAAAAACAAGGGTTGGTGGACGAAGTAGATAATAATGGCGTTCCTGCCTAAAAAGGAAAGGAACGGAGCTTTCAAATTGGGGAATATCGGCTTGGCATCTTGATAGAACTTACGTCCTGTGATATAGCCTAGAAGCACATAGGTCAAATTTGGGAAAAGGGGATAATAATCGGAGCTGTTAAAACTTCTTGAAATATATCCCAGAGGAAAAAGCCAGTCATTTTGAGCCGGGATCTGCCTGATAAATTTACCGATTAAAAAGGCAGCCATGGCGATTAAAACTATGACTTCATCTCCTTGGTCTTTTAAGAGATAGACTATCAAGCCTGCTGCTGTGAGAAAATGCAGGGTGCCAAATTTTACATAGAGATTAGGGTCGAAAAAATAGGTGCTAACGGTTATGACCAAAGCTGCCAGAGCAGTTCTGCCAAGACGTTTTAAGGGGTTGCGAGTAAAATTGCTGCTCAAACCGAATAGAAAGAAGAAAAGATAAGCAGCCGTAGCTAAAACCAACATGATCGGATGGTTTAAAGAAAAATCTAAATTATAAAAGGCAATTAAATCATAGATAAAATGATAAATGACCATAGCTAAAACAGCCAAGCCTCTGATTGCATCTATTTCAACTAAACGCTTAGCTTTGCCGCCTGACGAAGAATAATTGCTGTTGTCGATTTTCATAAATTCAAATCCATTTCTCTAGTAAACATAAAAGAGATTCGCTTTTTCTTTAAAAAATCCTGCTATTCTTTAGGAGAAGGGGTAGGTAAGAAGGAATTTCGGGTCTGGAATGCGAAAATTAAGCAAAACTTAAAAAAGGAGTAAAGTAATGTCAAAGATTTTAATCAAAAATGCTCGCATCTATACTATGACCGATTTAGGCCTGATCAAAGGCGAAATCTTAGTAGAAGCTGGCAAAATCAAAGAAGTTGGGGAAACTGTTAGCGCACCTGCCGATGCTAAAGTGATCAATGCTCGCAATCGAGTGGTCACTCCCGGTTTAATTGATGCTCACTGTCATATCGGTATGATGGAAGATGCAATTGGTTTTGAAGGCAATGATGTCAACGAAGCAATCGCTCCCAACACTGCTCAAGTCAGAGGTATTGACGGTTTTAATCCGATGGATCGAACTGTTAAAGAAGCCTTAGCAGCCGGTGTTACTTCCGTTGCTACAGGTCCCGGCTCTGCTAATGTTATTGGTGGAACCTTCTTCGCCTGTAAATTGCACGGAGATTGTGTCGATGAAATGGTTATAAAAGATCCCATCGCAATGAAATGTGCTTTAGGTGAAAACCCCAAAAGAGTTTATAGTGGTCAACGTAAAATGCCATCGACTCGCATGGGTTCAGCTGCAGTGATGAGAGAGGCCTTGGTAGCCGCTTCAAATTACATGAAGAAAAAAGAAGAGGCAGCAGCCGAAGGAAAATCTGCTCCCGATCTGAATCTCACCCATGAAGCGATGATTCCTGTTTTGAAAAAAGAAATACCTTTAAAAATTCATGCTCACAGAGCTGACGACATCTTCACTTCTATTCGCATTGTTAAAGAATTTGATCTTGATTTGACCATGGAGCACTGCACTGAAGGTCATTTAATTGCTGAGAAATTAGCTAAATACGATTATCCTGCAGTCGTTGGCCCCAGTTTTGGTCATAGATCAAAATTTGAGTTGAAAGAAAAAGGCTTTAATACTCCTGGCGTCTTGAACAAAGCAGGTATCAATGTAGCGATCTGTACAGACAGCCCGGTAGTGCCTCTGGAGACCTTACCTTTGATGGCAGGTATGGCTGTAGCTGAAGGTATGGATGAATACGAAGCTATGAAAGCTATTACTATTAATCCTGCTGAAATCATTGGTATCGAAGATCGTGTAGGTTCTTTGGCAGTGGGTAAGGATGCAGACATCGTCATTTGGAAGAAACATCCCTTTGAAAATGGAGCCAAACCGACTACAGTCATAGTTGACGGAGAAATCGTCATCGGCTAATTTAAGAAAAGCTATAAAAAAAGGCGGGAAGCTTTTGCACCCCGCCTTTTTTATCGGTTGAATCTTAGATTAAGCCGCTTACTCTGACTACTTCGACGCCTTTTTCTTCCCAGACTTTGAGGATCTGGTTGAAGCCTAAGGAGTCACTGGCCATATGACCGGCTACTACAATATTGCTCTTGTTATGCTTTTTCATACCTTCTAAAACTTCAGGTGTAGCGTGCATGCAGACGAAAGTGCCGATGCCAGCGTCTGAACAAGCGATATACTCCTCTAAGCTGGGAGCTCCAACACCGTACATTTCAACATAGATACGACCGGCAAAACTGGTTTTGCTACCAACCCAAACTTCAGGTTGTTGGCCTTCTAAGGCTTCTTGATATTCTCTGATGGTCATGAGCTCATCGATTACATCCTGGACTGTTAAGCGAGGATTTTCTTCATAAATTCTATCCATGCGTTTTTGCACATAGAATTCTGCCAGCATGTCAGCAGGAGTATGAAGGGCTAAAGCGTTGATATCTAAAAGCTTGGCCATGTCAGGATAGAGACCTTTATTACGGGAATGAGAACCTTGATGTGATCTTTCCTTACGGGCATAGGCGATTTTTTGGGCCACATTGATTGGAACACCACATTCCATCATTTTTTTCATGTGGTCACGGCCGAAAAGCTCACCGATGTTTGGATTTTGAATTCCAATGGGGTGATGAACGGCAACACAGTCAAAGCCTGCTTGTTTGGCTATGTGCAGTTCAGCGGTTGTCATGTCGATTCCGGCTAATACTTTTTTGATCTCACGGCCGTTATCGTAAATGGCTCCAGAATCTTCAGGCATTGTTTCCAGATTGGTTAAATCAAGAGCAATCTGTAACAGTTCTTTCATAGTCATAAAAAAATCCCTCCTTATATTGTACATTCTAGTTTCGACGAAGCTTTAAAAATTCCTTTGTGTTACGAAATAAATTGCCAAAGATCAATTGGAATTAAAAGCCTTTTTAAATAAAGAATAGTATTTGAAAAAGAGAGGGAAAGCCTTTGCAAGTCGTATCGGGTTATTTGATAAATGTTTTTGAAACATGAAGGAAGATAAGTATTATAGCACGAATTTAGTAACATATCATATATACGGAGGTAACGATATGAGCGTAAATCAAAATAAAGCTATAAAGATTTGCGATACAACCCTTAGAGACGGTCATCAATCTTTAATGGCAACCCGCCTAAAAATTGAAGATATGATTCCCTTGCTTGAAGCAATGGACGAAGTCGGGTTCTATTCTGTTGAGTGCTGGGGCGGAGCAACCTTTGATGCTTGCCTGCGCTATTTGAATGAAGATCCCTGGGAGCGTCTCAGAGTTTTCCGCAAATACTTTAAAAACACAAAATTACAAATGCTCTTAAGAGGCCAAAACTTACTTGGCTACAGACCCTATCCAGACGATGTTATCGAATTGTTTATCAAAAAAATGGTCGACAATGGGATGGATATCATCAGAGTCTTCGACGCCCTCAATGACTTGCGCAACCTAGAAACATCGATTCGTGCAGCCAAAGCTGAAGGAGCTCATGTACAAGGCTCTGTTGTTTATACAATCAGCCCGGTTCACGTTCCGGAAATGTATGCTAAGTTGGCTAAAGAACTGGTTGAAATGGGTTCAGACTCGATCTGCGTAAAAGACATGGGTGGCATCATCTCACCTACAGCTGCCTACAATATCGTTAAGAGCATTAAAGAAGTTGTAGATGTTCCGGTCGAATTGCATACCCACTATACTTCAGGTATGGCCGGTGCTGCTTTGCTCAAAGCTGCCGAAGCCGGTGTCGACATTGTCGATACTGCTCTTTCACCCTTAGCCATGGGTACTTCACAGCCCGCTACCGAAACTCTGGTAGCCATGCTCAAAGAAACACCCTATGATACCGGTTTGGATGTATCGAAGATGTATCCGATCAGTGCCGAGCTGAGAAAGAATTTAAGAAACTATAATATCAAGTACGATGTGGTTGGTGGCGTTGATGCCAACGTTTTAACCTATCAAGTTCCCGGTGGTATGATGAGTAACTTTGCCGAGCAATTAGGTCCGAACATCGATCGATTGCCCGAAGTTCTGGAAGAAGTGCCACGCGTGCGTGCCGACTTAGGTTATCCCCCCTTGGTCACACCTTCCAGCCAAATGGTTGGTTCTCAAGCTGTCTTCAACGTACTTTCCGGCGGCCGTTATAAAATGGTTACCAATGAAGTTAAAGCTTATTTAGCCGGTCAATACGGAAAGGCCCCAGGCCCAATCGACGAAGAGTTCCGCAAATCATTAATCGGTGATACTCCTGTTTTACAGCATCGTTTTGCCGACGATTTAGAACCGGGCTTACCTCAAGCCAGAAAAGAAATCGGTTATCTCATGGAATCTGACGAAGATCTTCTATCTTACGTGGCTTTCCCCCAAGTAGCTGAAAAATTCTTAAAGGACAGAATGGCTGGCAAGACCAGAACGGATTATAATATTGCCGAAGAAAATGAAGAAGACGGCAAAAAAGGTGTATATCCTGTTCAATAAGATTTAAAAATTTCTTTTTAGTTTAGAAACGAATAAGGACAATTAAAAAAAGAGTCGAAGCTGTTTTTGAAAAAGCTTCGACTCTTTTTGCTCAGAAGAATTTTCTAAGTGGTGTTGACAAACGAATTTCATTGTGATAATATAGAAAAGCACTCTCGAGAACGACCTCGTTTTCTAGAGTGCACTTGAACCTTGAAAACTAAACAGCGCAAGAGAATTAAGCTTGAGAGAAAGATACCCACATTGTGCTAAGGGTATCAGCAAAGTATCTTAAGCGGGCTTTGAGTCTAAATAACTTGAAGTCAAGCCAACGTTAATTTTATTAAATAAAGTTAAAACAAACGAGCTAGTTTAAAGCTCTTTAATTTGATTGGAGAGTTTGATCCTGGCTCAGGACGAACGCTGGCGGCGTGCCTCATACATGCAAGTCGAGCGGTCTTTAAGTGTACTT
>JAAYKD010000048.1 GCA_012522585.1 Bacillota bacterium | reverse complement strand
ATGTAGCTCATTTAATGGCCCCCCATAACAGTTTTTATGTGTTAGGTTCATTATATCACGATTTTACTCTGGGTTAAATCATTTTGTCCAGTTTTAGTGTGACTTTTGACACACTCTGCTGTCCCGGATTTGCACTGCAGAACCGGTTAATAGGGTAGTAAACTTACGTTATTGCGATTTTCTATAGAGGCGTGAATTGCAGCTAATGGTAAATATAAAATAAAGGAAACTAGCATGGTGATTTCATAAAACAGGCTGGTTTTTCCCGATGGTTTTCCTTTCAGGCGGGTCTGCATGGCGCTGACTGCTATGCCGTAGATGTTTCCTGAAATCATCATGCGAATTATTGCAAGTATGACCATCGACTTTTCGAAACCATATTCATCTACTAATCTTTGCCAAGATTCTTTGGAACTTTTACCGTTTTGATCAGTATAGTGTTGAGCAAAGAAGATTGCTACGGTCTCTTCTTCCGGTATTACGCCCATCTCTCCACTCAATATGGAACTGATCTCTTCTTGACTCATGCCTTCTTCCAAAGCAAATTTTGTATGAGCGTATGAACAGGCTTCACAACCGTTTACTTCTGTAACGGCTAACATGATTCTCTCTTTAAATTGATTGGAAACAAGTTTCTTCTCTTTGTTTAGCTTTAAATATTCCATACCTCTAAAGGATAGAACCAAAGACCAATAAAAGTCACCGATTGAATAAATCTTTTTAAAAAATCTGTCTTGCATATTCTCTCTCCTTATCTTCCAAATGAATTTATACACCAAAACTTTTATTTAGTCTGTAATTCAATCACAAATCGCTCGTTTTTTTAGCTTCTTCAAGTAATTTAGCTATGATTTTATTCTTACCTTCTGTGTAATTAGTTCGATTATCTAAATTCAGATTGGCAAGCTCAATTTTTACCTTCTCATATTCCTTGGCCGCCTCTTCATTTTTATTGAGATAGTCTTTAAAGCAAATATAGTCCTTCCATTCTTTGCTCTCACATTTAACTATATGAAGATGAAAGGATCTTGTTTCGGCAAATTCATCTCCGTCGCAATAAAGCACATCCCCGGCGATTCTATGCCTCTTACTTTTAAAATAGCCTGCCTTGTTTAAACCAGCAACGATATTTTCATCCAGCTCTAAATCATCGACTACTATAGCTATGTCAATAATGGGCTTAGCTTTAATACCTTTGATAGCAGTGCTGCCTATATGTTGTATTTCAATAGCTAGAGAGCCTAAAATTGAAGTCAGTTGTTCTATGACTTCTTGAGCTATACTTGCCCAAGCTGGGTCATAATTTCTTAGCTCAACAGTGCCTCTCTTTAATCCAATATTCATAAGAGCTCCCTAAAATAAAACAAGAGAAAGCTGCTCTTTAAATTGTGGCTCCTCTTTCCATTCTTCTTTTGATCACAAATTTAATGATCAAGATAATTACAATGAGCCCTAAAGTAAAGCCTGCTCTAACGATTACACTGGTATACCAAGGTGCAGACTGTATTTCATAAAGACCCGGATATTTAAGATAATGTCTATATGTGAAAAGAGCGTGGCCAAAGACCCCACCAATTAAAGTTCCAATAAAAATGTTCAGAAATGTGTTTAATTTTTCCATAATGTACCTCGGTTGTTAATGATTAATTGAAGATTGTGGATTTGAAAACGTAAGGCTAAGATGCAAAAGTGGACCTGTCCCCGTTTAGCACAAGCGTCGGAAGGAATTGCTTTGACGGAAGGATGGGATGCAAAAGTGTACCTGTCCCCGTTTAGCACAAGCGTCGGAAGGAATT
>JAAYKD010000047.1 GCA_012522585.1 Bacillota bacterium | reverse complement strand
GTTACGATCAGCATGATGATCGTGATGCCGACAAAGATTCCGGCCATTCCCTGGGCCATTAAAATCAAAGATTTTTCTAAATCTATCATTATTTCAGGACTAAACATAATTTATCTTCCTTTCTCTTTGCCTTAGAGCATCAAGGGCACTAAGTAAAGGACCATTCCGCCGGCTAAAACACTGGCAATTTGTCCGGCAACATTGGCTCCGGCTGCATGCATGAGCAGGTGGTTTTGGTTGTCCTCTTGTAAGGCCATTTTAGCTACGACTCTGGCTGACATGGGGAAGGCAGAGATGCCGGCAGCACCGATCATCGGATTGATCTTTTCTTTGACGAAAAGATTTAGTATCTTTGCGAAGATGACACCGCCAATTGTATCGAATACAAAGGCGATTAAACCTAAGAGCATAATATAGAGGGTCTGGGTTGTGACGAAACGATCGGCGACCATGCTAAATGAAATGGTCAGGCCCAAGAGTAAGGTGATTAAATTAGCTAAAGCATTTTGAGCGGTTTCGCTCAAGCGTTCTAAAACTCCACATTCTCGAATTAAGTTGCCAAACATCAAAAAGCCTACCAAGGCCACACTCATTGGAGCAATGAAACCGGCTACAAAGGTAACGGCTATGGGGAAAATGATTCGAGTCTTTCTGCTTACTGAAGCAGGCGAGTAGGTCATGCGAATTTGACGTTCTTTTTTTGTCGTTACCAAGCGAATGGCAATGGGTTGGATGATGGGCACTAAAGCCATATAAGAATAGGCTGCTACGGCTATAGGCCCAATGTAAGCGGATTTTAGCACCTGAGAGACAAGTATTGATGTGGGTCCGTCCGCTGCCCCAATAATACCGATTGCAGCTGCATCTCTTAAGCCAAAGCCTAAGATGACCGCTAAGGTGATGGTGAAGAAGATGCCAAATTGGGCAGCAGCTCCGAATAAGAGCAAGCGAGGATTGGATAAAATAGGTCCGAAATCAATCATCGCTCCAATTCCGATAAAGAGCAGTAAGGGCAGAGCTTCAGAAGCTTCAATTAAACCTTCATAAAGCCATTGGATGATACCTTGGCTTTCACCGATTCCTTGTATATGTTGATTTAAAACCCCGGAAAAGGGTAAATTGACTAAAATAGCACCAAAGCCCATGGGTAAAAGTAAAGAAGGCTCGTAGTCTTTAGCTATGGCTAAATAGATGAGCAGCAGACCTACAGCATACATAACTAACTGTTGCCAGGTCACTGCCATTATGCCGTTCAATAAGAAACTCATAATTTTTCTCCTCTCAGTAGATAACCCTGAAGTTGAGCATATTTTACCACAAAAGGACTGTTCTCACAATTGAGGCGGATTTTAAAATCGTCAAAATTGTTTGACTTTTCTTAGATTTTATCGTTTTTCGTTTTTTTAAAGCAGGTTATGCATTTAAATACTTGCTATTTCTTGTTTAAAATACTCGATAATTCAAAAAGTTACAGAGCGCAAGGGACTGGTAGGTTTGTGCTATGAGAAGGAACAATATTAGGCTAAAGGGAATAAATATAACTATGAATATTGCCTAAAGGCAGGGCTCTCCTTGCATAAAGTCAATTTAAATTCGATTCGAAGGTGAATTACATGATTATAGGTCTCATTATCTGTTTGCTTTTAGCCCTAATAGCCACATTTTTAGCTGGTTTACAGAATTATATTGGAGCTCCCATGGTGGGTTTGCTCTTGGGTATCGTAATTTCCAATCTCTGGCCGGTCTCCTCAGAAATTCAAAAAGGAACAAAATTCGCTTCAGGTAAGCTTTTAAAATTTGGTATTGTCTTGGCCGGAGGTACTTTGAGCTTTGCTTCAATAATGGGCAGCGGTGTCAAAGCTTTACCATTTATTATTTTTAATGTTATTCTTTCCATTGTTGTCGGTTTGTTCTTCGGTCGTCGCTTAGGTACCAGTCAAAACACCGGTCTTCTGGTAGGTGGAGGCACAGCTATTTGTGGTGGCACAGCCATTGCCACACTGACTTCTATTATTAAAGCAACTGAAGAAGAATTTGCTTACGCCATGGCTGCGATTTTCTTTTTTGACATCTTTGCCGCAATCATGTGGCCCTATGCTGCTTTAGCAATGAAATTTAGTCCGGAACAGTTTGGGATGTTAAGTGGCTTAGCCATTTCCGACACGGCTAGCGTAACAGCCGCCGGGGTAACCTTCGACGGGCTGAGCAATGGCTTAGTCGGGGCAGCCGGGCTAACTGGAGGCCAGATAGCTGTAGTGATCAAATTGGTGCGCACAACCATGCTGATCTTTGTAGCCATGGGGGCAGTCATCTATATGCTACGCAACAGTGGCGGTCAAGAAAGTTCCAATCTTTCTTTGCGAGAACAATTAGTCAAAACATTTCCTTATTTTGTTTTAGGCTTTTTAGCTTTGGCTTTAGCTAAAACCTTTGGTCTGATACCAGATTTGATCGCACCTTGGCTGGGCAAGGGTAATAAATTCTTGATTACCATGGCTTTGGTCGGAGTGGGCTACAAAATAAAGTTGAAAGATATTTTTAGCAAAGGTCTAAAACCCATATTTTTAGGAGGCTTAACTTGGTTGGCCGTTGCTGTTTCTACCCTGATCTTTGTAATTTTTCTGATTTAATCGAGCAAAGCTCATTGAGCTAAAGCAAATCTTAGAGAAGCAATTTATTTACTTATCTTGTTCATTTTACTTTTACAAATTTATGCCAGCTTGAGATACATTTTATTGTAGAATTAAGACTTCAATTGCAGTTGGCCGGATGATTTAAATCGGTAAATTTTATAATCACTCTACTTTTCAAGATT
>JAAYKD010000046.1 GCA_012522585.1 Bacillota bacterium | reverse complement strand
TTGTCCTGTCCCGAACCTGTCTTGAGGGTCAGACAAGCTTTAAAAAACAAAGACGAATTGCTGGTACTCTTAGACAGCCAGATTGCCCTGGAAAATGTTAAACGGATGGCACAGAATATGGGCTTAAAAATTGAACTGGAAGAGAAGAATGATGAGTATGAATTGAGTCTGAAAAAGTGAAAAAAACCTATGTAGCTACATTTTATACACATTACGGCGCCATGAGATTCTTGAAGATGATTAAGGAAAAAGGCTACAAAGGGAGAATGGCTCCGGTGCCCAGGTCTTTGTCTTCCTCTTGTGGAGTCTGTGTGTTCTTTGCAGGGGAGCCGGAAGCAGACTTTAATCAGTCCACAGATTTAGAAAGAATCTTGGAATGGGATGAAAGTTAGCTGCAGCCGAAGAAGATCTTGCTTCTTTTTGAAAGGGTAATCTGAATCAGACCTTAATCGGACTATAGACTTAGAAAAGTCCCGGAATGGGATGAAAGTTAGCTGCAGTCAAAGTAGAACTTGCTTCTTCTTGAAAGGGTAACCTGAATCAGGCCTGAATCGGCCTACAGATCTAGATAGAATCTTGGAGTGAGATGGGAGTTGGCTTAAGTCAAAGTAGATCTTGCTTCTTCTTGAAAGGGTAACCTGAATCAGTCTTTAATCGGACTATAAACTCAGAAAATGCCCTGGAATGGGATGAAAAATAGTATAAGTAAAGGCGGTTGTGATAAAAACAACCGCTTTTTTAGTCATCTGACAAAGAACCGCTTAAATGCTTAATATCCTATACTTGACTTATTCCTAGTAAAGCAGTAGGATATAGTTAAAGCCGAGTGCTTAAGTAGGAATTAAAAAAAGAAGGTGATCTTTTGAAGTTTTCGACGCGCAGTGAATATGGATTGCGCGCCATGGTTGTCTTGGCAGGTATTCAAGACAAATCACCTTTGTCTTTGCGCCAAATAGCTGAACAGGAAAGAATTTCAGAACAGTATCTAGAGCAAATCTTTATGGATCTGCGTAAAGCTGAACTGGTTCAGAGTGTCAGGGGCGCCTATGGTGGTTATTATCTGGCCCGAGATCCGGCTGATATAACAGTTAAAGAAATTTTAGAAGTTTTGGAAGGACCGATCTTTCATTATGAATGCCTGTCCGCTGATGGCCAAGGCTGTAGTTTTAAAGAAGGCCCTTGTTTAGTCCAAGTAGTCTGGAGAAAAATGCAAGAATCCATGACTGATATTCTGCAAGGCATGAACTTGCAAGGTTTACAAGAAGGAATATACGAATAATTTCTATATGAAAGGAAAGCTCAGATGGAACTAATCTATATGGATCATGCAGCAACCACCCCCTTAGATCAAAGGGTTTTAGAATATATGCTGCCAACTTTACAAGATGTTTATGGAAACGCCTCCAGTGTGCACCGTAAAGGTCAGGAAGCTCGCAAATTGGTTGAAGAAGCCAGAAGTAAAATTGCCGAAGTCATTGGCGCCACTCCCAGAGAAATCTATTTTACAGCCGGTGGAACCGAAGCCGATAACCTGGCAATTTTTGGAGTTGCTGAAGCCTTAGGCTTGACCAAGGGGCGCCATTTAATTACTACCAGTGTAGAACACCATGCGGTTCAGGATAGCTTTTTAAAGCTTCAAGAAATAGGTTTCGATATTACATTCTTGCCCAGCGATCAATATGGTAGAGTAAATCCTCAGGATGTTGCCGAAGCTATTCGACCTGATACTATTTTAGTCAGTATCATGCATGCTAACAATGAGATAGGCACAATCCAACCAATTGCAGAAATTGGCAAGATTACCAGAGAAAAAGGCGTTTACTTTCATGTTGATGCAGTGCAAACAGTGGGGCATATTCCCGTCGATGTGCAGACTATGAATATAGATTTGCTCTCATTGGCTGCTCATAAATTTTATGGGCCCAAAGGAATTGGAGCTCTTTATGTGCGCCGTGGGGTGCGGGTCAAACCTCATATTTACGGAGGCGCTCAGGAGCGAGGCTTAAGAGCTGGTACAGAAAATGTTCCCGGAATTGTCGGGATGGGCAAAGCTATTGAATTAGCCGTTGCCGAAATGGAAGAGCGGGGCAAAAAGGAGATTTATCTAAGAGATAAGCTGATTGAAGGAATTCTCAAGATACCCGATGTTAGATTGAATGGACATCCAACCGAAAGGTTGCCGGGAAATGTCAATGTCAGTATCCTCTATATAGAAGGAGAATCCATTCTACTTTCCTTGGATTTAGAAGGTATCTGCGCTTCCAGCGGCTCTGCTTGCACCTCAGGCAGTCTCGATCCGTCTCATGTCTTGCTCAATATTGGTTTAGACCACGCAACTGCTCACGGTTCTTTGCGCTTGACTTTAGGCAAAGACAACACTGAGGAAGAAGTGGATAGAGTATTAGAAGTTCTTCCAACTGTTGTTCATCGTCTAAGAGTAATGTCTCCGATTTGGCCGGAAAATCTTTTGAAATAAGAAAGGGAGTTTAAATATGGAATATACAGATAAAGTAATGGATCATTTCCAAAATCCCAGAAACATGGGAAAAATAGATAACCCCAGTGCTGTAGGCGAAGTAGGCAATGCTACTTGCGGTGATATCATGCGCATCTATTTGGATATAGAAGAGGATGTTATCAAGGATGTAAAATTCCAAACCTATGGTTGTGGTGCTGCTATTGCTACAACTTCGATTATGACTGAATTAGTCAAAGGTAAGAAGTTAGAAGATGCCTTAAAAGTTACCAACGCTAATGTAGCCGAAGAATTGGGAGGCCTTCCTCCTGTCAAAATGCATTGTTCAAATTTAGCTGCAGATGCTTTGCAAGCTGCTATTGAAGATTATAAGAATAAAAATCAGGAGTGATTCACAATGTCTAAAATTTGGGATATAGCTATTATTGGTTCAGGCCCGGCAGGAATGGCTGCCGCTCTTTATGCCAGCAGGGCCGGTCGAGAAACGGTCATCATTGAAAAGTTTTTCGCCGGGGGACAGGTTTTCCAAACCTTCCATATTGAAAACTATCCTGGAGTAAAGAGTATAGACGGACCCAGCTTGACTGATATTATGGCCGATCAATCCACATCTTTTGGAGCTGAATTGATGATTCAAGAGATTGTTTCCCTTGATTTAAAGGCTCAACCAAAGGAAATCCACTTTAAAAACGGAGAAACTCTTTTGACTAAGACCATTATCTTAGCAATGGGCGCTCAACCCAAGCTGATGGAGGTCAAAGGCGAAGAAGAGTTTACAGGCCGAGGAGTTTCCTACTGTGCAACTTGTGACGGTGCCTTTTATCGAGGAAAAGAAGTCGCCGTGGTCGGTGGCGGTGATTCCGCCTTGGAAGAAGCCATGTTCTTGACCAGGTTTGCCTCTAAAGTCAGCATAATCCATCGACGCAATGAGTTTAGGGCCACTAAGATTATTCAAGATCGCATAAAAGCCCAAGAAAATGTTGAATTGATAACCCCATATGTAGTCAAAGAGGTTGTTGGTGAAGGAAAAATGACAGGTCTGATTTTGTCCAATAGAGAAACAGGTGAGGAACGCAACTTGGAAGCTGAAGGCGTCTTCGTCTATGTTGGCTATGCTCCCAATACTGAATTGGTTACCCAACAAGTAGAATGCCAAGATAACTACATTTTAGCCGATGACAGGGATATGAGCACCTCTGTTGAGGGTGTTTTTGCTGCCGGTGACTTGAGGGTAAAGAATTTGCGACAAGTAGTTACAGCAGTGGCCGACGGGGCTATTGCTGCTGTCAGTGCTGATCATTATTTAAACGAATTGGAATAAAAATCTAAACCCGCAATTTATTGCGGGTTTTTCCTGATTCTCAGCGACATCCCTCCATTTTATCTCATCAGCTTTAAAAATAGGCTGATATTTATCCTGAGCTTCAATGGAGCCAGGTTCAGCTAGATTTTTTTTACCTGGAAGCTTACTCTAAGTCGATGAATTACTCAGCTTCCTGCTAATCCTTTACCTTAGAATTGTTTTAAAAAATTCTAAGGTAGAGCAAGACCTTTGCAAGGTTAAAGTAAGAGCTGAGGGAAGTATTTGCAAATTGTAAAAAAAGCATTGAAAAAACCAAGATTGTGTGCTATTATTGTAAAAATTTAAATCAAAGGAGAGTTTGCCATGTCTTTTCAGGAACGATTGATTGGTCAAGGTTTAACCTTTGACGATGTGTTGTTAGTGCCCGCCTATTCCGAAATTTTGCCCAGGGAAACTGATTTAAGCAGTCAATTGACAAAAAGAATAAAATTAAGCGTGCCAATTCTCAGCGCCGGTATGGATACGGTTACAGAAAGTCGAATGGCTATTGCCATGGCCAGAGAAGGTGGCATGGGGGTTATTCATGCCAATATGGATATTGACAGGCAAGCTCAAGAAGTTTTAAAGGTCAAAAGAAGCGAACACGGTGTGATCACCGACCCTTTTTATCTTTCGCCGGATAATTCAGTCTATGAAGCCTTAGAACTTATGGAAAGATATCGAATTTCCGGTGTTCCCATCGTGGTCGGCACTAAGCTGGTGGGAATCTTGACAAATCGAGATATTCGCTTTCTTGACTATTACGATGTAGATATAGGCAGTGTTATGACTTCCGAGAATCTTGTTACCGCCCAAGCGGGAATAAGCCTGCCTGAAGCCAAAAAGATACTGCAAGCACACAAAATTGAAAAACTCCCCTTAGTCGATCAAGATTACAATCTTCAAGGTTTGATTACGATTAAGGATATAGAAAAACTGCAACAGTATCCGGACAGTGCCCGCGACAGCAAGGGCCGTTTGGTGGTAGCGGCTGCAGTCAGCATCAATCAGGACACCATGATGAGAGTGGAACGCCTGGCTAAAGCAGGTGTGGACGCAGTTGTTTTGGACAGTGCTCACGGTCACAGCAAAGGTGTCATCGACAAGGTCAAGGAAATTAAGAGAAATTTCCCCGAAGTGGATATCATAGCCGGCAATGTGGCCACAGCTGCAGGCACATCTGCCTTAATTGAAGCCGGTGCCGATGTTGTCAAGGTTGGTATCGGTCCCGGTTCCATCTGTACTACCAGGGTAGTTGCAGGTGTCGGTGTTCCCCAAATAACAGCTGTCGCCGAATGCGCTGAGGCAGCCAAAGACTCCGGTGTTACTATTATTGCCGACGGAGGCATCAAATACTCTGGCGACATGATCAAAGCCTTAGCCGCCGGTGCTCACGTTGTCATGGTTGGAAACCTTTTAGCCGGAACAGAAGAATCACCGGGTGAGACCATCATTTATCAAGGACGCAGTTATAAACTCTACCGTGGTATGGGCTCTTTAGGTGCCATGGCAGCCGGGTCCAAGGCCAGATATTTCCAGGAAGAAGCAAAGAAATTGGTTCCGGAAGGAATTGAAGGTCGGGTCCCTTATAAGGGCCCTGTCTCAGAAACTCTTTACCAGATGATTGGTGGCATCAAGGCCGGCATGGGCTACTGTGGTTGTAAGAATTTGGAACAATTGCAAAAGGATGCAAAATTTGTTCAAATTACAGCTGCCGGCTTGAGAGAAAGTCACCCTCACGATGTTACCATTTCCAGGGAAGCACCAAACTATAGTTTGTAAAATTTCAAGAACAGCTCTTTGGCTTTAAGGGCTGTTCTTTGTTTTTTACCCATTTAGTCTTAAAAAGAAGGGAAGAGGAGCATAAATAGAGAAAATTATAAGGTATTCTATATTCAGAAAGGGGAGCAAATTTGCCTAAATATCCAAAGATTACACCACCTTTAGTGCCCTCTCCTCAGACTGTTCGTTGGCATAAAAAAGACTTACAATTGCCTCATATTTTACCAATTTTAATCGACCATGAAGTTTTAGATCAACTGAATTTTGATTTTCCGGCTTATAAAAAACAAATTGAAAACCATATCGGAATTGAACTTGTTTTACTACAGGCAGAAGAATACCAAGATGTCTGTTTGAACATCGACTTTAAAGCTATTCGTTTAAAAAGTGATGAGGCTTACAGAATTAAAATTGGCGATTTTGGTATTCTTATCGAAGTCCGAGCTGAAATAGGTTTGATCAACGCCCTTAAAACCCTGAAGCAAATATTTTTCTTCAGCGGACGAACCATGCCCTATTGTTATATAACCGATTGGCCTGATCGGCTTAAAAGAGGAATAGCTATTGATTTAGCCACCATAGCCGATAAAACCGAAGAGGAATTAGAGGCCTTACTCCAGCTTATTTCTTATGTCAAACTAAATTTTGTGCAAATACAGGTCGAATCCTATAAAAATTCACCATATTTACCCTGGTCTTTCATCAGGTTGAAAAATCTAGCAGCTCAATTGCAAATAGACTTGGAAATACTAAAAGAGCTGCCCAAAAAATCTGAATCGACCTATCTCAAGCCGGCTCCCGGTTTAGTTCAATTGGGCTTTAATCTTGAAGCTCAGGATCTGGCATCTAAATTCGAAGAAAATCAGGAAGAAATAATTTTTAAATTCGATAGAAAATCGGAGCTACTGGACCCTAAAATATTCTTATACTATCAAATTCCTTTCCTTGGGGCAGCACTCTGGTCCTGGCAAAAACGCCATGACAGCGATCTTCTCTTATGGCTGGATGATTTGGTTTTCAATGAAATGACAGGTTCAGCAGCCAGACTGATCCAGGATTTGCGGGATATCTTTCTGACCGATCAAGTTGAAAATCTTCCCTTGTTGAAGGATTTGTTTGATCATCTTTTTACTGATAAAAAAATAATTGAAGAAGACATGGAAGATATTTCAGCAATTGAAACTATGCTGGAGCTGGTAGAGGTCGAGAAAGGGCAATTGGCTTATTTGGAACTACAAGGAGTAAAAGGGAAAATATTTTTAAACCAGCTGATTTTATTTATCGATATGATCATCTTGGCGGGTCAGTATTATATCCTTTCTGTTCAAAATCAAGATCAAGATAAATTGACTTACTTGAAGCGAAGCGGAACAGAAATGATGGTAAAGTATAAAGAGATAAACAATTTATGATCAAGCAAGCATCTGTTAGCTTTAACTCGTGAGTATTATATCCTTTCTGTTAAGAATAAAGACCAAGATAAATTGACTTACTTGAAGCGAAGCGGAACAGAAAAGATGGAAAAGTATAAAAGGATAAACAATTTACAAAAAAATAGAGGAGGAAGTTTTATTATGGCATTGACAAAAAATCAAGATTTACTGTTGATTCCCGGCCCAACTCCAGTTTCAGATGAGGTCTATGAGGCTTTAAGTCATGAGACTTATTCTCATACTGATCCTCGTTTTGTTCAAGCATACAAAAATTCTTTGGATATGACCAAGGAACTCTTCAATTGCCAAGAGGGCGAAGTTTATGTCGTGGCTGGCAGTGGAACCCTTTCCATGGAAATGGCTCTGGTCAACACTGTCAAAGCAGGGGAGAAAATTCTGATTCTGTCCCATGGTTATTTTGGCGATCGCTTCATCCAATTGGCTCAAGCCTTTGGTATCGAAACAGATGTTCTGTCAGCCGACTGGGGCCAACATGTTTGCCTCTCGAAACTGAGAGAGCTCTTGGCTCAAAATGAGTATAAGGCAGTTACTGTGACCCATGTAGATACATCTACCGGGGTTGAGGCGGATTTGGAAATGCTGGTTCCGATTATCAAAGAGAGCGGTGCTTTATTTATTTTAGACGGGGTTTGTGCAACAGCTGCTATACCTGAGGACATGGGCAAAAGCTATGCCAATAACCCAGACTATAAGATCGACATAGTCTTAACCGGAAGCCAAAAGGCTTTAGGTATTCCTCCCGGATTAGCGATCGTTGCCTTTGGCCCTAAAGCTCTACAAGCCCGAGAAGAATTAGGACATATTCCGGCTTATTATAGTGATATAAAAAATTGGCGTCCCATTATGGAAAACCCAGGCAGATACTTTGCCACTCCTGCCATCAATATGATCAATGGATACGAGGCCGGACTAAAGCTGGTTATGGCTGAAGGCCTGGAAGCCCGTTATCAAAGGCATCGCCAGGTGGCTCAAGCCTTAGTCAAAGCTTTGGCAGTCTACGCTTTAGAGCCCCTAGCAACAGCTGATCACAGAGCTTCTACCCTAACCTGTGTTTTATATCCTGAGGGTGTTGATGATGGAAAATTCCGGAATTTCCTGGCAGAGAAAAAGATGATCGTTGCCGGTGCTTTAGGTCCGGTAGCCGGTAAGGCTTTCCGCTTCGGACACATGGGTAACACAACTGTGGAAATGTTAGAAGAAGCACTCGTTTTAATCGCTCAGGCCTTGCAAGATCAAGGGGTAAAAGTAGATGCCGAAAAAGCATTAGAGGTTTTCAAAAGTAACTTAGATAAATAATCAAGAAAAGGCCGCTTTTCTTTAAAGCGGCCTGAATTAACTAAAAAGAGGTTAGAATGATCATAGTATATGGAGGGTCCTTTAATCCGCCCAGCTTAGCTCATTTGCAACTGGCTCAAAGAGTTTTACAAGAACCCCAAGGGGAAAAGATAATCTTCTTGCCTGTAGGCAATGACTACAATAAGCCTGAATTGATTGACTGTCATCATCGCATAGCTATGCTGGAATTGATCTTAGCGACTGAAAAGCGGATGTTTGTTTCAGCTTTGGAGTGTCAAGATGAAAATTTCAAAGGCAGTTATTTCTCTTTACTGGCTTTGCAGAAAATCTACGCTCAAAGAGAAATAGCTTTTTTGTTGGGAGCTGATCACTTGCCAGGCTTGCCCTTTTGGATTGAAGGGGAGAGGCTTTTGACCGACTTTAAGATCTGGGCTATGCCGCGGCCGGGCTATCCTCTTAGGGAAATCTTAAGGCAGCAACCTTTGCTCGACAAATATAAAGAAAATATCAGGTTTTTACCTGATTATCCACTTTTAAACATTAGCTCTACAGCGATCAGACAAGCTTTAAAAGAAAACAAAGAAGAAGTATTTGGCTTGGATGATAAAATACATGAATATATAAAACAACATGGTCTTTATAGAGGTGAAATGGAATGAGCTTTTCAGATTGTCGTAGTTTTTTGAACTTGGCTACCTGCGATTTTCCTTTAGAATTAGGCAATATTGTTGAGAATCGAAGGCAAATAGAAAAAATCATAAAAGACGCAGATAACTTAAGTGTGCGCTGGCTCTTGTTTCCCCCTTTGGCTTTGACCGGTGCTAGCTTAGGTGATCTTCTCGGATCAGATTATATTTTACAGGAAGCTCAAGCTGCTCTTGTGGAATTGGCCTTGAGCACAGCTGCTTTGAAAACAATTGCTTTAGTTGGCTTACCAATATCTTGGCAGGGGCAAGTTTACAATTGTGTCGCTCTGCTAGCTTCGGGCAGGGTCCATTATTTAAAAGCTCAAACAGTCTTACAGGAGGAAAGCCGAGTCTTTTCACCTTGGGATAAAGATAAGAGTGTGACCATTGAACTTGGTCCTTGGCAGGTTGAATTAGGTGCTAAAGATATATTTGACGATTATTATGGTTGTAAATTGCGCTTGCTCCAAGGTCGAGAGGTCAAAGAAAGGGCGGCGTTTTCCTCCGATTTGCAAATCTATTTTGTTCTTGATCAAAAAGAGAGCAGGGTCAATTCATTTGCCAAGAAGAAGTCTAGAAATGAAACTCTCAGTAGGCTCAACAATTGTGCCTTGGTCTATCAAGGAGCCAGCTCCGGAGAATCCAGCGCTGCCTATGTCTATACGGGCAATTCAATGATTTTTCAAAGAGGCTCAACTCAACATTTGAGTCAGATAGATGAAGAAGTTGTTTTCAAGCCGATTAATATTCATCTCTCCAAAATCAAGGCTTGGCAGAAAAAAGAAAGCTATGGCCTAAGAAGAGCTAATTTGAATGGAGAAAACAAAGAAGCTTTTAATATTTCACTGGAGCCCAAGCCCCTTGAGCTCCAGGAGTTAGAGATTCAATTGCCAGAAAACCCTTGGCTACCTGAAGTTCTTGAGGAAAAAAATCAAGCCTTAGCTGAAATCTTCCAATTGCTGATCAAGGCGATCAATCGCCGTTTTAAGCTCTTGGGCAATTGCCGCAGTGTCATAGGTGTTTCCGGTGGGTTAGACTCCACCATGACCCTATTACTGGCCTCAGAAGCTTTAAAAGCCCTGGGGCAAGACAGTCAGAACATTTTAGGAGTGACTCTGCCAGGTTTTGGCACCAGTCAAAGCACTTATGATAACGCTCTTAAGATGATGGAAATCTTGCAGGTCAGAGTCAAGGAAATCGACATTAAACCTGCTTGCTTGCTTCATTTTCAGGATATTGGCCAGGATCAAAATGTTTTTGACCACACCTACGAAAATGCTCAGGCCAGAGAGCGAACCCAGATACTCATGGATTTAGCCAATAAAGAAGGAGCAATAGTCTTAGGCTCCGGTGATCTTTCCGAGATTGCTTTAGGTTGGTGCACTTACAATGCAGACCAGATGAGCATGTACAATGTCAATCATTCTCTAACCAAAGGGGTAATCAGAGAATTGATAGCTTGGTATATCGACAATAAGGCAGATTCTGCTTTAGGCGATGTTTTAAGAAAGGTTTTATCCACTCCCATTAGCCCTGAGCTTTTACCTTTAGAAAATGGCCAAATCGTTCAAAAGACAGAGGAAGTTTTAGGCCCCTATGTCTTACATGATTTCTTTTTATACTATTTTGCCTTTTTAGGACTTGCTCCCCAGGAAGTTCTGTTTTTGGCTGAAAAGACCTTTGCTCAGCTTGCGCCTAAGCAAATAGAGGAGAGCCTGAAAGGATTTTTGAGGAGATTCTTGACCCAGCAATTCAAGCGAAACCCTCTGCCCGACGGTGCCAGGGTTATGGCCTTTGGCTTTAACAGCCTGGATTGGCAAATGCCTTCAGATCTCAGTATTGCTCTCTGGCTGCAGCAATTTGAAGAGTAAGAAAATCTTTTTCTTTAGCTTTGACAGTTGAGATTAACTAATGCCTTCAGATCTCAATATTGATCTGTGGCTGCAGCAATTTGAAGAATAAGAAAATCTTTTTCTTTAGCTTTGACAGTTGAGATTAACTAATGCCTATAGAATTCAATATTGCTCTGTGGTTGCAACAATTTGAAGATTAGAAAAGTTATGGGTGTTGGCTTTGACAGTTGAGATTAACTAATGCCTATAGATCTCAATATTGCTCTCTGGCTGCAACAATTTGAAGATGCTAAATTTATAAGCTATCTGTCCGTTCGTTGAAACCTAGAAGTTGATTTGCTCGACTCTATAAAAATTCAAGAAAAGAGCCCGATATTTAACTTTCAGGCTCTTTTTCATTGTTCTTTTCAAAAAAACGAATTTCTACTTGCTTTTTTTAAGAGGAATCTGTATAATTCTTAATTAAAGTAGTTGAACAATGAGAGTGATGTTATGAATGAAAAAACTCAAGATAATAAAAAGCAATTTTATGCAATCGATATTATAAAATTCGTCTTTGCATTTATTGTAGTAGCCGCTCATATGTTTCCCTTCAGTTCCTATTCTGAAAAAGGAGATTTCTTACTCGTCCAAGGTTTGGCCAGGATTATCTTGCCCTTTTTCTTTATCACAGCAGCTTTTCTTTTCTTTAGATACAGTAATATCTCCTTGAAAGAAGATCCTGTTCTAAAAAAACGCTTATGGCGCTATATCGAAAGAATGAGCATTCTCTTCTTTTTCTGGTCTTTGGTGATCAATCTGTTCTTAGCCTTAGGTTGGTTGCTCTATGGAGTCAAAGCCGGGGTCTTTCAGCTTTTGCGCAGTTTCTTTCTCCCGGTTGGCTATGCCTTAGTGATCAATGATACCTTGTTTCAGGTTTTACCATTTAGTTCAGCTTGGAGGCTGGCTTCTTTCAAAACCTTCTTGTTTCATTTGATTCAGCCTTTCAATCAATATCATTTGTGGTATTTTCCTGCCCTGATTTTCGGACTTTTGTTCATATACCTGCGCTTCAGATACGTCAAACCCGTCTTTGTTTTGAGCTTAAGCATGGCCTTGTTTGTTTTAGGCTCTTTAGCCGATTCATATTATGGTGCCACTGCAAGTTTGCCTTGGTTGCATAAACTCACCGATATTTATTTGAAGATGTTTGAAACCAGCAGAAATGGCATCTTTTATGGCATCTTATTCCTGGCTATAGGAGCTTTCTTAGCTCGGCGACCACTTTATCTTAAAGCAAAGAGGGCTCGCAATCTCTTTATCCTTTTCTTTATTGGATTGTTCGTGGAATCGGGCATATTGAAATACTATAGTTGGCAACGAGATTATAATTTCCTTTACACAGCTATCCCAGCCGCAATCTTCTTGTTTCTCTGGTTGAAAGAAGTGGATTTAAAGGAAGCAGGTATCTATCGTAAGCTGCGAGAGGCCAGTGTCTTGATCTATTGCAGTCATGGCCTTTTTGTCATCTTGGTTCCGGTTTTGTTTAATATTTTTGGATTTGGTTCCTATATTGAAAATAGTATGGTCAAATTCTGGTTGGTCTTTGCAATTACAGCCGGTTTTAGCTGGGCTATTCTTTGGCTGGAGAAATTCCCTCGTTTGAAATTGTTGCGTTATCTCCATTAAACAAAAGAAAAGAGGTGGGAAGATGAAAAATCCCCAAGGCATTATCTTTGATCTCGATGGTACTCTCATTGACTCTTTGGGTATTTGGGTTGAAGTAGATTATCTCTATCTTAGATCCAAGGGAAAAGAACCTAAACCCAATTTAAGCGCCATTTTAAAGACCATGAGCATGATGCAGACCATTCAATTTTTTAAAGATGATTACGGTATCGAAGATAGTATCGAAAAGATGACAGAAGATGTTTACACCTTGGCTAAAAAAGCCTATAGAGACCAGATACCTTTAAAAGAAGGAGCTCTTGACCTTGTGGAGTTTTTTCATAAAAATCAGGTGAAGATGAGCGTGGCTACAGCCAATCATCGACCTTTAGCAGATGCTGCCATTGAGCGTCTGGGCCTGAAGCCCTATCTCAGTCATGTTCTGATTTGTGATGAAGTTGGATTTGGAAAAGAGGATCCTTTCATCTTTGAACAGGCAGCAAATTTGATGGAAACTGAAATTTCTAATACCATCGTTTTTGAAGATTCACTCCATGCTCTGCAGACGGCTAAAAGAGCAGGCTTTTATGTTGTTGGCGTCTATGATGCCATGGCTGAATGGGAGCAAAAAGAGTTGAGGGAAGAAGCTCATTTGTATTTGAACAGTCTAAGAGAGTGGCCGGGATTATACGATTAAAAAAAATACCTCCCTGGGTTTTTAAAACTCAGGGAGGTATTTTAATTATTCAAAATTGCTCTGATTATTTGCTTTTCAGCTTAACAATCATTTCTACTTCGACCGGTACATTTAAGGGCAGAGAAGCAACACCGATAGCAGACCTGGCATGAGCGCCTTTATCTCCAAAAATCTCGACGAAGAGTTCGGAAGCCCCATTGACCACTGCCGGTGCGCCGGAAAAATCAGGGCTACTGGCTACAAAACCAGTCACTTTGACTATTTGTTCAATATCTTCTATATCGGCTACTGTGCTGACTGCTGCTAAGCAATTGATCCCGCAATTCCGGGCTGCCTTATAAGCATCTTCAGGTGTGACATCGGTATCAACCTTACCAATATAGGGTAATTCACCGTTGATAGCCGGTAGTTGGCCTGAGGTATAAACATAGTCACCGACTCTAACGGCAGGTACATAAGCTGCAACGGGTTTTACAGCAGGGGGAATTTCAATACCTAATTCTTCCAGTCTTTTTGCAATGCTCATCATTGACCCTCCTAATTTTTTCATATAATTTATTATAGCACTAAATTCTTTCTTTGCATAGATAAGTTGTGGGAAATCACTAGAAGTTTTCCTTTTCAAGGGGGTTAAAATAAGGTATAATGGAAAAAACAAAGATAAGGAGGAGTTTTCATGTTGCTAAGTAAAGAACCTACTTGGAATCAACAATTGAAACAAATTCAAGAAATCATCGAAGAAAAACTGGAACGTCGCTCCTTAATCATCAAAATTATCGGAGGAGTTGCCAGCATCTTCATTGTGTCATCTTTGCTCACCAGCATTGTTGTGCAAAGACAGAGAATGAGACAAGTTGTGCGAACCAACCGCAACGGCCTTCTGATGGACTTGCAAGGCTTACGTCATTTGATTCGTCAGGGCTGTAAAGAGGATTGGGATCAGCGCGATACTAAGACCTTAATGGCTATTAGGCGCAGCGTTTTGGCTCGAATTTCCACCTTGGAAACTGCCGATTTGAGGCTGACAAAATTCTGGTCAAGATTGATGAATTATCTCAATTATGTCATGGGAGCGGTAGGCGAGTCAGAGTGTGATACAGAACTGATGAAAGATTTCGAAAAGATACTCTATCGCTTGGAGACAGCTTTGGAAAGTGATAATCCCTCTAAAAGAGATTTAGATTCTATTTTAAAGGATTTAGATGAATTAACAGCTGCTTAAATGTATAAATAGGCTTGAAGGAGGCTTTAAGGATGCATCAATTCAAAGGTATCTATGCACCTATAGCTACGCCTTTTAACGGTGATAGCATCGATTGGCCAGGGCTCAAGAAAAATCTAGATTTTTACAATCAGAGTAAATTAGCCGGGTTAGTAGTTTTAGGCTCCAATGGTGAATTTGCTCTTTTGAACAGAAAAGAAAAACTCGAACTCATAGCTTTTGTGCGGGAGCATCTGAGCAAAGACAAAAAAATGATCGCGGGAACAGGCTGTGAGACGACTCAAGAAGTTATAGACTTGAGCAATGAATGTGCAGATTTAGGCGCTGATGCAGCATTGATCGTCAATCCTTGGTACTATAAGGGAAGTTATAACGATGCAGTTTTAGCCAATCATTTTACTAAGATTGCCAATCAAGTCAAAATGCCGATCATGCTCTATAATATGCCTCGCAATACTTCGATCAGCATGTCTGCTAATTTAATTGCCCAATTGGCTCAACATCCTAATATCGTCGGGGTCAAGGATTCCGGTGGAGACATCGTTCAAATCACCAATATCATTCGTTTGACACCTGCTAATTTCAGTGTTTTTGCTGGATCTGGCAGTTTCCTCTATCCCACCCTAGCCATGGGGGGAGTTGGAGGGACTTTAGCCATAGCCAATATTTTGCCTGATTTCTGTGCCGATCTAGCTGCTGCAGCGCAAGCAGGTCAGCACGAAAAAGCGGTCAGCATGCAAAAGAAAATCATGGAATTAAATGCTGCCGTCACCTCCAAATATGGCATACCAGGCTTAAAAAAAGCTATGGACCTAATTGGTTTGGTAGGGGGGACTCCCAGAGAGCCGCTCTTGCCCGTAGATGAAGGTAAGACTGCAGATATCAAGAGACTTTTAGCTGAGTTTGATTTATAAAAAACAGCAAGTAATTTTGTTGAGAAGTTTATAAGCATGAAAAAGACCCAAGGTTTAACAGCCTTGGGTCTTTT
Organism: Bacillota bacterium; assembly: GCA_012522585.1. Taxonomy (GTDB): domain Bacteria; phylum Bacillota; class JAAYKD01; order JAAYKD01; family JAAYKD01; genus JAAYKD01. The sequence continues at coordinate 793 of JAAYKD010000046.1, read as the reverse complement.
TGATTGATACGCTCAGCATGGATGTAATTTTAAGGGGTCTTTGTTTTTATGGCAAGATTTTCTTTTATAGAAGTACAGACAGATTTACTCATCACCGTTTTCTCTTTTATTCAATTCATCTAAGGTCATGCTGAAGCCTTCTAAAAAGTTATCTAAAAAGAATTTGACTTCTTCTGCTTCAATGGCTAATAAATCTTCATAGATACTTTCCTTGGCCATGGAAAATTCCTTATTACCTGCTTTTAATTCTTCTACACATTTTAAATAAGCGGTAATTTTGTCAGCATATTTGACAATTTTCCATTCTTCTTGATCTTGAATATCGTTGAACAGGAGAGAATAATAATCATCCTTCAATTCCTCCGGCACCATCTCGTAGAGGCGCAGAGAAGCCATTTCTTCTAATTTTACATAGGCTTGGCGAATTTCCTCATTGTAGTATTTAATCGGAGTGGCCATGTCACCGGTGATGACTTCGCTGACTTCATGGTAGATGGCCAGAATAGCTGCTCTTTCAGGGTCAACCTCTCCTTGAAAATATCTGTTTTTAATCAAAGCGATGGCATGGGCTAACATCGCTACTTGCAGAGAATGCTCTTGAATATTCTCCTCTTTAGTGTTGCGCATGGTGTTCCATCGGTTGATATATTTCATCCGGCTTAAATATGCGAAGAAGATGCTCATAGTGACCTCCCAGTCGGGTAAAATTGTCTTTGTTCTTAATTTGTATTTCTGCTCAATCTATCCTATATCCTCTAAAGTTTAGGTTTCTTGGTGACTGCCTTGTTCGACG
>JAAYKD010000197.1 GCA_012522585.1 Bacillota bacterium | reverse complement strand
TTTTAAGAAAAGAGAAATGAAAGCTTCGTGCAAAAGCGAGCCGCAGGCTAAATAGGATGAAGCATGATTAATACCTTTTATATAACATTTTAACAACCTTTAAACAACATTAAAAATGAGTATTGACCTGGAAAAAATGAGTGCATCTGAGCTAGAAGCACTGCTAAAGCAAAAAAGAAAAGAAGAGCGCGAAAAGAGAATGCGCGAACACGAAAGCTATGAAGTAAAGAGAGATGAACTTGTTTCTGAACTGATGAGCAGGGCGAAAACAATTCATAGCCTTATGCGTGATTTCAAAGTGTTCGCAATAAAATCGCTCAAAGAGTTCAGAGAAATAGCTGACAGCTATGGCGACATCAGGAGCAATAGCAAAGGCGGTTTCAGCCTCCGGCACCGTGAAACACAAGAAGTTGTGAGCCTGGATCGTAACGTGGTGGCGGAGTACGACGAAAGAGCTGCAATGGCTGAGCAGCTTATTAAAGATTTCTTGTTAGATAAAGTAAAGAAGCGTGATCTGGCAACATACAGGACAATCACTGCTTTGATGGTTCGCAACAAGATGGGAGACTTTACTACAAGCCGCATAGCTTCGCTATTGTCAATAAAGGATAACTATGATGATGAACGCTGGATCAAGGCGATGGAATTGTTTGAAAAGAGCTTCCGCATACGTGAAATAAGCTACAGCGTGAGCTTTTACAAAAAAAACAGTATGCAGAAAGATGAATCAATTCCGCTCTCGTTTTCAGCTATCAGCATTGACGATGATAGCGAGGGTAATACTGAGACTGCTGAAACTATTGAAGCACCGAAGACACAGGAAGCTGAATGAAGATATATATAGCCGGAGCGGTGACAGGAAGAAATTATGCAGATGTGAAACGAGAGTTTTCACTTGCCGAAGATGCAATTGTGTCAAGAGGGCATGAAGTAATTAATCCTTTGCAGCTTGTGCCCGATCCGGAAACAAGCTGGCAGGCGGCAATGAGAATGTGTATTAAAGGACTGATGGATGCCGATGCGGTTTTGGTAATAAACAGGAGTTACGAAACATCAAAAGGAGTGCGGCTTGAAGTAGGAATTGCAAATGCACTTGAAATGAAACTGTTCTCGATGGATCTGAAAGAAAGCAAATTTAACAACGACTGAATATGAAAAAGTACCTGCTTACATCACCAAAATGGGAGGGTGAAATCGAGATTGTGTACAACGACCTTGACCTCCTTATTAGTATTGACATCAGCCGTGCTAATCTTGCTGAAAAACAGCAGATATACTTTCTGCGCGATCTGCCACGGGAACTGTATGAACTTGAAAAGCTAAGAGAGAAAAGTCCTCATTTAGTGATCACAGAAGTTAACCAGGATGTTACATTCGAGATGTTCTGGGACACCTACGATGACAAGGTGAGATCAAGTAAAAAGCGTGCACTCAGAGCATGGAATAAGCTAAGTAAGATTGACAGGCACAAAGCATACAGATTTATTATGAGATACAAACAAAGCCTTTATCATGGTACTAATCCGAAATATGCTGAAACTTATTTGAACGCCGAGTTATGGAACAACTAACTGATATAACAAAGATCTTCACAAAGATAAGGCTGAAGCTAAGCCGCAATGAGCTTAGCACTCTGAAATACCTGCTTGAAGTGTATGCACTGGTTATGTTGAGAAATACAGATCTGCAGCAAATGGCTAAAACACTCATTGCATATCAATTGCACATGAAGATCAGCAGAATGTTAATGCAAACCATCAAGGCAGCATATAAAGTAAGGCTGAGTGTTGTTGAAGCTGCCTTGCTTGTTGATATGATCATTGAATTTGAGACAGTTGATGAGTTTGGACAGTATGAAGAAAACTTAATGCTTAATCTGACTTTGCAGATTCATAAACAAATAGTGTAATGAACGAAAACATTAGAAGAAAAATTCTTGCAGTGCAAGAGATTACAATAGCTTATAAAAAAGAAGGGTTGAGCCAAAAAGAAATATATTGGCGATACATACGCGATAAGTTTTACATAAGCCAAAGCACCTACCAGCGATATCTGGGAATACGATTAAAAGATAATGAATACATTTAAAACAAAGAATTATGTTACAAACATCAGAAATTCAAATGAACGCTATAAGGCTGTACGAACTGGCGCTTGTCCCGGTTCAGCGTATTGATCTGCCAAGCTCCTCAAAAATTCTTAACGTGCAGGTTGAAAACGATATTCCATACCTGCATGTCATTATTTACAATCCAAAAACGTCTTTAAGAAAACGCGAGATAATAACAGCTACAATTGACGATTGTTTGGATGTTGGACCTTTTGAATGGGTGACTTACCTTGGATCATACAAAGCGAAAGAAGAACCTTTTAACAGGTTTGTTTTTCTATTAGAGGACAGCAGTAGTTATGTGCAATTACCTTCAAATACCTTTTGAAATGAAGATGGAACTTATATTTGATTCAGAAAATGCCAACGACCGCGTTGAATATCAACATGCTGTTAATGGCGCGAAAATGGCTGCTGCAATTCACGACCTGGACAGTTTTCTTTCTGCGCGTGTGATGTACATGGAGCCTGCGATTGAAGCCGAGGAGGTGAGAAAGATGCTGAGACGCTTTCTTGCTGACCAGGGGATAATATTTGACAACATGATATTTTAACTATGAACAGACTTATGGTATGGAAAGGCTTTAACTGGATGTTGCGGGAACCCTGGGGTTTCATGCACCCACAAAAACCCGAGTTTTGGTATGACGAGGGTGCCGTATTCGTGAACGAATACGGGCATCTAATGCTAAAAACACGGAGGAACCCATTGATATCCGAAGGCCAGATGTTGTCGCCCACAGGCGCAGGGCTGGTGTGTTGCAATCAGGGATTTCACTTCGGATATTACAGTTTCGTTGTAGATCTGCCAGTAGGAAAAAACCTCTGGCCAGCAATCTGGATGTACGACATGAACACTTGGCCTCCCGAAATTGACCTGCTGGAAGCTTACACAAACCGGTGGAGTAAATACAGAATACTGCCCTGGCAGCCATTTAAGGCGGAAACATGCCTGCACTGGACTGACGAGAAGGGCAAAAAAAGAATGATGAGGAAAAAATCCGGATGGATACGCAAACGAACTGATGTAGTAGTAGAATTAGCCTGGACTGCTGCAAGAATAATTGTGTGGCACAACTATAGGAAAGTGATGGAAATAAGCGATAGGGAGGTGATGCAGCATTTTCAGAAACCAATGAGACTGATCTTGAATAATGGTGTGCGAACAAAGCGAAAAGCTAATCCCAATGAGGAAACCTGTTTTGTAATAAAGAATTTTACATACTTAAAAATGTAGCTGTAAACAGAACCGGGCAAAAAACTTTAACAAAATGAAGGTATTTAAAAATAATGTTGTATTATTGCAGCGACTAAACCAAAAC
>JAAYKD010000045.1 GCA_012522585.1 Bacillota bacterium | reverse complement strand
TCTGATCTAAATTTGTGGCCATATTTTGAAAGGAATCTAGAATTCCATCCAGAGATGAATAAAGGCTCTCCTTGTTTTCCATGAACTCATCGTCAGTTGTTTGAAATTCTAAATCTAAATTGTTTTTCAAATAGTCTACCAGATCTTTAAACTTATCCATCAGCTCATCAGTTTTCTCTTCCAAGGGAGAGAGAACATCCAAGGCTTCTTTGAGCTGTAAAATCGCTTGTTCCGTAAAATAAGAAGTACCTTCCATGGAGCCAAGGGCTCTTTGCAAACTGTATAACAAACTGCTGGTAACCCCTGAGGCATCCTCGAGATGCTCAAAGGCATCGGTAATATGTTCAAAAATTTGTTCGATTTTTTTGAACATTTCATAGAGTTTATCCGTATCAAAATAACTATCGAGTAGATCAAGAATTTCCTCTATGGCCTTGGCAATATCGGAAAAATCAATATCCCCAAAACCACCACTACCAGAACCATCATTTAAGTCATCCAAATTGTCTAAAATAAAATCGATCAATTCTTGAACGACTTCAAAAGCTTTGGTCAACTCCACTCTGACCAAATTGATTCTACTCATAGCGTATTCTAATTGGGCCACGAAGACCTGCATCTGACTTGACATGGCGCTCATTTCCTTCATAGCTTTAGCCAAATAGTCAAGTGCAGCTTTCATCGGCTCTTCTACTTGCCAAAGAATCTCCATTGAATCCTTTAAAACATCCAAAATCTCATAGAGATGTTCTAGAGTTTCAACTCCGATTACGCTAATTTTATTGATTTCCTCGATGTCTTTGTTTAGCATCTCCTCAATCTGGTCGATCATGATTTGAGCATACTTTTTGCTCTCTCTGATACCCTCTTCCATCTGCAGCAAGTCATCACTTATGCCACCCATAGTGCCCTTGCCCGAACCAATCAAACTGTTTATATTGACTTGAAGCTTATCCAACTCTCTTTGCAAATCATCCAACCTTGAAGCTTCGATACTCCTGTTAATATGAGGCTCCATCTGGCCGACAATCCCGGCAACTTCTTTGCGACCGTAAATCTGGCCATAATTGGTACATTCTTGAATCAGGCCTGACTGCCGCCCGGCAATCCCACCTACATTATAGCCTACATGTGGGTAACCGATAGTTCCATGATTGCTGGAGCTTTGAATAATACCTGTGTTGAGCCCAGCGATACCACCTATATCTGTAGCATCTAAAAAAACCTTCATAGGATTTATATTCTCTATGGTAAAATCTTCCAGGTCCAGTTTATGCTCGACAACAGTTGTATTGACACTGGAGTGATTGCGCCCTCTGATGATTGTGCCCCCGTTATAACCCGCTATGCCGCCAATAAGATCATCTCCATAGATGAGTCCGTTACTGGTAGAATTAACTATCCGGCCGGAAGCGTTGTTCCAACCGACCAAGCCTCCGATTCTTTCCTTTCCGTTGACCATGCCTAAAAACGAGGAGTTTTCGATCAAGCCACTGTTGTTCCCCACCAAGCCGCCAATAGTATTTTTATCGCCTTTGGGCTCCAATTGCCCCTGGACTTTCAAATTTTTAATCTTTCCCTCTTCGCCTAAATAGCGGAAGAAGCCTAGATTAGAGCCTTCGGCACTTATATAGAGGCCTTTAATCAGATGGTTTTGACCATCAAAAGTACCATTGAATATAGGGATTGGTCGAAACTCCTGATTGCCCAAATCGATATCATTGCTCAAAATTACAGTTTTTCCCTGAGACCATAAATCAAAGGAGCAATCTTCGGCCAATTGAATCAAATCGTATTTATTCGAAATATAGATTGTATTGTCTGCAGAATTTTCTGCCCTAACCCTTATCAAGGGGGAAACCAGAGAAAGAATCAAGATAAGTGAAACGATTCTTTTCAACAAACTATTTCTTTTCATGGTCTTTTCCTCCTTCCAAGGGTCTAATTTCTCCCTCGATGGTTCCATGCAATTGGCCTTCAACTTTGCCCACAACATAGCCCTTGATGTGACCGTCTACCTGAACTCTGCCTTTTTGCCTTTGAGGCAGCTCAGGCCCTTTTATTTTAAAGGAAGTTTTTTCAACGATTCTATCACCTAGATAGAGCAGCTGAGGCAAAACAAAAATAACCAAGATAATAGAAATAATAGTACCTTGGCCTAGATAAGCTCCTAAAACGGCAGTAGCTCCATCGGTGGAGACCAAGCCAATTAAATTGCCCGCAACAGCCAAAATAGTACCTGAGGTGATGACCGTTGGAAAGCCCTGGTCCAGAGCCTGGATAATAGCCTCTTCAGAGCTCATTTCTTTCTTCAATTCAAAGAAGCGACTGGTTATGACGATGGCATAGTCGATATTGGCTCCCATCTGGATAGATGTAACGATTAAAAAGCCGAGAAAATAAAGGCCTTGGTTTCTTAGATAGGGGAAAGAAAAGTTTATCCAAATTGAAGCTTGGATGACTGAAATCAAGATAAAGGGTAAACCTGCCGATTGGAAGGTAAAGGTTAGAATAATAATTACAAAGAGCACCGAGAGAATCGAAATAATTAAGTTATCATTGTCGAAAGTCAGGGATAAATCCAGAGCATTGCTAGATTCCCCTACTAAAAATATTGATTCATAGGGGTAGAATTCCGAAGCTTCGGCGTAAACTCTATGGATAAAATCGTAAGTTTCTGGGCTTTCTTCCGGCAAGTTGATTGCCAAGATAATTCTGCTATAATTCTCTCCCACCATCTGTTTTTCAGCAAAACTCAATTGTTTATTGGCTTCTTCCAAATCTGCGACTAATTCGTCTTCCACAGCCAAGTAGCCCTGCACGACTTCCTCGTAGAGAAATTGAAACATATCGATTAAGGCGACCTTGTAATGACCGATGCCACTTATCACATTGCCATAAGCTTGGTCGTTTAGAGCATAGGCTGAATATAATAGCTGAGCGACTTCGTAGTCTAAATCAATCAGCTCGGCGAACTGGCGCGGAGTCAAGGGGTCTCCTAGCATATAGCCCCCCATGGCTTCCGTATTGGCTAAGCCTGTAACCAAATCCACCTCGGCATAGCCCTCCAGAATTTGCACCAGCTCTTTTTCTTTTTTATAATCGCCGGAAGGGACAACCAAAGCCAGCATATTGTTATGGCCAAAGTTTTCTTCAATCCTGTCAGCTGCCATTTGAGTCTCGCTGATTCTATTGCCCCTAATATCAGTCATTGAAAATAGGAAGGGACATTTAGACGAAAAGATAAAAGCAGCAACCAAAACTACCACGAAAATAGGAGGAATTATGTATCTGGTTTTAATAGAGAATCTTCCTATAATAGCAACAGAAGGAACAAAGCTTCTGTGTCTGGTTTTATCCATGAGCTTGCTCGAGACGACTAAGATACCAGGCATCAAGGTGAAAACAGACAACATGCTGAATAAAATTGCTTTGATCATGACAGTGGCTAAATCTAAACCAATGCCAAAATTCATGAAGGCTAAGGCCCCCAAACCGCCAATGGTAGTCAGAGAAGAAGAAGCTATTTCGGGTATAGCTTTTGACAAGGCTTCAATGGCAGCTTCTCGAGCTGGCAGAACTTCGTATTCTTCAGTAAACCTATGGATTAAAATGATGGCGTAGTCGATGGCCAAAGCCAATTGTAAAACTACCCCGACTGAATTTGAAATATAGGAAATTTTTCCTAAAGCGAAGTTTGTTCCCATATTTAAAAGCGCAGCCACGCCAAAAGTCATCAACAAGATAGGAATTTCGATATATGATTTAGAAGTGAAGAGCAAAACCAGTATGCCAATAGCGACCCCTAAAATACCAACTATAGTCATATCGTTGGTCAGCTCAGTTGCCGGATCAACACCCACTTCAGTAGCAAGTGAATAATCGTATCCGGCAACAGTCATATGAATATCATCCAGGGCTTGCAAAACGCGTGGGTCTTTTTCTTCCCCATCGAATATGATGATCATCAAAGCTGAGGTATCCTTAAAATGACTCTCGTTGTTTTCAAACATGAGAGTGGATACCCCATCGATGTTTTCTATTTGTTCAGCCAATATTTCTCCTGTAGCATAGGGAATGTTGGAGACCATCAAGTCTGCCATGGCAAAGGTAGTGAATTCAGTCTCCATAATCTCAATGCCTTGCCTGGTTTTGGTCGTCTCATCTAAGTAATTGACTATATCATTTTCTATTTCAACCCAAGTAATCGAAAACAAGCAAAAGATAATGGCAATAAAATAGAAGAGAAAAAGTAAGTTTCTTCTGTCGACGATTATCCTAGCTAAATTTTTTATTGGAGTTTCAGTATTGTCATGCATGAAATCACCCTATTTATTACTCTTATTTAAAAAGGAATATCTGCAACCAAAATGGAAATTAAATTAGAAACAAAAAAATCATATTTAGCAAAGCAGTTTTCATTTCTTCAGTTTAATGCTAAAATAAAACATCAAATGTTTTGGAAGCACTTGAAATTATTGCCAAACCTGATCGGTTAAAAGCCACTTTGAGAAGCTAAAACAAAAAATCAGCAAAAATTAAAATCAAGGCTTTAATACAGCAATTTTCGACTCAAACCCACACTTTCCCTGCAATTTTTGAAGAAAAACCGTCTCAATGAAGGATAAACAACAGTAATGTTCTATTTGCTGAATAAATTACAAAAACCAACAAGCTATTTAGAAATTGTGAGCTCAGGAGATTCATATGAGAAAAAAACGCTATTCTATTGTTTTCGCATTGGTCCGGCCTTTTATTATGGCCTATCTATATCTATTCCATGGTTATCGGCCCGAACCTATGAAAGATTTAGCCCAAGGCGAAGCAGCATTCATCTTGGCCAATCATAATGCTACCTTAGACCCTTTATATGTAGCCGCTAGTTTTAACAGACCCATTTTCTTTGTGGCTAGCGACCATATATTTAGATTAGGGATCATCAGTAAAATTTTAACTTGGCTGGTCAACCCTATTCCCATAGTCAAATCGCAACTCGACTTAACCTCTTTAAGGCGGATGCGAGAAGCTATACAAGAAGGTCAACTGGTAGGCTTGTTTCCTGAGGGCAATCGTTCTTTCAGCGGTCTACCCACTTATATTTCACCTTCTACGGGAAAGCTCTTAAAACAATTTAAGTGCTCCTTAATCTTATACAGACTAGACGGAGCTTATTTGACCGACCCTCGCTGGTCTGGGAGCTTAAGAAGAGGAAGGATGACCGGAAGAGTCGTCAAGTATCTGAGCTCTGAGGAAATTGTCAAGATGAGCTGGGAAGAAATATATGATATTATAACTAAATACTTATCTGTAGATGCCTTTGAACATCAAAGGGAAAACAAAATAGCCTATCTGGGCAAAAGACTGGCCGAACATCTAGAACTCGTACTCTTTATCTGCCCATATTGCCGGGAACTGGACAGACTGGAAAGTCATGGAGATTTCTTTGCATGCAAAAATTGCGGTTATAGGGTAAGATATAATGAATACGGATTTTTTGAAGCTGCTGATGCCAATTCCAAAGAACTGCTGGACAAAGATAAGTTTTTTGACAATGTAGGGCTTTGGTATAATTGGCAAAGGGAAGTTTTACCGGAAATATTATCGGAAAAACGAATTTTTGAAGATGATTATGATGATAGCAAGCCCATATTCTTGGATAGTGATCAGGTTTTAATTCTTTCAGAAAAGGCCAGAAGATCGATTATCAAAGGAGAAGGCAAGATAGCTCTTTATCGAGACCGCCTAGTCTTTTATAACCTGCTCAATGAAAAAGACAAAGAGCAGCAAAAAGAATATGAATTCAGCTTTGATTCCATTATAAAAATAGTCGTTCATGGCCCTAAAACCCTACAAATTGCCAAGCCCGACAATGAGGTCTGGGAAGTCAAAAGTCAAACAGTTCGCTCTGCCTACAAATATATCTTAGTATTTGAAACAATAAGGAACATGAAAGGAGAATCCCATGGATTTTTCAGCATCTAACCAAGGCCTCTGGCATGGAGTAATTCAGCTAGGCTTTCTAACTTTCGCTATTCTTTTTGGCAATTTATTGAGAAGAAAAATTAAAATAATCAGGCTTTCTCTCCTGCCCACCTCAGTCATTGGCGGCTTTATAGGACTTTTCCTGAAGAGCATGGGTTGGCTAAATTTAGATTTATCTTTTTTAGAAGGCCTAACCTATCATATGACTGCTATAGGTTTCATAGCCTTAAGCTTAAGAGCCCCAGTCGCCAGCGAAAACCCCAAAGGAAAAAGAGGGGCCAAAGATGGCATCAATAGCGGCGCTTTTATTGTCAGCAATTATCTTTTGCAGGGCATTGTCGGAATTGTTACCATGTTACTCTTAAGCTTTACTATCTATCCAAAATTGTTTGCAGCAAGCGGCATTATCTTGCCCATGGGTTTTGGACAGGGCCCCGGCCAAGCTTTTAGCGTTGGTAATATGTATGAACAAACCTTCGGCTTTCAAGGAGGCAGAGCTTTTGGGCTGGCAATAGCTACCATGGGTATGCTCTGGGCCAGTATAGGCGGAATCTTTTATTTAAATCTTTTTGCTCGTCGCAGCAGAAAAACAATTGGTCATGAGGAACAAGCAAAGCAGGATCAAATTCAGGAGCCTATGGGTGATCTCAATGAAATTCCTCTGACCGAAGCTGTGGATAAATTTACAATCCAAGTTGCTTTCGTTTTAATCGTCTATCTGACTACTTATTTTTCTGCTTGGGGCATCACTTCGTTCATCGCTAATACTCCCTTTTTAGTAGGAATCGGAAAATCCGTCATACCTCTGATCTGGGGTTTTAATTTCCTGATCGGTTCTTCTTTAGCTTTACTGACAAGAAGGGGTCTTTCTACCCTACAGAGTCTTAATCTGATGAAAAGAAAATATACCAACAATTATATGCTCAACAGAATCTCGGGAACGGCCTTCGACCTGATGATAGCAGCCAGTATTTGTGCTATCAATATTGAAGATTTGAAGCACCTTTTGATACCTTTCTTAATCATGACCACAATTGGCGGAATAATTGTCCTTTTGTATAATATTTTCATGGCAAAAATAATTTATCCCGATTATTTTATCGAAGGAATGCTCTCCATGTATGGCATGATGACCGGAACTGTTAGCACGGGGATAATCTTACTCAGAGAAGTTGACCCGATCTTTAAAACCCCAGCCTCTAACAACCTAGTAATTGGCAGCTCTGTGGCAATTATTTTAGGCTTTCCCATGCTTTTAATGGTAGGCATAGCTCCCCAATCTGCAACCATGCTCTGGGCTGTGCTGGGGGCCTGTATCCTATATTTTGCCGGCTTAAATGCCTTTATGTATAGAAACAGACCCAAAGATCTGAATTGATTGCAATATAGAATAAAAAAGGCTGTAGCTAATTGTGTTTTGCTACAGCCTTTTTTTATTTAAGCTTTTCTTCAATTTTATCCAGCAATGCTATATCTGCCGGTAACCATTTCAGGTCCTTTAAATTTTCTTTATTAAGCCATTTAGATTCTTGGGCATCATTCAAAACAATATTTTGCTCTCCTAAGATTTCAGCCCAAAAGCAATGCATGATCAATTTAAATTCTGGATAGTCATATTCTATAATACTCAAGAGTTCCCCCAGCCGAATATCCACATTCAACTCTTCTTTGATCTCCCGCACTACCGCCTGCTCAGCTGTTTCGCCCTCCTCAATTTTACCACCGGGAAACTCCCACCAGCCTTGAAATTCACCGCTGCCCCGGGCAACAGCTAGAATACTCTGCTTCTCCTGCAAAGAATCGCAAATAATTGCCGCAGCAACCCTAACCACTTTCATAATTTAAACCTCGCTAAAAACTTATTCAATTGCTCTCAAATGAGATTGACGTATAATGCGCTCGGGGATTGCATGCTGCATTTCCCAGATAATCTTGATCGGCCTGCTCCCTTGATGAGAAACATACCTGGCTCGCCCTAAGAAAATATAAGGTGCAGCTTGACCATATTCCCTTTTGTTTTCTCTGACAAAGAGCAAAAATCGATGTTCTTCCCTTCTGTCATTTATATATCTTTGCCCTGTAGGACTCTCAATACTTGTAGTGCTCTGAGACTCCCAGCTGAACAATTGACTGTTGATAGCATAATCGTTGTACATGGTTGAAGGCAAATAGTCTGCTTCACTTTTATTGATGGTAATAAAGAAAATATCTGTATTTCTTTCTTTAACAAAAAGAACACCTTCACGGAAAGAATAGCGTTTTTCTTCGGTAGTTTTGCCGAAAGCAACCATGATTTGATCTATAGTATAAGATGCATAAATTTCCAAAGGAATGTCAAGCTCTTCATAAGCAATAGTTTTTATCTTGCGAGTTAGCAGATTGTAATCGATAATCTCGAGTATTTCGTCTGCAATATCTTGATTGTTCTGAACCAAGCTGCGCCAAGAAGCCACATAGCTTTTTTGAGGTTTTTCATGTTGCAAAGTGTAATGAAGCATGCCAAGTTTTAGTTTTTCTTTTTCCCCCAGATTATTTAAATCAAGCTCCCCACTCAGGAGCTTACGGGCAAAGATCAAAAGACCCGTTGCATTCAGATTAGCAAATCTTCTTAGGGCATGTTTGAAAAGCTTTTCATTTATAGCTAAGTATTGACCTTTCAGATTTGTTTCTGCCAATAATTTGTAAAAAGAATAGGATGAATAAAACTGATGTTTGTCGATACCATAGTTGTCGAGGAAGTTTTTCAGGTTCAATTGATTACTAAAATTATATCTAAAGTTCAAGAGCATCCTGCGCAAATCATTAACCCTAAAATTAGAGGCCTTAATATTGCGCAAAATATGTTCTTTGGCTATCCTTTCTAAATGGATATGACAACCTGCTGGTAGATTGGGGAACTCATCAACTATCTCATGATTTATCCCTCTACTGGTAGGGCCGATCAGAGTTCTAAATTTAAAAGAAAAATCATAATTAATATGAGCTTGCCCAATAAAGTCAAGTACGGTTAAAACTTCTTTACCATCGCTGAGTCTAAGCCCTCGGCCCAATTGCTGAGTAAATACAGTTAGAGATTCTGTCGGACGTAAAAATAAAACTGTATCTATCTCAGGAATATCCACACCTTCATTAAACAGATCTACTGCAAAAATACAATTGATAAGTCCTTTTTTCAGATCCTCAATTTTTTGCCTTATTAGATTCCGCTTAACTTGTGAATGTAGAGCCACAGATTTTATTCCCATTTGATTAAATGAATCTGCCATGAAATTTGCATGAGCTATACTGACGCAAAAACCCAATGCTTTAAAAGTTGCAAGATTGGTGATATATCTATTTAAAGCATCGTAAATGAGTTGAACTCTAATTTTTGATTTCGTGTAAACATTTTCCAGTTCACTAATTTCATAGCCACCTCGGCTCCATTTTAAATGCTGTAGATCAATATTGTCGGTTACTGCAAAATAATGAAATGGGCTCAACAGCTTTCTGTTTATTGCCCCCGACAAACGTATTTCCGAAGCCAAGCGATTATTAAAATGAGGCAAGATATCTATGCCATCCATCCGCTCAGGCGTTGCAGTTAGACCTAAAAGTATTTTAGGATTAAAATGGTCTATAATTTTCACATAGGACCTGGCACCAGAGTGATGACTTTCATCTACCACAATATAATCGAAATAGTCAGCTGCAAAATCTTTATATTTTTCTCCGGCGTTTAGTGTCTGAATTGATGCAAAGACATAGTTGAATTCTCGTGGTCGCTCTTGATCTACCCAAAGCTCGCCAAAATTCTGCTCCCTCAGCACATTTTTAAATGTAACATGACTTTGTTGCAGAATCTCTTTTGTGTGGGCTATAAAAAGCAGCTTATCTATGCCCTTGAGCCTTTGTTCCTTGTAATCGAAGGCAGCTATCATTGTTTTACCTGTGCCGGTGGCTGCCACAATCAAATTTTTATAAGAATCGAAGAGTTCTCTTTCTGTTTGTAAATCTTCCAAAATTTCTTTTTGATGGGAGTAGGGATGTAAATCAAAGAATAGCTGAAAGGTCGATTCTTCTGTTTCTTCTAAGGAAACCTTCAATTGTTGATGATCTTCTTCTTTATCGGGATTAAAAAGCTCAAATTCCTCATCATTCCAGTAAGAATCAAAAGCTTTGCTTATACTGGCCAAAACATCCTGAGAAGTATATTGAGACAGTTTCACATTCCACTCTAGCCCACTAGATAGAGCAGGATTTGAGATATTTGATGAACCAATATAAGCAGTGCTAAATCCTGTTTCCCTATAAAAATAATAAGCCTTGGCATGGAGCCTAGTCCTTTTCTTATCATAGGAAATCTTGACTTGTGTATTAGGCAGCTCAGCGAGCATCTTTATTGCTTTATAATCGGAAGCACCCATGTAGGAGGTGGTAATGATTCTTAGCTCTTTTGTTTTAGTAAATTCGACTAAATCATCATAGATGAGCCTGAGACCGCTAAACTTAATAAAAGAAACTAAAAAATCAATGCTATCAGCAGTTCTTATTTCCCGTTTTAATTCACTTTCAAGAGTTGGGCCGCTGAATCCAGTAAAAAGAGTACTCAAAGCAATGGAGGTTTTAGGACGATGTTGATTTATCTGAGCCAGCTCATTTTTATCAAAGTGAAGTGATAACAACTGTAAGAAATCTTGAAAGCCCGAAGCATCTTCATCAACTAAAGCTCTAACTCCATTGATAATAGCAAGCCTCTCATTGTTGTTTTTAGCTTTATCTAACGCTTCTCTAATATTTCTTTCCAGAGCTACCGAAAAAACATTGGCAATTTCACTTGCGTCAATATGGCGAAACGTCTTGTACTGGAAATCTTCCAATTGTTTTTTTGTCTTTTCATCCAAAACTTGTTCATAAAGGCCAAATATCAAGTCGAATCACCTCCCTATGCTTAAAACATATCCTTCTTTCTTACTGCCTTAAAGCCCGACTTCATCCTTGGTATAGTAGACAATACCAATGGCTCCCGGCCCTACATGCAAGCCTATGACAGGACCTATATCGACAATAGGCACATCAATAGTTAGGCTTTCTTTTATCTTGCCGGCTAATTGTGCTGCTTGCTCATAGCAATTAATATGGTGGACTACGACTTCTTCGATTGCTGATTTAACATTGTCTTCCAGCATTTTTTCCAGCATTGCCTTAATCGCCCTGGCTTTAGTTCTGACTGTTTTTAAAACGGCTGTTTGGCCGTCTTCTACAGTTAATATTGGTATGATCTTGAGAATATTGCCGATTAAGGCGCTTCCACCACCTATTCTTCCACCTTTTTTCAGGTATTCCAAATTCTCAGGTATGAACAAAAATCTACTCCTCTTAATATTATCTTCGGCAATCCTGATAACTTCTTCTAAAGGTTTTCCTTCCTGGGCTGCCCTTGCAGCTACTATTGCCGCAAAGCCCAGCTGCATGGAGTTGGATCTGGAATCTAAAATATGTATCTTGGCATCTTTATACTCTTCCAATACCTGCTCCCTAACGCTACAAGCACTGCTGTATGTCCCACTCATGTCTGAAGACAGAAGTATGCATAAAAGATCGTGGCCTTTAGAGACGACATCTACCATACTTGCGTATAATTCCCCTTGAGTAGGCTGGGAGGAAAGGGGTATTCCCTGGTCTTTCAATATTTCATAAAATTCCTGATTTTCTATATCTACTTCCCTGATGCTTCGATCAGGAAAAGAAACATATAGTGATATGACCCCGATATCTAAATCATTTAAAACTTCTCTCTCAATATAGCTAGTACTGTCAGTTATTATTTTTACGCTCATTAAGATCCACTCCTTTTATATATTTTTAACACTTTAGATGTTTACTGGGGAAGCCATTTCTACTTAGAGAAAACTCTATCGGAAAATCTTCTCAGATTTTACTTCTATTAATTATATCATAGTTGACTCCTGATTACTCTAATTTAAGCATAATTCTACTTATTAAAGGCCTGAACACCAGATACAACAAATATCCCAGAAGACCTCCCAGAGTATTGGTGATTATGTCAGTTATATCGGCAACACGAAAACCATCTATCAACGGCTGCAACAGTTCAATACTCAAGCTAAATAAAAATGTCCAAAATAGGCAGGAAAATATATTCTGCTTTTTCACAATTGGCAGCAGAAAGCCGAAAGGCATCATCATTATTACATTGAGCACAATCTGGCGCACTGTATCCCCCCTGCCCAAAATATAATCAACAAAAGGTATTAGGTTCATCGGTCTATAAGGATGACTGAAAATAAAAGGCAGAGAAACAACGATTGGCATTAAGGTTACAGACAAAACCAGCGATATATAAACAAACATGATTGTCTTGACAAATAAACTTGCTTTTCCTTGGGCCTGCCATCTCTGAAGAAAGACATATCTATAGACAATGGCTAAGACCACAAAATCTATTAGGACTTTTATATTATAACTCATACTTAACCCCTTACGAAATTACTCATTCTTCTCAAAAAGTATTTGATGAAGTAAAACTCATTACCGGATTTTTTCAAAACGGTTTTCCAATTGACGCCTTAGCTGATTGCATCTTTTTAACTTCACCATATTTTCTCTTAACAAGTCAATTATACTCTAGGGAACAGAACTCTTGCTTCCGGACCAAGGAAATTAACATTTTTGTCGACATTGGCCTCAATTCTTGAAAAGGATGTAATCAGAATGTAACTGGGCTGTAACTCCATTTTTACATTCATATGGTAAGATAAGATGATTACAAATTGTTATGATTTTTATTAGGAGTTGACGAAATGGATAAGATCACAATGAAAGAAGCGGGAAGATATGCCAACTTCCTGGATAGAACAATTGAAGACTTGATAAATTTGTCTCACTATAATATGAACTCTAAAATATATTCTGTTGTCGAGCATCACAAAAAATCTGCATCCTATCAGAATGCCAAGGACGAAACAATCGAAGTGGAATTCGAAGATCACGCTGAAATTGATATTCCCAAACTAACTGTGCTTTTACAGGATTTATTTTTGGAGAAAGCCGATTTAGCCGAGAGCATTGCTGAAGCAAAAAAAGAGCTGCTGATTAAAATCGACGATCAAAACTCTATGAATTTAGACTCTGCTTTGGAATATGCCAAGCTTTTAAGAAGATTTTCTGATTCTTATCTCAAACCTCTGGCCAGTAAAAAGAACACTAAGAGTAAAGAAGACAGAACCGGCTATGCTTTTAACGTGGAAGGAAATCAAACTCCTTATATCTACGAAACGGAAGTCATAACAAAAATAATCTATGACACCAAGCCTTTAAATAAAATAATCAAAGAAAACAATTATTTGGCCGATAGAATTTCTGAAGCTATCGATAAGGCCATGGGTTTGAACTCGGTAGCCTTTAAGCCGAAATTCAATTATTTGGACTCTTACGAAGATATTATCGACAAATATAAATAGTTGATCATAGGAAACTGGATGGAAATTGAAAGATAACTGACGTATTTGGGCAATTGCAGCTTAGATTTAAACGAATAGTTTTTTTATATACTATTTGTTTATTTGTAAGTCTGCTTTTTCCCTCTTTTTATGAAATATTATGCATTTTCAAGATACAATCGCTGATCGGAAATCAACAACTCGCTAACTCACCATGGCATGATTTCAAAATTCAAAAAGCCTTAAACATTTCAAAACTCAAAATACATATTTTTTTAGATTAAAACAAACACTTTACTGAGTCATTTGTCCGGTAAATAGAAATTTAGTTTCCTATTTTCATATAAAAACCACCTCCTGTTTTTAGGGGGTGGTTCTTTCTTTGCCATATACGGTTTTAAGACCACTCATTGCCTTTTCTTCGCAGCTCGGTAAAATAATGGTCCTGTATTTTTACAGCTACACTAATATTCTTGCCTTCAAGAGTACAGAGACTGTAGCCTGTTCTATTTGTATAAATTGACCATTGATCGTCCATTGTTATGCCAAAACTTATGGATTCGGAAGTAATATGAGGCAGGCCTAAAAAATAACCATAGTTATTATGATGGACATGACCGTTAAAAAAAGCTATGACATCACTATTGGCGATAATTTCAGTAAAACCAGGAGCATATTTTGCTGCAGCTCTTTCTAGCGGTGCCAGAAAAGGATGATGAGTTAGAATGAATGTGCCTCGACCATAAGGCTCTTTCAGAACATCAGCCAGCCATTCTACTTGAGCAGCTGAGATCAAACCCTCCATACCATAATCGAAGGCGCTGTCCAATGTTATAATTCTCAGATCATCAAAATAATCAACCGACAAATGAGGCTCGTTGCCTTTATCTATATCTAAAAAGCCCTGGTAGAACTGGGGCCTTAAGTCGTGATTACCTAAGCTGGTAAAGATCGGCACATCAGGCAGATGCTCTAGGAGTAACTCTTTAAACCCCCTATAATCTTCGGCTTCCCCATCATGAACAATGTCTCCGGTCAGAAGGACAAAGTCAACTGGCGGCAGATTCTTCAGCTCTCTTATCATGTTCTCTTTGGTGTTGTAGGTCGCATAAAGATTTTTGACAAAATCACTGGCCTTGTCACAAACATAATGGGTATCGCTCAGATGTAAAAATTTTAAAGTTTTCATAGTGGCCTCCTGCTTAAACAAATTTCGAATAGGCTAATTTTTTTGATTTTCAACAGCATTTCATTTAGCTCGTTTTAAACCCAAATTTAAAATTAATATATATACCATAAT
>JAAYKD010000007.1 GCA_012522585.1 Bacillota bacterium | reverse complement strand
TATTATTTCACAAGATGATGTAGAAGTTCAAGGCACTCTGGCAAATCCTGCCACGGGGCCTCTTTTTGTTAGAGGGGCAAACCCAGGAGACCTACTCAAAGTAGAAATTCTGGAAATAGAAACAGCACCAACAGGAATTATGCGCTCATCTTTGACTCATGGTGCTTTGGTTGGAAAAATCGATAAAAGGGAGCTCAAATTTTTTAATATTTCAGGAGATACTTTTTCTTTCGATAAACATCTCATGTTGAAAAAGAAACCTATGATTGGGGTTATCGGAACAGCTCCTGCCGATAATTTAGAAATACCTACAGACACTCCCAGTGAACATGGAGGCAATATGGATTGCAGCTTGATCCAAGCTGGCAGCACCCTCTATCTTCCGGTAAATGTTCAAGGAGCCTTGCTTGCCCTGGGCGATTTACACGCTCTGATGGGAGATGGTGAAGTTTTAATTTGCGGTCTTGAGTGCAGAGGTAGGGTTTTAACCAGAGTTACCGTGATCAAAGGGCAAAATTTACCAACGCCTTTTTTAGATTTCCAAGGTGAAATTATGACTATCCAGTCGGCCGAAACCCTAGATGAAGCAGCTTTGATGGCAACCCATAAAATGCATGATTTTATCATGGATGCAACCAAACAGGATGACAATAAAAGTGGAATGCTCATGTCCCTTTTGGCTAATCTGGCCATCTGTCAAATTGTTGACCCTTTAAAAACGGTTCGGATGACTTTCCCTTTGAAAGTCTTGGAGCAATATGGTTTTAAACTCCCTTAAAATTTCAGAAAGAAGAGATATCCATGTATTATTTTCTTAACGATTATAGCGAAGGTGCCCATCCTCAAGTTTTGAAAGCTTTAACAGAGACGAATTTCAAGCAGACCCCAGGATATGGTCTGGATGAATTTTCCAAAGCAGCAGCTAATCTGATCAAGCAAAGGGTGGCATGTCCGACAGCACAAGTTCATTTTCTGACCGGAGGTACTCAAACAAATTTAACTGCTCTGAGCTCTTGGCTTAAACCTTATCAAGCTGTCATAGCTCCGGAAACAGGACATATCAATGTTCATGAAACAGGTGCTATCGAGGCTACTGGTCATAAAATTTTAACTGTAGCTACAGCGGATGGTAAATTAACACCTGAGTTAATTCAACCGGTTTTAGACCAGCATAAAGACGAGCATATGGTTCAGCCTAAGATCGTCTTTATATCCAACTCTACTGAGCTGGGCACGGTCTATCGATTGGATGAACTGACAGCACTTTACGGCTTTTGCCGTAGGAACAATTTGTATTTATATTTAGATGGCGCCCGTTTAGGAGCAGCTCTGACTTCTCGCAACAATGATTTGCAGCCGGAAGATTTACCCAGAGTGACCGATGCCTTCTATCTTGGTGGAACTAAAAACGGTGCCCTTTTCGGTGAAGCCTTGGTCATTGTTAACCCTCTTTTGACTGAGGATTTCCGCTATAGCATCAAGCAAAGAGGAGGTCTTTTGGCTAAAGGACGCCTTTTAGGAGTTCAATATCTGGCACTGATGCAAGACGATTTGTATTTGCGCATTGCTCTTCATGCTAATACTATGGCCTGTAAACTTCAGGATGGATTAAAAGAATTGGGTATAAAATTTCTGATCGATTCTCCGAGCAATCAGATTTTCCCCATTTTCCCAGATGAGCATCTAAAGGAATTGTCGAAATTCGCTCAATTTGAAATCTGGGCTAAAGAAGATATGAATCATACGGTCGTTCGTTTAGTCACATCTTGGGCGACGAAAGAGGAGGATGTACTGGGATTTTTGCAAAAAGTAAAAGCTTCTTTAAAGTAGTAAACTTATCTAAAGGGAGGACATAAGATGAATGAAGTTTTAAAGAATATTCAGACCAGACGTAGTGTTCGAGCCTTTTTGCCGAAACAAATCAAAGAGGAAGAGCTTGAACTGATTCTCCAAGCAGGGTTGATAGCACCCAGTGCCAACAACTCTCAGCCTTGGCATATTACCGTGGTTCAAAATCAAGAAATTCTAAGCTGGATCGTTGAAAAAAACAAAGAAAAATTGCGCCAATCCGACGACCCAGAAATAGTCAAAAGAGGTTTGGATGAAAAGACCCATAACTTCTACAGAGCCCCCACTGTTCTCATTGTTTCGGCCGATTTGAGTCGGGTCTATGGGATGAGTGACTGTGGCAATTTAGTCACTCAAATGGCTTTAGCTGCTCATAGTTTAGGCATTGCTAGTTGTTATATTGCTTCATTTATGAATGCCTTTAGAGACGGCCAGATGGACTTGCTCAAAGACAAATTAGAGGTGCCGGCCCAGTTTACTCCTGTTTTTTCCTTGAGCTTAGGTTATCCTGAAGGACCATTGCCAGAAGCCAGACCACGCAAACAAAATGCGGTTAATTTTTTGAAATAAATTCAGATAGATTCTAGGAAGTGTAAATAAATGAAAATTGGTTTAGTCGGGCTCCCTTTGGCTGGTAAAACAACTTTGTACAATCTTTTAACTGGAAACAATTTAGAAACTTCCCAGTTTTATAGCGGTAAAATGGATGCAAATCTGGGTATGGCTCAAGTGCCGGATGTCAGGGCAGATCATCTTTTACAGATTTATAAATCTAAACGAGTGGTCAATGCTCAATTGGAAATAACCGATTTGCCAGGCTTGAAAAGCGATAGATTAGGTTCAGGCAATTTGTTTCTACAAAATGTACGCAAAGTGGATGCCCTTGTTCATGTAATTAGAGCTTTTGATGATGCAAATGTGGAGCATCTTGACGGTGATTTAGACCCCTTGCGGGACTTCAATAATTTAAATGCTGAGCTCTATTTGGCAGATTTGGATTTTCTTGAAAAACGGATTGAACGGATTCAAAATGGTAAGAAGATCACGCCTGAGCACAGGTTAGAGCAAAATGCTTTGGAAAAGTATTTGCAGGCTTTAGAAGAAGAACAGCCTTTGCATAGCGTCGAGCTATCAGAAGAAGAAGCAGATGCGATCAAACATTACTCTTTCTTCAGCCAGGTGCCTCAGCTAGTGGTAATCAACACAGATGAAGAGAGCTTTAAAAATCGGAGTTATAAAAATCAAGAAGAGTTAGATAAAGCAATCAAAGAGCAAGGTTATGGCCGTCTTCTGCTCAGCGCTAAAATCGAAGGAGAAATCGCCGAACTCCCTCCTGAAGACAGAGAGCTCTTTATGGAAGATTTGGGCTTAAAGGAGACTGGTGCTTATCGTTTGGCCCGAGAGATGTATGCACTTTTAGGGCAAATATCATTTTTTACGGTTGGTGAAAATGAAGTCAGGGTTTGGACCATAGATCAGGATTTACCCGCACGAAAAGCAGCAGGTAAAATACACAGCGATATGGAGCGAGGCTTTATCAGAGCGGAAGTAGTGGCTTACGATGACCTGAAAGAACACGGCAGTTTTAATAAGTGTAAGGAAAAAGGCTTAGTTCGCTTGGAAGGTAAAGAATATCCCGTCAAGGATGGGGATGTCATCACCATCCGTTTCAATGTATAATTTAATTTAGAGCAATGATTCTCTGTCTTGGCATAAATCAACGAAAAATGAGATTTAGTCTTTTTGACCGACTTATGGCGGGCAAAACCTAAATTTTAGATATATTCATCACTTTTAACCTTATAATTTTACTGCTTTTAAAGGAAAAACCAAAGTCTACAGAGAACTGAATCTTACAGATATTTACAAATAAGGAGGAATGCAATATGGGACTCATTCGTACAGCTATCAGCACTGTTAGCGGTCAACTGTCTGACCAATGGTTAGAAGTAATCGAACCAGATTCTATGAGTGATACTACCGTGATGACATCCGGAGTTATTGCTCGTCGTGATGACCGACGCAACTTGAATGTCAGGCCGACCGAGGGAACTATTTCTGAGGGGTCAGTCATTCATGTCTATCCCAATCAATTCATGATTCTTCTAGATGGTGGTCGTATTGTCGACTATACAGCTGAAGAAGGATACTACACATTCAACCAAGATACCAATCCTTCTTTATTTAGTGGTTCCTTTGGCGACGTACTAAAAGACACCTGGAATAGGGTGAAATTCGGTGGCATGCCTTCAGGAAAACAAAAGGTTGTTTATATCAACACACAAGAAATAAAAGGTATCAAATTTGGAACGAGAAATCCCATTAACTATTTTGACAGCTTCTACAATGCTGAGCTATTTTTAAGAGCTCACGGCAGCTATTCCATCAAAATAGTCGACCCCTTACATTTCTACACTGAAGCGATTCCTCGTGATAAAGATAAAGTTGATATTGCCGATATTAACGAACAGTATTTCAACGAATTTATGTCAGCCTTACAAGCTGCTATCAACAGAATGTCCATGGAAGGCACCAGAATTTCCTATGCTCCTTCCAAGAGCGTAGAGCTAAGCCAATACATGGCTGAAATTCTCGACGACGATTGGCGCGAAAACCGTGGATTTGAAGTTCAAGCAGTTGGTATAGCCAGCATTTCTTACGACGAAGAATCTCAAAAACTCATCCACATGCGCAACCAAGGTGCTATGCTAGGCGATGCCACTATTCGTGAAGGCTATGTCCAGGGATCCATTGCACGCGGTTTAGAAAGTGCAGGTTCCAATCCTGGCGGTGCTATGGCAGGCTTTATGGGAATGAATATTGCCAACCAGACGGCAGGCGGCTTTACAGCTGTAACTTCTCAGACTAATCAGCAACAGGCGGCACAGCAAGCTCAGGCTGCTCAACAAGAGCAACAACAAGCTGCAGGAGCAACACAGCAACCGGCAGCAGGTGCTTGGGCCTGTCCGAAATGCGGCACAGAAAACACAGGCAATTTCTGCACCCAATGCGGCACAGGAAAGCCTACGGCTGCTTTCTGTCCTCATTGTGGTCATGCTCTGAGTGATCCCAACGCAAAATTCTGCCCCAATTGTGGTAAGCCCTTACAATAGTCAAATGAAAGGTCGCGATTTAGGTGAAGTATCTTTTTATTCAAGGTAGTCCTAGGTTAAATGGCAACACGGCCACAGCTCTCAAAGCCCTGATTGAAGGCTTGGAGCAAGAAGTAAAACCAGAAAATATTGAGTATCTTGAAGCCAATAAATTGTTTATTACACCATGTCAGGCCTGTGATTCCTGTAAAACCAACGGTGGTATTTGTGTTCAAGAAGATGAAACCAATTGGACTATCCAAAAGATTTGGGATTCCGATTTCATAATTTTAGGTACTCCGGTCTATTATTGGGGGATGTCGGCTCAATTGAAGCTGATTTTAGATAAGCTCTATTGTCGCAACGATCAATTTAAGCGCAGTCAAGAAAAACGCATAGGCTTGGTTGTTGTCGGCGGTAATCGGCTAACCGACCCTCAGTATAGTATCATTGATGTTCAGGTCAGTTGCATAGCCGATTATTTGAATTGGCGTCATGTTTTCACCAATTCCTATTCTGCCTATAAGATTGGGGATTTGGCTCGATCTGAAGAGGATCTAGAAGATCTGAAAAACTTAGGAGCCTATTTAGGACACGAACACCATCACTAATCGATTTTAATAATGTTGAATTAAAATTTTAACAAAGAAATAAACCCGAAGCTGCATCTTATGCAACTTCGGGTTTGCTTTTTGCTTTTTTAAATGAGGTTTAAATGTATGAAATTTTAAAAAATGTTTTTGTTGTTAGGCAGTAATAGAGACTAAACTAATCAATTTTCAAATGCTGAGCAAAGAATTCCAGCATTTGAGGGAAAGCATCTTGCCAGGTGTGGCGCCAACGGAAAGTATGGCTTTCTTTAGGATAATAGATGGCTCTAAAATCTTCTTTTTTCCCTAATTTCACCATATCCATGACCAGTTTGTCCTGCTGAGTTATATCAACATTAGGATCCAAGGTTCCTTGTAAGCT
The DNA here is from genome assembly GCA_012522585.1 of Bacillota bacterium. Classification (GTDB taxonomy): domain Bacteria; phylum Bacillota; class JAAYKD01; order JAAYKD01; family JAAYKD01; genus JAAYKD01. The sequence continues at coordinate 2,562 of JAAYKD010000007.1, read as the reverse complement.
CAATAAGGGTTTGTTTATATTCTCTTTATAAGTGCAGGGTGAACCTAAAGCCCAAGCTTGAGGGTTTGCTTCCATGTCGCCTAAAAAGTAGGAGTCTCCGTGATAATTGCCATATAGTTCTCTCATCCAAAAGCCCCATTGAGCGATGTCCCAAAGCCCGGCAATATTGATTCCGCAGGCAAAGGTTTCAGGATACTGTCCTAAAGAGTGGAGGGTCATATAGCCTCCGTAGCTCAAGCCGTAAACGGCAACCTTGTTCTCGTCTACATATTCTAGGTTCTTCAAGTATTCCCCACCTTTGACGATGTCAATGGTGTCGTCTAAGCCTTTGACATTATAGAGGCCATGACGGAAATCGCGACCGTAACCGATGCCGCCTCTAAAATTGGGCGAAAGAACGACATAGCCTTCTGAACTCAGCAATTGATTGAAAGCATAGAATAGAGCATAGGTTGAGGAAGGATGCCAGCTGCCCCGCATTTGTCTCATTGGTCCACCATGAACCCAGACTATTGCAGGATACTTTTTGTTGGGGTCAAAATCTTGAGGCTTGTATAAAAATCCGTCTATATCCCAATCCTTTGCCCCTTTGTAGGAGATCAATTCGCTTTCAACCAGCTTTTCTCTTAAGCCTATGGGCATCGACTCGGTCAGTTTTATTTTTCTGGAGCTTTCGAAATCATAAAGCCAGAGATCGGCATTTTCTAATTTGTTGCTGTGATTGTAAACAAAGGCTGAACCATCCGGACTGAATACCGGGTTGAGATTGGTCACAGGATCATCGATTAGACAGATATCCTGACCGCTCTCTGGATCTAATTGCCAAATATGACGTTCAACTCTGTTTTTGCGGTTACTGGCATACAAATATGTCTTTCCTTCATGATCCCAGACTATTCTGTCACCGGCCTGAGCATAATCTTCACAATTGCCAAAGGTCAGCTGCTTCAGTTCCATGCTCTTAAGATTGAGCAGGTAATGATGGAGGAAGCCATCGCGATCAGAACCGAAGAGTATATCTTGAGCTCCGGGGCGAATTACAGCAAACTCAGTGAAATTGACTTTGCGCTCTTCGTCTTTTTGTGAAAATATTATTTTCGATTCCGGTTTAAACTGGGAAAAGATATTTAAATAGCTATAATCGGCCCATTCTGATTCAGCAGGTATTGTATTCAGATAATATTCCGTCTGGTAAGCAAAAGGTGCTGCCAGTCTGTAGATGAAGCGATTGTCATCCAGCCATTGCCCATTGCTGATTTGCCAAATGTGGCCGGCTGAACGCCAGACATTTCCTTTTTCCAGATGGCAAATAGCCAAATAAGGTTTTTTGCTTTGGTCAAACCAGGTATACAGCAGCATCTTGCCATTGGGACTAAACTCAAAGGAATCAGCATGGACAGTTTGGCTGAAGCGCCCGCCAAAAACTTCGCCAATTGGTTGGAAATCTTTGAATTGATCCTTAATCAAGTTGTAGAAGAAAATAGTTTTTCCATCAGTAACAGCAAGGTTATGGCCTTCCTTATCCAAGGCCAAGCGGCCCATTAGGCTACCCTTAAAGGTCAGTTGTTTTAAACTTTCTTCACTGCTTTCCAGATTTTGGAAAAAGAGATTGCCATCTTGAATATAGATGATTTCGTTTTTCTTGGGATGCCAGGCAAAACTAGCCACACCGGATCTGGCTTCTGTGATTTTTTTAGGCAGACTGGGTTTGTCTTTACCTTGAGCAAAGGAAATCGCCCAGAGGTCGCTTTTACCTCCGTCATTCCATTTGTAGGCTAAAAATTTCCCGTCCTTTGACCAGAGAGGCAGGCCATTTAAATACTTGACAGATAGAATCTGATCGATCTTAATTTGTGACAAAACACCCACTCCTTTTTGTTTTTTAAAATTTCTTGTCTTAAACTTCTTTCCTTTACTTTTTTAACCTTGGAGGATAAAAAGTCCTGCAAGAAAAATGCGACTTTTCCTTGTTCTCTTCTAAAAATCTTCTTAAGAATTGCTTTACCCTAGAAAAATCCGGATAAGATGTAATTTCTAGAAGGAAAAGATTCTTTTTTTGTTCTCCCGTTAGTTGCTTAGTAAAGTTTAAAATGTTAAAATAAACCAATACGCCATTTTTAAATTGGTGAGAAACGAAGGTGAGGCGAAGTGTTTAGAACAAAACGCAGGCTATCTCGTTGGTGGCTTGTCCTAGCAATTGTAATTGGCATGCTTTTAGGTGGTTTATTGGCAGATTTCATAGGTCAATGGTTGCCTCTTGCTCGTTTGGGCCTGGAAATTGGCAATGCCGATAGCTTTCATGTAGATACAACTCTTTTAAAATTGGATTTGCAAATTTTGATGCGATTTAATCTGGGCTCTCTTTTGGGCTTGCTTATTGCAATAATTATCTTTAGGTTTTTCGACAATTAAATAAAAAAGGAAGTGTAATTTTGTTCAAATTGATACTAGCCAGCAATTCACCGCGAAGAAAGGATCTTTTAAATCAGATACAAATTGATTTTGTTGTTGAACCTGCCGATATAGAAGAAGTTTTAGACGAAACTCACACTGCCCAAGAAG